>NZ_BAFY01000324.1 GCF_000308555.1 Nocardia cyriacigeorgica NBRC 100375 | reverse complement strand
CAATCTACGTCTGCAGGTGCGTGATTCGTGGCTGCGGCACCGGCTCACCCCCGATGAGGCGGCCGGGGTCGTGGTGCACAACAGCTACTACCGCACCCTCGGGCAACCGCACTGCACCCTGGTGACCTGGCCGATCGCGCGACTGGTCCCGCTGGGTGTGCGCACCGTCGACGGGATCGAGCACCGGGTCGACATCATCGTCTACGCCGAGGATGACGGACATATCGTGCGCAGGGTAGCCGGCCCGGGCCGCACGCACAACCCGCCCGAACTCGTCCCCGCTGGCCTGCCCACTCGGTCGAAGGAGATCGCATGACCACCGCCGTCGATCACGAGATCATCATCGTCGGTGCCGGGTTCTCCGGCATCGGTGCGGCGATCGCGTTGCGCAACGCCGGGTTCGACGACTTCCTGCTCGTCGACGACGCCGACGGCGTCGGCGGGACCTGGCATTGGAACACCTATCCCGGTGTCGCCGTGGATATTCCGTCGTTCAGCTACCAGTTCTCCTTCGAACAGCGCACCGATTGGTCGCGGGTCTACGCGCCGGGGCACGAACTCAAGGCCTACGCCGAATCGTGCGTCGACAAATACCAGCTGCGTCCCAGAATTCGTTTCAGCACCACCGTGTCCGGCGCGGACTTCGACGAGGACGGCGATCGCTGGATCCTGCACATCGCCGACGGTGCCGACCTGACCGCGCGTTTCGTGATCAGCGCGACCGGCGTGCTCACCCGGCCCAAGCTCCCCGACATCGCCGGGATCGACAGCTTCGCCGGCGTCACGATGCACACCTCCCGCTGGGACCACAGCCAGGACCTGCGCGGCAAGCGCGTCGCGATCATCGGCACCGGCGCCTCGGCCGTGCAGGTGATACCCGAGATCGCTCCGCGGGTAGCGCATCTGACGGTGTTCCAGCGCACCCCGATCTGGTGCCTGCCGCGCCCCGATATGCCGCTGCCGCTGCCCGTGCGCTTGGCGATGAGAATCCCGGGTGGCCGCACCCTGACCCGGCTGGTGAGCCAGACCTACGTCGAATTCACCTTCCCGCTCGCCGCCCACTACCACCGTTCCCTGCCGACCGCCGCGATCGGCGAACGCGCGGGACTGGCCCACCTTCGTCGCCAGGTGAAAGACCCCGTCGTGCGGGAAGCGCTGACCCCGAAATACGCGCTCGGCTGCAAACGCCCCAGCTTCTCCAACGACTACCTGTCGACCTTCAACCGATCCAACGTCACCCTGGAAACCACACCGATCAGCGAGATCACCTCCACCGGTGTGCGCGTCGAGTCCGGCACCGAACACACCGCCGACGTCCTCATCCTCGCCACCGGCTTCAAAGTCATGGAATCGGGCAATATGCCCACCTACGATCTGCACGGCATCGGCGGCCGCGACCTCGAAACCTGGTGGGACCACAACCGCCTGCAAGCCTACGAAGGTGTGAGCGTCCCCGGCTTCCCCAACTTCTTCTCCATCATCGGCCCCTACGGCTACAACGGCGCGTCCTACTTCACCCTCATCGAGAACCAGACCCGCCACATCCTGCGCTGCCTGCACCACGCCCGCGCCACCGCCGCCGCCCGCATCGAAGTCACCGAGGAAGCCAACGACCGCTACTTCCGCGAAATGCTCGCCCGCCGTGGCGGCCAAGTGTTCTGGCAGGACAGTTGCGCCACCGCCAACAGTTACTACTTCGACAAGCACGGGGACGTGCCATTGCGGCCTGCGTCGACCGTTGAAGCTGCGTGGCGCAGTGGGCATTTTCCGTTGAAGGACTACGTCTTCAGCTGAGCGAGAGGGCGGTCGGGCAGGTCCGGCTTCTTCCCGGCGCGGCCCCGTAAAGTGGATTTTTCACCGCGCAGCCGCGGCCTCGACAACAGTAGGCCGTGACTTGGCAAGGATTGAATCCGTGTCAACCATAAGGGAGCGCGCCGAAGGGCGGTGCCGTCATCCTCAGGTTCCCGACTACGAGTTCGCCAATCGTGGAACAGCGAGCGAGAATTGTGATGTCGGACGGTGATCGCTAATCGTGGGGGGCTCTGACGATTAGCTCGCGAATCGACTGCGACGCTGTGACTTTGCTCAGCTCAGTCTGCCTGCATGACTTCTGTCCAGTCTGTTCGAATACGAGATCCGTCAGAAAACATGGTGATTCCGCGTTCCCGAGCTGATGCGAGATGCGCGTCGACTTGGTCGCTGAAACCGGTGAGGCGCCATGGCGAGGTGGACTCCCTGACTAGATCGGCGATCTCTCTCATGAGTCCGACCTGTACGCGAAACCTGCCGAAGTCGGCTTGCTCGAATGGTGTCGCTGCTGACCCGCGGTCGATGCGATCGCCGGACTCGATGGTGTTGATAAGGGGAAGGTAATACGCGTACAGGTACTGGTCTCGCGTCAACTCGTCGAGAGATATCGCATCCACGTCGGGCTCCTCTGGGTCGAAAGCCTGAACGATCATGTCCCGCCCATCGGGGAATGAGGCGACGCATCCCAACGCGAGCGAGGGCGGGGTGGACTCGATCGACAGCACAGAACGCTTCTGTTCGACCAGCTTGCGGCGGAGCGTGCGTTCCATGGCGCGTGAACGCCCTTTCGCTTCGGCCACAACCCATCCTGAGGGAGCACGGCCGATCAGGTCCGCACGCTTGCGGCCTTTGGTGAATCCGACTGCGTACGTCGACGCGTAGCGGTCGATATGTAGCAGGTGGCTTACGTTCAAGACTTGGCGGCAGAATATCGCTGTCATCGCGGTTCCTAGGGCGTAGGAGAGGCCGACGAGCTCGGACCGATCGAGTTCGGTCGCCAGTCGCGAACGGGTAAGAGCCCCACCAGGTCGACGGCGAATATACGCCGGGATAAGAGACGTTCGATGCAGCCATTCCCAGGTCGATGCTCTGCCGTATCTGTGCTGCTCACCGGGTGCCCGTCCCGTGGCGAAGAGTGCGTGCGCCAGCTCGTCGGTCCCAAAGCTGAGTTGGCCCCGAGGAGTAACCGAACGGGGAAACGCGTAGGCATCGTAGGGTACTTCAAACGACGGTGAAACCGAAATATCGATCATGCTGGGCTGCCCCTGCTATGCGTCCTGTACACCGGCGATCTGCTCGGCCATGGTACGAGTGGTTGAAATAGTCTGTCTACCAGACTCGTATCTGTCCATGGCGGTCGAGCATGGCCAACACTAGGCCACGATCGTGGGTATAGAGGTCGTGTTGCGGCGAGAGAATCAGCGTCGGTTCAAACGTTGGTGCGGGCTATTCGGAGTCGTGTTGCTGGGAGTCTCCACGCCTCTCCTATCAGCGCGGTATGTCGGTCACACCGTCCGCCGCTCGTCTCCACTTCGTCGCCCACGCGGCGCGCCGGTGCGCCTCTGGTAACGCGTCCACTGCGGCCCGTACTTCGTCTCTCGCTCTATCTTCCTGTCCGAGCACCCGTAGGACTATGGCCCGTTGGAGGCCGACGAATCCGGGGGTGTACCAGTAGCCGGCCTCGGGTGGTTCGTGGTCGTCGGCCGCTTCCGCTGCCCGGTCGGCCAGGCATAGGCGGTGCTGCGCTTCTGCGGTTTCGCCCTCGGAGGCGTGGATTCGGGCTCGCGCCGGCGCCACTAACGGGTCGGTCCGCCGTCGCGACTACGCCGGTGAATCCCGTCGATCAGCAACCCAACCCTTATCCGAATTCGGTCGACCCATACGGCCGCCCTCGGGTAGCGGTGACAAGAAATTGGTGGGCTGCGCTGACTGGACCTTTATCAACCCGGGACCGGCATCTTTGACGACGGTTCGATGGATTATGCGGCCGAATGCCTAAAGGGCGGTTCGATGGCACCGCGATAGGGCTCCAGGCTAGACGTTCGAACAGGTCCGCTCCGAAGGAGCTGGGCAGCCGTCCGCGTACCCGAGACTTCGTATCGTCGAACTACAGAATTGCCCTCCGGTGCAGGCCGGAGGGCAATTCTCCTGCGTTGGGCTGAAGGGGTTACGACCTGCGACCGCTTGACTGGGAGTCAAGCGGTCGCAGGTTCAGATTGTGTGCCCCGACGGCGTCAGTGGCGGTTCTGGGCGGTCGGCACGCCGAGATGGCGGGTTCAGCCGGCGGGGTGGCCGTCCCACGACACGAGCTTCCAGCCCTTCGCCGGGGTGCCCTTCACGACCACGCGGCCGGTGTTGTGCAGCGGGTCGGTCTGCAGCTTGCTCATATCGGGGTTCGAGACGGACATGAGTGTCCAGAACATGATGGCGCCGCCGTGGGAGAAGATCACCGCGCGCTTGCTGCCGCGGTCCTTGATGTCCTGCAGGGAGTTATCCATGCGCTTCTTGAACTCGTGGCCGTTGATCGAGCCGGGGATCCTGGCGTCCAGGTTGCCCTGCAGCCACTGGATCGGTGCGGCCAAGTAGCCCTCGCGCGCATCCTTTTCGGGGGTGCCCTCGTAGATGCCTGCCTCGATCTCGTGCAGCCCCTCTTCGACGACGGTGGAATGACCGCACAGCTGCGAGGTCGGCTCCGCCGTCTGCTGGGTCCGCACCATCGTCGATGCGTAGACGCCGTCGAACTTGCAATCGGCCAGCAGCTGGGAGACCGCAGCGGCCTGCGCCCGCCCCTTCTCGGTCAGCTCGGGGCCCGGGACCGACGTGTCGATCAGCCCGGAATTGTTGCCGGCCGATTCGCCGTGCCGGACGAACGTGAGGAACATTTCCCCGGTCTGCGGTGCCGCGGCCGCGCTACCTGCACCGGCGGCCATCACCGCCACCGCCGCGATGACCGTGGCGATCATCGCGAACAGGCGAGACTTCATCAGGTTCATAGGGACTCCCTACTGGATATCGGTTCGGCCCTACTGGGGCGTCCCAGTGGCCGGAGTCACAGTAAGTTCGATGCGACAGGCTCCCAACAACGTCTCCCGGTGGACGGGAACCTTCGGCCGCTTTCCTGCCCCGGCCGCTACTCGGTCGCCGTCGTCGCGAGCGACTCCGCGATCAGCGCGCCGAGTGCCCGCGACGATTCCGCTAGCTCGCGAGACCTGATGTTTCCGGCCGGCGCGCTATCCCTTGGGGGCGAACCGTGAGATCCCGGCGATAGTTCCGGTGTAGATACTGCCGTCGGATCCCATTGTCATGCCGGAATAGAAACCGTTCTCACAGGCATTGCCCCCGGTCAGTGTGGGGACATTGTTCGCCATCTCGCCGGACACGGTCGATGTGCCGGTTGCCAGCAACCCCGCCACCACACCAGGTGCGCACTCCTGCGCAGCGCCCGGCACGAACCACCGGGACTCTCCGGTGCCCAGATCGAGCGCGTGGACACCGAATACCGCACGTCCATCAGGCTGAACCTGAAGCGAATTGCCGAGCACCACATCCGAACCGCGGGAGATCATCGGAACCCCGTTGGGGAAGCTGGCTGTCGGGTTTTCCCACACGGTGCGACACGATCGGGTCTGCGGGTCCCAGTCGACCCGCGCGACCCCGTGCGCCGTTTGCGCGGGATCGCCGCCGGCGAGCCCGCTGGCGGCGACGCGGTTGTATCGGGGCATCGCCGCGTACCGCTCGTCGTTCTGTAGCTGGTTGTCGACGACGACGGCGGAGTGTCCGGCGACTGCGACAGATTGCTCGGTGGTTGTGCGGGTTCGGCCGTCACCGAAGTCGATCTCGACTTCGCAGGCGATGCGTGGGTCCCGGCCCGGGGCGATGGGTGTCCAATCGGCGGGAATCTCGTCTCGCCACATGAGCACTAGGTTCCGGACGGGTTGCTCGTCTGTCAGGACGACGAAGCGATCCTCCTGGGCGCTGGTTCCCATCAGGGTCGGTGTCGATCCGGTACCACGTCCCAGCGAGACTGCGCTCGGCGTCGGGGAGGTCTGATACTCGGTCCGCCACGTTGCGGCCAGGGCCGAACCGTCCCAATCCAATCGGTACTGCGCCGCGGTCGTGGCCGGATATATACCACCGTCCTCGTCGACGGCGAAGTTGTTGGTGAGCTGTTCGAGATCGGCTTCGGGCACGGCAGGGTCGTCGCAGCGCGGTCCGTTGACGGAATAGTGCGCGAGCACGCCACTTGTCTGCCATTCCGTCGGATCGGCGGGCAACACGATCATGTCGCCGAACTCTGTTCCCACCACGAGGCGACCGTCGTAGGTATGTGCGACGCCGGTCAGTTGCTCTGCCCGGCAGAAGAATTCGTCCGGAATCGAGTATCGGGCGACGCTGCGGATCGGCGAGGAAGGTATCGCCGGGTCGACGTCTCCGAATGCCTCGACCGCCCGGTCGGCGATCCGAATGACCTGGTTGTTCGAATTCAGTTCGTAATAGGCGGTTCCGACACTCGCCGAGGCGGCGACCGGTGGCGTCGTCGCGTATGTGCGCAGGCTCTTCTGGTCGAGCTTGACCACCTGGTTGGTCCCCGACATCGACGCCCAGATGACCCGCTCGCCATTGGGGTACGGCGTCGACTCATACGCCCAGATCGGTACTACCCCGGGAAGAAACGCGTGCTCGGCACGATACTGCCCGTCCGGGGCGGTCGGGTAGGGGTAGGACTGTTGGCGGTACCCGTCCCGGTGGGTTCCGCCGTCCGGTGCCAGGTACGGATTGCAGGGCGGTTCATCGGATACACCCGACTGGCACTGGTGAGGCGCTTCGGGGGGAGCCGCCGCCGCTTCCTGTGTCGGAAGTACGAGCCCGACAGCAACCGCGAGCGCGACGACCATCGGTGGGAATCCGTTCTGCAACGAGAACTCCTAGTGCGGGTGGGAAAGGGTCAACGAGATCGATCAGATGCGCCGCACGGCGAACCAGGGCGCCGCACGATGTCGGCTTCAGGATCGACACCGTCGCGCTGCTGTATCCGCCGACCGCGACCACGGCTGTCAGGCACGGATACGGGCGCGTGCAGGCGGCCCGGTGACTGCGAAGCTGCGGTTAGTGTAGACGTTTGACTACAGTCTGGCAATCGGGCAGGCGACGCGCGGTCGGGGCCGCTGCAACAGGGGTCAGTCTGGAAGAAACGCGATCGACGTCGAACTCCCTGCTGCCAGTAGCACGTGAGGCCGGATTTCGTCGTTGACGAATCGGCGGTGACATTGACACGCCTATCGGATCGGCGGGCGACTCGGTACCCAACTAGTGGAATAATCTGCGGTGGGTGCGCGAAAGGACGATTGGGTGAAACTGGAGCTGCTGCTGCTCGGCGTCCTCGGTAGGCGACCGTCCACCGGGTATGAGCTGAAGAAGTACTTCGATACGCGCGGGCGGTCCCTGCGAGCGAACACGCAGATGAGCCAGGTGTACCGCGCTCTGAACAAGATGACGGAGGAGGGTTGGGTCCGGTTCGAGGTGGATCCACGGCCGGGGCCGCAGGACGCCAAGACCTACTATGTGACACCCGAAGGTATGACGGTTCTCCAGGATTGGCTCTCCAGTCCCTACAACCCGCCGGAATGGTTTACCGAGCGGGAGTTCGTGGCGCGGCTGAGCTTCGCCGGATTCATGACCGAGGAACAGGTCGTGCGGCTCATCGATACCGAAGTCGCCGCGCGCCGTGCGCAGGTCGCGCGGGACCGCGGGCGTGATCGGACGCTCGCGCCCGAGCTCCCATCTTCGACACCATTTCCCTTCGACGCCGAGCTCGGGGGTGCGATCGACCAGCGGCTATTCCAATGGGGGAGTGCCGGAATCATCAAGTACGTCGAACGGCTCGAAGAACTCCGGGCAGACATCGTCAGCGGTCGCCTGCGCGCGGAGGCCGTTGAGTCCGGGCGCGCCGCCGCCAGCAGCCGGAGTTCATGATCAGACTGCGATTCTCAACCGAATCCGTCCGCGGGCCATGAGTACGCAGCCTCCGATATCGCCGGAGGTACTCGGTCCGTACCGCAAGGTGATCTGCATGGTGTCGTTGCACGGTTCGCGGCCATCGGTGCCGGGGTCGCGCCGGTCTCGGTGCTACGTGAGCTGGCGCCCGAACTCGCGGCACTCTGACCAGGTACCGGATCCGAGGTGCTCAGCTGTGTCCCGCTCGGCCGAGCACCTCGGCCTCGTCATAGGGGGAGAATCCCTGCGCCCACAGGTGCCCCCGCAGCGCGATATCACGGGCCATGGTCGCCATGTGCTTCGGGTCGTACGGCGTCTCGGCCTCGAGCCACCAGCGAAGCAGCGTGAGTGTTTGGCCGGTCCAGGCCCACGCCGCGACTGTCAGTGGAACCCTGGGTGTCGAGCCGAACTCCTTCGCCCGGTCCGACCACAGCTGCTCGGTTGTCCGTGCGGTCATCTCCATCAGTTCCCGCAGCGGCAGGCCGTCGCCGGTACCACGCAGCACGAGGCGATACATCTGCGGCTCGGCGGCAGCGTGTTCGAACAGCGCGGTCAACGCGGCCCCGGAAAACCCCACGTCATCGGGCTTGGCCGCATCCGCTATCCGCGCGTCCAGATCCTCCCGCAGCTCGGCCACCATCTGGGCGAGCAGATCGTCCTTGTCCCGGAAATGGGTGTAGAACGTCGCGCGGCCGAGGTCGGCGCGCTCGGCGATCTGATCAATTGTCGCAGCGGCGTATCCGGACTCCAACGACAGTTCAGCCAGTGCGCGCATGAACCGGCGCCTGGTCTCCCGCACCCGCCGACCGCGTCGTGTGGACGGGGGGGAAGGCTGGCGAGTTCGCATGTGGACACCTCAGGTCTGTTCGCTGTGGATATACAGAGAGTACAACCATAGACGAGGGGATGGAGTCGGCGCGTGTCAGCGCGGCGTGGCGGGCTCGGCCGGCCTCGCCCGGCGAATCCATACCGCCGTCAGCGCCAGCATCGCGGCCATGCCCGGCTTGTTCACGAAGACCGCGATCGTCCCCAGCGCCACCGTGTTGTCGGCCAGATACAACGGAAACATGATCGCCACGTGCAGCGCGCCGTAGCCGGCCCAGGCGAGGCTGATGCGTCGATGCAGTGCCCGGCGACGGTCGGCATCGGCGGTGTCGGAGGGCTCGTATCCGAAGTATCTGGCGACCTGGAGGCTCAACGGTGTGCCGATCAGCACGCTCGCGCCGAAGCCCACCGCGATAACGGAATTGAACACCAGGCTCGGTAGGAAGAATCCACGGCCCTCGCCGGTGAGGGCGGCCGAGATCGAGAACACCAGCACGACCGCCACCGCGGCGAAAACCGTCCGTGGTGAATCCCGGCGCAGCAGTCGAACGGCCGTCAGTGCCGCGGCGATGGCGAGTGCGACGAGGACCCCGCCCCGGACACCTGCGACATGGTCACCGACGAGGAAGCCGAGAATCGGGGCGCCGCCGTCTGCGATATGGCGAGCGTTGTGGATCAGGGGGTGTTTCGATGATGCGGTCACCCCACCATGGTGGACTAAATATCCAACTATGTACATGAAGTCTTTCCTATGAAACTGCAAGTTCGGTAACCCCCGCGGAGGCGTGGCATCGCTGGTTTTGCGGAATGTGGCGGTGTTACACGAGGTCAGCACCTTCGGCGCGTCGTCCGACTCGGGCGGCCCGCTCCGTCGCGCGGGCCCGCACTCGGCGTCCGAGGACTTGGTCTGTACTATCTATCTATCTATCTATAGATAGACCATATGTACACATTGAGAAGTTGCTCGTACGGAGTGATTCACATGGAGGTGGACAGGTGAGCGGAGAACCCCGCAACGTTCTGATGCTGGTGTCGGATCAGCACAACCCCAATATTCTCGGGTGCGCAGGCAACGAGACGGTGCTGACGCCGAACTTCGACGCCCTCGCCGCGGCCGGCACGCGATTCACCGAGGCCTACTGCAACAGTCCGATCTGCGTTCCGTCCAGGGCGGCATTCGCGACCGGACGGTATGCCCACGACACTCACTACTGGGATAACGCGATCGCCTACGACGGGCGCGTGGACAGTTGGGGGCACGCACTGCAACAGGCAGGCCGGCGAGTGGAGTCGATCGGCAAACTGCACTACCGCAATGCGTCCGACCCCACCGGTTTCGACCGCCAGCAGCTGCCGATGCATATCAAGGACGGCATCGGGCAGGTGTGGGGTTCGGTGCGTGACCCGCTACCGCGTCGCGAGCAGGCGCCGATGATGGTGTCGATATCGGGCGGTGCCGACAGTGATTACACGCGATACGACGCGTCGGTGACCGAGCGTGCCTGCCAGTGGCTGGCCGAACCTGCCGCGCGGACCGAGCCCTGGGTGCTCTACGTCGGGCTGGTCGCCCCTCATTTTCCGTATTTGGCGCCGCCGAAGTTCTTCGACCTCTATGACCAGGACCTGCTGCCGGCCGCCGGTATGCGGCCCGATCAGGGACACCCGCGGCATCCGTGGGTCGAGACCTATGCGGCGACATTGCCCGGACTCGACGACGCCAACACCGAGGAGGAATGCCGCCGGGCGACCGCCGCGTACTACGGCCTGGTCAGCTACCTGGACGACAACATCGGCCGCATCCTCGACGCCCTGCACGGCAACGGCCTGGCCGATGACACCATCGTCGTCTACACCTCCGATCACGGTGACCTCGTCGGAAGTCGTGGATTGTGGGGGAAGTCATTGATGTACAAGGAATCGGCGGGCATCCCGATGATCGTGTCCGGCCCCGACATTCCGGTCGGCAAGGTCAGCCGGACGCCGGTATCGTTGGTCGACTGCTATCCGACCATTCTCGACGGCGCAGGTGTGCCGATTCCGGCCGACGATCGGCCGGGTCGGTCACTGCTCGAAACAGCCCGGGGCGCAGACGAACCCGATCGTGTCGTCTTCAGCGAATATCACGCCATGGGCGCCCCTACCGCGGCGTTCCTGCTCCGCAAGGGTCACTACGTTCTGCATCACTATGTGGGATTCGATCCTGAGCTGTTCGACATGAGCTGTGATCCCGAGCAGGCGCACGACCTGGCCGCCGACCCGGCCTATGCGACAGTGCTGGCCGATCTGGAGTCCGAGTTGGATCGCATCGTCGATCCGGTCGAAGTGGACCGACGCGCCAAAGCCGACCAGGCGGCATTGGTCGCCTCGTTCGGCGGCCCGGAAGTCGCTGCCACCATTGGCACGGTCGCGGCCACGCCCGCTCCGCAGGCTGGATGATCGGCGGTCGGAAGCCATTGACGGTCTATGGCACTAGTGACATAGTATGCATTCGACAAGTGGTATGGCGGTCGGCGGCCGGATGGAGGACCGTCGCGACCGGTCCGGTACCTGCCCGCCGCAAGTCGCACAGGTAGGAGAGGCGATGGATATCGACACCGGCCGCCGCACGTGCTGTCCGCCGCCGCGCCAGGAAACAACCACCGCAGTGCGCCCGGTGGCGGCGCCGGCCACTCGTGGCCGGGATTCGATCGACACCATGATCGCCTTGCCTGGAGGGGAATTCCGCATGGGCACCGACGATGGGGCGGGATATCCGCGCGATGGCGAAGGGCCGGTGCGCACCGTCCGGATCGACCCCTTCCTGATGGATGCGCACGCGGTCTCCAACGACCGATTCGCCGCATTCGTCGCCGACACCGGGTACGTGACCGAGGCGGAGACGATCGGCTGGTCGTATGTGTTCGCGGGATTCCTACCGGCGGCGGTGCGCCGGGAGTCGCCGCGGCCGGAGCGCACGCCATGGTGGTGCGGGGTGCGCGGTGCTACCTGGAGTCATCCGGAAGGTCCTGGAAGCGATATCGACGGTCGCGGCGACCATCCCGTTGTGCATGTCTCCTGGAACGACGCCATGGCGTTTTGCGCATGGTCCGGCAATCGTCTGCCTACCGAGGCGGAATGGGAGTACGCAGCTCGGGGCGGATTGTCCAGGAAGCGATATCCGTGGGGTGACGAAGTCGATCAAGGAGGGCGCTACAGGTGCAATATCTGGCGCGGTAGTTTCCCTGCGAAGAACACCGCTGCCGATGGGTATCGGGGCACAGCTCCGGTCGATGCATTCGAGCCCAACGGATTCGGTCTGTACAACACCTGCGGCAACGTGTGGGAATGGTGTGCGGACTGGTGGACGACCGAGCATGGAAGCCCGCCGATTATCAACCCTGCCGGGCCGAAGACGGGTGACGCCAAAGTGATCCGTGGAGGTTCGCATATGTGTCACGACTCGTACTGCTTCCGCTACCGGGTCGCGGCCCGTTCGTCGAACACCCCGGATGGAGCCGCCGGTCATACCGGATTTCGCTGCGCTCGTTCGACGGAGGTGTTGTCGGTGGCCGGCGAGGTCGCACCACTGCTTTCGGGCTGAATCGGAAGTTTCATACGTCCGACTGCGGTCGGCGATGTTGCTCCGCAGAATTGTCGTTCAGCTGCCCATAACTTTATTGCGCTATTTCTCGCGTATCACCGAAGGTGATGCGTCTACTGGTCGTTTCACCGGGAAAATTGGTCCAGAATTTTGTCGGGATGAGATTTCGAAAAATCGATCCGAATGTTCTGGTGGTGTCGTAGCCTACGCAGTAGCGCGCGCCAGCTGAGGTTGAAATCACTTGGCTCCGTTATGGTCTGCCGGGCACCCATGCCCTTCTCGGTTGAATGACCGGCGGCCTGATCGTGAAACGATGAGGAAGAATGACAATTCGACGAGCAACATCTGCCGCAATATTGGCCGCGGCGCTGAGTGTGGGGCGGGAACAATGGCGTCGGCCGAACCGGCGGCGACCGAATCTCCGGTTGCAGTGGCCGGTCCGGCCGCGGCTGCGGCGACCGAACTGAGCTACCGGGCGGTGCAGGAGGACAACTCCGTCGTCGCGACCGTGGCCGAAGGAGGATTTGCTGTTGATGAGGATACGAAGACGGTGACATTGCACGATGCCGCGGGCGCAGTGCGGGATTCGGTTCCGTTGAGCTATGTCCTCGACGGCCGGCGCCACCCGATCGCCGTGGCCATCTCCGACGACCGTCGCCAAGTCCGCCTGACACCGCAGCTGGTCGCCGCGGACGGTTCGGTCACGGCAGCACGACCGGTCGCCTCGCCGCTGGAGAACCAGCTCGCGATGAATGATCTGATCAACTCGGTCAGTTTCGGCCTGTCCGCGGGCAGCCTCATCGGCACGATTGTCGGCGCGGTCATCGGTGTCGGCGCCGGGCTTGCGGTTTCGGGTGCGTCGTGCGTGGTGCTGTCGGTCGGTTGCGTGCTGGCCGTCGTGCCGATCGTGACTCTGCTCGGTGGCGTCGGTGGCTTGGCCGGGCTGATGCTCGGCGGTGCGCCGGGACTCGTTGCCGGACTGTGGAATTACTACACCACGTTGCAAGCGGCACCCGGCGCCAGCAAGTACGCCGATCAGTTGCCGGCCTTTCAGGATCGGGCGCCCGAGGCGGAGGCAGTGCGATGAATATGCGCAGAAATGCCTTCGCGGCGCTGACCGCGGTAGCGCTGACGACTGCGTGCGCGGTCGCGGGTACGCCCGCCTCGGCCGATCCGGTCGGCACCGCTGCGGAATCGGAATTCCGGATCGACACCTCGGGCCACCACGTCAGGACGACCATCGATGCAGGTTCGTTCGCCGTGGCCGCGGATGGCAACTCGATCACCGTCTCCGATGACAGTGGCCAACCGGTGGGACAGATCCCCTTGGCGTTCCAATTGGACAACCAGCGCTATCGAGTTCAGCAGACGATCTCCGGCAACGGCCGGACCCTGGAATTGGTCCCGGACCTCGCCAACGCCGAGCACGTCGCGTCGCCACTGGAAGAGCAACTGGCGGCGAACGACAGCCTCAGCACGCTCGGTACGGCGTTGATGCTGGGTCCGCTCGCAGGGGCAATCGGCGGCGCGGTCATCGGCGCCGTCGTCGCGGTCGCATCGTGTGCGGTCATCGCCGTCGGCTGCCTGCTGGCGGGGCTGCCCATCGTCGGCGTATTCGCCGGCGGGGGAGCCCTCGCCGGGACGGTTCTCGGTGGCGGCGCGGCGGCGGCCTACGCCGCCTGGAACTACCTGAACACGGTGATGGCGGCACCGGGCGACAGCAAGTACTCGAAGGAAGGCCAGGGCACCAATGGTGCCGGGGTGCCCGACAGCCGACTTCGTATCCCGAAGCTCTCCACCGGTTCCGGCGGCGGCGGTAGCAGCAGCGGGAGCGGAAAGGGCTGACCATACCCGCGAGGTGGCCCGCAGGCGCCGGGCCACCTCGCACACAGATGTTTCTCCGCGAGCCTCTGCGCGCGGCACCACACGAACCCGAGTCGAACTCCGCACACCATGGATGAGCCTGTGTCAGCACTGAATTCCCATATCGTCGAACCCGCTTCGGGCATGGCGTCCGGTCCGGATGTCGACTATCGATTCACCTTGGCCGCCGAACGGACCTTCCTGGCGTGGATCCGCACTGCGCTGGCACTGCTGGCAGGCGGAGTCGCGGTGCATGAACTGGTGCACGATTTCGCTACGCCCACGGTGCGCGCGGTAATGGCGACCGCATGCGCGACGTCAGCGGGACTGGTCGCCGCGGCGGCGTATCCGCGATGGCGTCGCATCGACGCCGCGATGCGGCGCAACAACCCACTCCCGCATTCGATCTCCCTGGTGATTCTGGCGGGAATCATCACCGCGATCTGTGTGGTCGCCGCTGTAGCGATGGTGGCCGCATGAGCCGGCGTGATCCAGGTCTGCAACCCGAACGCACAGCGTTGGCCTGGCAACGTACCACTGTGGCCGCCATGGCCACCTCGCTGCTACTCCTGCATGCCGCGACACGGCAGCCGACGACGTGGGTGGCCGTGATCGTGGGTGCGATGGGGTGCGCGCTGATGCTGGTTGCCTCGGCCGGAGCATGGCGTACGCACGCATTGCGCGCACACTATGCGCGATCCGCCCCGGTTGTCCTTGCTGTGGTCGCCGCGGCCTGCACACTGGTCGCCGTCTCGTCGCTGGTCGTCGTCATCGTGACGGCAGGCCGCTGACCGATCACGCTGATGCGTCGCCACGCATGATTCGTACGGCTTCGGTGTCGATGGCCTGCCGGAGACGATCGGCCGGGATGTCGTCGAGCCCCGTCGCGGAGCGCAGGAACGGTGCGAACAGTTGCCAGCCGAGCTGAAACGCGATGACGTGTGCCACGGCCATCGTTGCGCCGTCTTCGCTGGAGTGGTGTGACCGCGCTGCCCTGATCATGCGGTCGACGACCGGGAACCGATTCTGCATCTGTCCCACCGGATACCCGTCGAGTATGCAGCGCGCCAGCACCAGCCAGTGCCGCCGCATTCGCGGATCGTCCAGCGACAGCAGCTGAAAGTCGGTGAGTTCCGCGTTCTGCACCGATAGGTGATCGAGGACCGCGGCGACCAGGTTGTCCTTGGCGCCGAAGTGCCGGAAGACGAGCCCATGGTTGACCCCGGCTCGTTCGGCGATGGTGCGGATCGAGGTCGCCGACGGGCCTCGTGCGGCGAACAGGTCGGCCGCATGCTCGAGCACAGCGGACACGACCTCCGCGCGACCGAGCGGTCCCGGGCTATCAGAACCTTTACCCTCCGGATTCGTAGTCATGCGACTACAGTAGCGGATATGGTTGCCTTTTCGGTTTCCGGGATCGCGCTGATCTCGGAGTCGCAGGATGCGGCCCTCCTCGAACTGCGATAGGTCCCGGCCCTGGGTGCCAGGGCCGGGACCTATCTGGTGCGGAACTAGTCGATCGTCTCTGGATCAGCGACCTGATCGGCGGCAGTCACCTCTGCCCGATGGTCACGATCCCGCCGAGACGCGCTTGATCGAGAACAAGCCGCCGGCGAGGAAGTCGCCGCCTCCGATCGGCGTGATCATGCCTCCGAACAGGTTCCACTTCCGGCTGGCATCCGGCATCGGCCACCGCGCGACAATTTCTCCGGTATTCCAATCAATTCCGACGTACTCGTACTTGCCGTCGCGCTTACTGGCGGCATACAACATCTTCCCATCCGCGGAAACCGACGGAACCGTGATGTCGCTGTTGTCGACTTCGGTGTTCTCCCACACCTTTTCGAAGGTGTTGTCCGCGCTGTTCCAATGGAACTTCTGCATCCCTCGAGGTGCGGCGCGCGTGGCACCGGGCGCGAAGATGTTGGCCCATACGCTCGGAGCGGGTTCTGGATACGCCGTAGTCGTAGCCAGGACATCCTGGCCGAATACGGTGGGGGACAGCTCGAGAGTGACGTCGGTGCCGTCCACCTTTACTTCGCCGGCGATGCGGCTCGGCGGTGCGTCGGTCCCGCTGTCGTCCGCGTCGGCCGGAATCTCGTCACGCCAGAAGGCGACCAGGCTCGGTCCATCAGCACTCGCATCAGAGATGAGGACCAGTTTGTCCTCATCGTCGCCGAATCCCATGAGCGTCGGCGTGGTACCGGAGCCGCCAGAACGGGTCAATGATCCTGCGGCCTGGGCGATCGCGGGATCGGACCGGGTGTAGTCGGCTTCCCAACCGCCGTCTTCCTCGGCGATCGATAGCTTCTCGCCTGTCCAAGCGACCTCGAGCATCCGGCGGGATGTCACGGCGTAGATGCCTGTCTCGTCGATCGCGAAGCTGTTTTCGAGGCGCTCATTCGAGAAGGGCAGCACCGACACGATGTCGAGATCACGGTTCATGGCGACGAGTGCAGAACTCGATCCGACGACGACGTGACCATCGAATGTCATGCCCATCCCGACGAGTTGAGCGCCGGGCTGCCGTACTGCGGCAGCGACATCGGGCGGCGTTCCTTCCGGGAGGGGAGCGGTGCGCAGATCGACGACCTTGTCGTACCGCAACGGGCCGTCCACGAGGTTGTCGTCGGTGGTGCGCAGGACGCGACCGCCTTCGATGACAGAGTAGTGGTACCCATCCTTGTCGATCATGCTATAGGCGCCGTTCGGAATCTTGGCGTAGCTGATTCCCGCCGCCTCGGCCTGTCCGGCAAGGCCGACCAGAGCAGCGTCGTCATTGGCTGCGATGGCGGCGTCGGTCGCGTCGATCAGACTGTCGACGAGCGCCGGGTCCGGCGGCTGCATACCGGGGTAGGGGAGGAAGTCGATCTCCTCGAACCGGTCGCCGGTGGCACGTATCTTGTGAATTCCGTACATGCTCGGCGCCAGCACGATTCGGTCGTCACCGATGTATTTCACGGTCGGATTGCTCGAATATGTGGTGGCGACGTACTGCACATCCGAATGTGATAACTCTTTGGAGACTTCAGGGCCGGTCACCGTTGAGGCGTCAGTGGCGGCAGAATTGAAATGGGTTATGGGGTACTCGGATTCGGCCAGCCAAGGGTTGGCCGGTGGCGAGCTCGGGGCGGCTGCCTCGTGCGGCGGCGCCGGGTCGGCGGTGCATCCGACCGCCAGCACCGCGGCGGCTGTGAGTATGGCGACCACCGCGACAAGTGGCCGATAGCGATCAGACCGTGAATGGCGTCCGCTCGCGCATGGTCTGGTGTGGTTCTCCAGGGGTTCGTTCATCGATTATCCGATAGTCTCCGGGGTGGTGGACGAGATCAGTCTTGGATCAGGTGGGAAGCAGATGCGGCGTGTTTACGAAGCCACCACCATGAGGCCGCGATAGCGAGAATTACCGACGGCTTGCCCAGGATGATGGTCGCGATACCGAGCGCGGTGACCTGGTCGGCGGCATACAAGGGCGCGATCACGACGACATGCACCAGCCATTGCACCGTCCACAGAATGGTGAGGAGCCGGTGCTTGTGAACGGCTACCGAGGCCAGCGAATGGATGCGGAAGCGTTGGCACACGCGCAGGGTCAACGGCCGGCGCGAGGGCACCGTCACGCCGAACACAATGGCGAGGGCCAAGGAACCGAACAGTTCGGGTAGGAAGTAGCTTCGGCCCTCGCCGGTCGCAACCACCAGTACGGAATGCAGTGTGACCGCAGCGAGAGCTGCCCCGACGATCTTGACCGAATCGCCGCGCCACAGCCGCCACGCCGAGAGTGTGACGGCGACGGCGACGGCGAGTACGACCGCGGCCAATGGGCCGAGTAGGTGATTGCCGGCAAGGAATGCCACAACCGGGGCGGCAGCATCGATGAACTGCCTCCTACTGTTGGGGCCCAGGAGCTTTGAGGCGACTGCACCTGTCGTGGATGCGGTGTCGGTTCGCGCCGCCTGCTCGCCGTCGATGGTCATTCAGCGAACGGGTCGTGGGCCGATGATGGATGCACGCTCCATCACCCTGATCTGGGGCCAGTAATCACTGGCTGCGTAGTGCTGGACCGCCCGGTTGTCCCAGAAAGCCACGGTGTCCGGCTCCCAACGTAGCCGGACCTGATGCTCCGGCGCATCGGCCGTGCGGCACAGCCGGTCGATCAACGCGCGGCCCTCATCGAGGTCCATACCATCGATGCGGTCGGTGAAGATCCTGTTGACGAACAGATGTTTGCGACCGGTCACCGGATGTGTGCACACCACCGGATGCCGGACCGGGGGGTGTTCGGCAGTCATTTTCGCGCGTCGCTCGTCGTCGAGAAGGTGGCCGAACGCACGGGTGAAGTCGTGTACGGCGTCGAGGTTTTCGACCTGGGCGCGGGTGGCGTCGTCTAAGGCCTCGTAGGCGGCGTTCATGTCGGAGAACAGGGTGTCACCCCCGAGGGCGGGTACCGAGATGGCGTGCAGGATGGCGCCCATCGACGGTTGTTCGCGCCAGGTGACATCGTGATGCCAGGCATTTTCGAATCCGCTGACCTGGGCGCTCTTCTCGAACCGCACCAGTTCGGGGTGGCTGGTGTTGGAAGGGATGAATGGGTGGACTTCCAATGTGCCGAACCGGCGGGCGAAGTTGACATGCTGCTGTGGCGTAATCGGTTGATCGCGGAAGAACAGCACCTTGTACTCGTGAAGGGCTTGGCGAAGTTCGACGATCGCGGCGTTCGGCAATTCTGCGGTCAGATCAATTCCGGAAATCTCTGCCCCGAGTGTCGCGCCCACCTGGCGCGCATCGAAGTACTCCCAGTCTCGTGCTGCGAGCCGGTCTCGCTCGGCCGCTAGGTAGGTGAACGGGCCCGACAACACCGGGTAGCCCGGCAGCCGCACAGGGCGGGCAGCGAAGTCGGCAGCGGGGTCCTTCACGCCTGTGGTTGGCATCGTGGTCTTCTTTCTGTCGACACATTCTGTAGTCGTTTGACTACAGCAACATCCACTACTGTAGTCGTGTGACTACACGACGTGCAAGGGACGTCGCGCGCCATGGCTCCGCTGGGTCGAACGAGGTTGTGCCCGCCGTTCTCGCACATGTGGCCGACCTCTGTGCCGAGTGCGGTCCGGCGGCGGCATCGATCCGCGCCATCTCCGAGCGGGCTGGAGTGGAGCACGGGGGTGATGCTGCGTCATCCAAATGGTAGATACAACGTATAAACATGTATATCATGTCTAAGTTGGCAAGGCTGAGAAAAGAAGGGCGAGTAGTAGTGCAGAGACCAACCGGATGGAGTCGCCGACGTTTCTTGACGCGGTCCGGAGCGATCGCGGCCGGGACGGCGGGTGTGGCGTTGGTGCGGACTCCGGCGGCGCGCGCCGAGGGCGCGGGCTTCGATCCCGGCCCCGTCCGGCATATCCTGCCGACGGCCTCCCATGACCGATTCCTCATCAAGGTGTCGTTGCACGCACCGATAGCCCAGCCGCCACTGCTCACAGTCGATGACGTCCCCGTGCCGGGCGCGATGACCGACACGGCGGGCGAGTGCTTCGCCTTCGATGTCGGTGGACTGGAAAGTGACCGTCAGTACACATTGCGTCTTACCGACGTCGCGGGCGCACCCCTCACGTCGCCGTGGCCGTTACGCACCTTCCCGGCTCCGAGCGCCGCACCGCGGCGATTCCGGCTAGCTGCCATCACGTGCGCCGGCGGCCCAGAGGCATTCCTCGCGCCGATGTCCGGCTACCCACCCGTGGCGCCACAATTCCAGCCACTGCGGATCAAGCGGCGACTACTCGCCCGGGCGTTGTCATTCGCTCCGGATGCACTGCATGCCAATGGTGATCACGTGTACTGGGACATCAGATCCATGCCCAGCGGGCTGGCTCAGGGCAGCTCGCCTCAGGCGGGGGTGATCGGTGGCGGGTATTTCGATCGCGGACTGCCGATCAAGGGCACCGTCAACGAGCCGATCCTCAAACGCGACTTCGGGCCGCAGATCGCGGACCTCTACGGCGTCGATTGGCGGTCCACTCCAGTGTATTTCGTCCGGGACGACCACGACTACACCGAGAACGATGAGGCGGGACCCCATCTGCGGACGTTCCCGCCGGACCCATTCATGGTCGACGCGGCCAGGAGCACCCAGCAGTTCTACTATCCGGAGCTGTTCACCGATGCCGACATGCCCAGCGGATTCGCCGACGACCGAGGACTGTCACCGGATTTCGGAGTGCTGCGTTATGGCAACCTCTTCGAAGGCTGGATCTACAACGCAAAAGGGCTGGCCAACAACACCCGTGACCCGAATCAGCCCGACTATAACGGGGCAACGGGCCGCGACGGCCACCCCGACGCGCGGATGGTGCCGGAGCCGATCGAACGGTGGCTGATCGAACGGACCCGAAGTACCGACGCCGCGCACTACGCACACATGCCCAGCTCGCCCATTCTGTGGGGAGCCGGCAAGTTTCTCGAGTGGTACCCCGATGTCCTCGGCGACGACGGACAGCTGCATGCCGAGATGGACAAACCATTCTGGCCGAGTGGATGGCACGACCAGCACGACCGCCTGATCACTGCCGCCTCGGCCCGCGCCGACCGTATCCCCCTGTTCATCAGCGGCGACCTGCACGCATCCGCCCTCGGCACCATCAGCGCTACTCGCGGGCACGATTTGTCCGCCAACCCGGTTGTCTCCCTGTGCTGTGGCACACCCGGCACAGGCGGACCTGGTTTCCCCTCGTCGTTCCGCGGCACTCTCCCGACACCATCGACGACCCTCCGGGCCGAAGAGATTGTTGCCCCCATCGAGGAGAACGGCTTCTCCATCATCGATTTCACACCCGAAGAGGTCTCTATCGCCATGTTTCGCTGGAATCATCGCAGCGACCCGGAGTCGGCCATTGATGATCTCGAGCCGTTTGTGGTGCACCGCATTCGACGCCGCTGAAGGGTGGGCTGACAACGCGCGATGATTCAGGCCATGGCAACAGATCTCGAACTCGACCGAGCCGTGCGTGTAGTACGACCGAGTTGGCTGGGACACCGTACCGTGCGAATTGTGTACGACGTCGAGCGCCGTGCTGCGGGGCGGCCGATCTGATCAACCGAAGGTGGATCCGGCGGTCATGCCGCCGTCGACGACGAATTCTGCACCGTTGCAGTAGCTGGATTCTTCGGCGGCGAGAAAGACCACGAGGTCGGTGACCTCTTCGGGGAGACCGAGGCGTCGGAGCGTGTCGCCGGCTCGGTTGATGGCCGGGGCGCCCGTTGTTTCGCCGGCGATCATCGGGGTCAGGATTCCGCCGGGTGCACCGAGTTCACGCGGACGCCGTGCGACGCGAGTTCGAGGGCGGCGGACTTGGTGAGACCGCGGAGACCGAATTTGGAGGCGGTGTAGGCGTGCATGCCGGAGACACCCTGGATGCCCGCGGCGGAGGAAATATTGATCACCGAGGCCGGTCGGGCCGCGATCAGCGCATCACGTGCAGCGGATATTCCCAGGAACGGACCGGTGAGATTGACGCTGAGCACACGCCCCCACTGACGTTCGGTATAGGTTCCCAACGGTCCGCCGTCGAGAACTCCCGCATTGTTGACGAGCACGTCGAGTTTTCCGAAGATGCGTTGTGTTTCGGCTACTGCGGCTTCCCAATGCCCTGCGCGGGTGACGTCGAGGTGCAGATACGTCGCGGCAGCTCCGAGCTCATCGGCCAGCGCGCGGCCCGCATCATCGGCGATGTCCGCGATGGTGACCCGCGCTCCCTCCCGGATGAATGCCCGGGCGTGTGCAGCTCCCCATGCCGGACGCGCCGCCGGTGATGAGGGCAACGCGGCCGTTGAGGCGTCCGCTCATCGTGTGGTCTCCTGTCGGGTGGGAAAATCGGATGGTGGTACCTATGCGGGTCCGGCATGAATTCGCTTGATGGAGAAGAGGCCCCCGACCAGCAGGTCTCCGTTGTCGAGGATTGCGGTGATGCCGCCGAAGCAGTTCCACATCCGGCTGTCGTCGGGGAACGGCCAGTGCGCCGACGTTTCGCCGGTGTTCCAGTCGACGCCGGTGATCTCGTAGGTGCCGTTGGTTTTGTTCGCGGCGTAGATCATTCCGGTGACCGCCGAAACGCCGGGAACGATGACATCGCTGTTATCGACCTCGCGGTTGGCCCATGCCTTGGCGAAGGAATCACTGTCGGGATCCCAGACGAATTTCTGCAGGCCCTTCGGCGCGGGCCGGGTCACACCCGCGGTGAAGACGTTGCCCCAGATATCGCGAACCGGATCGGGATAGGCGGTCGACGCCACCAGCGCTCCGTACCCGACCACATTGGGAGACAGTTCTATGGTGACCTCGGCGACGTCGATCGGGATCTGTCCGGCAATGCGCGGGGAGCGCGCACCTGGTTGTGGCGTGTATCCCTCGGGAATTCGGTCCCGCCAGAATGCGACCAGGTTGGGTCCGTCGGGGTTGGCGTCGGAGATGAGGACCAGCTTGTCGGCATCGTCGCCGAAGCCCATGAGCGTCGGTGTGGTCCCCGAACCGCCTGACAGCGTCAATGCGCCGGCCGCACGCGCCTGATCCGGAGACATCGTGTCGTAGTCGGACACCCATCCACCGTCGGCTTCGTCGGTCGACAGCCGGGAACCGGTCCACACCACCTTCATCATGTGACGGGAAGTGACCGCATAGATGCCGGTTTCGTCGATGGCGACATTGTTCTCCATCTGCTCGCCCTGAAACGGCAGCACAGCTTTGATGGTGAGGTCACGATCCAGCAGGAACAGGGCCGCCGATGCTGCGGCGACGATATGGCCGTCATAGGTCATGCCCAACGCGACGATCTTGGCGGCGGGATCCGACACCGCGGCCACGACATTCGCAGGCAACCCGGCGGGCAGGATGCGACTCAGCTCGACGACCTTGTCGATGCGGAGTGGTTTGTGCGGATCGTTGTCGTCGGTCGACTTGATGATCCGCATTCCCGAGATCGCCGCGTAGTGGAAGCCGTCGCGGTCGATCATGTTGTAGGCGCCATTGGCGATATTGTCCCGGTTGAATCCCAGGGCAGCGGCGTCCTCGCTCAGCGCGAGCAGCCGCGCGTCATCCTTGGCGCGGTAAGCCTCATCCGTGCGCGCCAGCAGGTCGGCAATCGCTGTCGAGTCGGCACGCGCCGCGGCATCCTCATGCCCGGGGTAGGGCAGGAACCCGACCGGCTCGAATACGCCGTCGGTGGCGTAGAACTTATCGATGCCGTGTGCGCCGGCCGCGAAGATGACCGAATCGGTGCCGGCCTTCTTTACCGTCGGGTTGGACGTGAACACCGTCGGGGACGTGCGCACATCCGATGTGGTGAGTTGCCGGCCCACCTCGGGTCCGGCCAGTGCGGCCGAGTCCGTTGCCGCTGGGTTGACGTGGCTGATGGGGTAGGCGCTGTCGGTGAGCCAGGGGTTGCGGGGCGGCATCGCCGGTGAATCGGTACTCGTCCCGGATGACGATGCGGACACACGGTCGTCCGCGCAGGCTGTGATCACGGCGCCGAGCGCCACGATCACGAACACAGCGACTATCCGCACCGGATGCCGCCTCGGGCCCCGTGGAACCGGTCGGGGTAGCTGATTCATCGGTGGGACCTTTCGATTAAGTCGACTCGTCTTAGAATCTGTGTGCACATTCGCTCTCGCTCTTCGGATACGAAGTGGGCGTGGGACTTTCAGCTCGTTTACCGGGCGCAGTGGTGGATTGGGAACGGGTTCGCATCGCAAAGCCCGGCCTGTATGGGGTTAAAGCATGCTGCCTTAGATGTGACCTGGATCGCAAGCTACTTCCCGCTCAGTGGTCGGCTACGGCATTTCGCCGTGGCTGATGAGATGCGTCGACCTCGGCGTACTGGGCAATCTGACTGCTGAGCGGGATGAGCTTGCGGCGTGGGTCACATCTAAGTCATCATGCTTTAACCCGAGAGATTGCCGATACCGCCGTGGATGAGAGTCGCAGTCACCGCATCGGAGGTATCGCTGAGCACGACAATGCAGCAAGCGATCTCGGAGGGTTTCGACTTCGTCGCGATGGGCCGGGCATTGCTGCGAGAGCCGAATCTGTTGCGCCGCATCCGGGCCGATACGAGCACCGGATCGGCGTGTGTGCACTGCGACGAATCCATGCCGACCATCTACACCCGCACCCGCTGCGACTTTCGGCCGGAGCAGCAGGCCGAGCCGCTGTGACCCCAACGACCGGCAGGTTGGTCGTCGGCCGACCACGACGGCCCGACACCACGTCACTCGACGCGGTGTTTCACGAGATGAGGAGAGATCTGTGCATATCCGAAAAATGGCCGGTGCCGCCGGCGTGGCGCTCGCCGCGCTCGCCTTCGCCGGCCCCGCCGCCGGCGCCGCCCCTGGAGCGCCCGCCGAATCGGAGGGTTCGACGCAATCCGGGGTGCTCGATGTCGGCATCGTTCCCGGCGTCAACTACAAGGCCTATAAGAATGGCGCCGCCGCCGTCATCACCGTTGACGCCGGGCAGCTCATCGTCGACAGCGGTCAGTTCCAGATCCGATCGAACGACGGACGGATCCTGGCCGGTGTCCCCTTGGAAGTGAACATCGACGACATCGCCTTTCCGGTCGACGTGGCGATCGAGGGCAACACGGCGTCGCTGACGCCGATTCTCGACCCCGCGCGGGCACGATATGCGCCGGTAGCGCTCCCCTTCCAGGACAGTGCGCCGTGGCGGTCGCCCTATGAACGCGAGCAGGCGGCCTGGAACCGGATGACGCAGACCATCACTGTCGGTGCGGCGGTCGGCGCCATCGTCGGCGCGGTCGGATCGGGGCTGATCGGATGCCTGCTCGGTGGAGCGGCCGGTGCGGCACTGACCGGTCCATTGGCGACCCTGCTCGGTGCGGGGCCGCTGGCCGGATGTCTGATCGGTGCGGGCGCGATGTCGCCGATCGGCATGATGGCGGGCTCCATCATGGTCGGCGCACCGGTCGCGATCGCGGCATTCGTGCAATACCAGACCACGATCAACGAACCCTTCCGTCCCGCACCGCAGCCGAAGTAGGTTTCGGCGCCGCGAGGCCGCCTGCGGCGCTATGCTGAACCTCCAACGTTAAGTCAGGGTGCATTAGCGAAAGGGTCGCCATGTGGCGAGCTACGCGGGGAGTCGAATTCTCGGATGCGCAACGGCGGATTCTGTTGGCGGCCGAGCGACTCTTCGCGGAGCGGGGGGTTTCCCACGTCTCGATGCGCGAGATCTCGGCGGCCGCCGGGCAGCGCAACAATTCGGCTGTTCAATATCATTTCCAGAACAAGCACGCGTTGCTGCGCGCACTGTACGACTTGCGCATGGTGCCGTTGAATATGCGTCGCAACGAGCTGCTCGACCTCTGTGCCGAGCATACGGTGCACAGCTCGGTCGATGCGTTCATCCGGCCATTGGGCGAGGCTGTCGTGGTATCCGGTGGCGCCAACGCCTACGCGCGGTTCCTCAATCGCCATCTCACCGAGATGCGGCGGCAGATCGAGGATTTCGGCGACGACCACGTCAGTGGAGCGTTCCGGGTCTACCGCTTGCTCGATGACCTGCTGGCGGAGTTGCCCGAGGCCGAGCGGACGGAGCGCTTTCATCAAATGAACCGCATCGTCACCTCGGTGCTTGCCGACCTGGAGGAGCGACTCGAACTGGGGGAGACGGATTCTCGTGGCGCGCGCCGCGCGGTAGAGACGCTGATATCCGGCGTGGCGACGGCCGTCTCCAGTCCCTGCTGACAAGGGGTGCGCGGAGGGACGTGCCTCCTTCGCGCCCAGAGTTTAAGTCGATGCGACTTAACCCTGATTGATCAAGGAATGACATGCCGAATGTATTGACGAGAAAGCTGGCCCTCTTCATTGTGGCTCTGCTCGGACTGATGGTGGCGGGCTGCGCCAACAGCGAGAATGAATCGTCCGGTCCGATCGACCCCGGCTTATCCGATGAAGCGATTGCGCAGCTGTCCGAGGATGCCTTCTACTGGGGTCTGAATATTGCCGGGTTCTATGAACTCCGGTACGTGTTCACCCAGCAGGAAGGCCAACCCGCCTATCGCGGCATCAATCGATTGAAGCCGGATGTGCAGCTCTACGACGCGAGCATGCGCTTCGCCACCACCGTGAACGCATCGACGCTGTACAGCGGTGGCTTCTTCGATGTCTCCGAGGAACCGGTCGTGATCCAGACGCCGCGGGTTCCCGACGACCGGTATTGGAGCGTCCAACTCGGCGACCACAATGCCGACTGGTTCTTCACGGCGGGTTCGCAGTTCGGTGCCGACGCCGACCAGCGGTATCTGGTCGTCGGCCCACGGTGGCGCGGTGAGCTGCCGCCTGGCTTCGCGGGAACGAATATCATCCGGGCGACGTCTGATTCGTTCGTGCTCGCCACGCGCGTCGAGGTGACCACTCGTACCGAGGAAGACCTCGCCGCCGCGCGTTCGGTCGTGACCGGCGTGGGTGCGGTGCCGCTGAGTGTGTGGGCCGAGCACGGCGGCCGGATTCCGCCCCTCGATCAGCAGCCGGTGGTCAAGGCCGACTATGAGGCATTTCCCCGTATGTCGGAAATCGCAGATATCGGCAGGTCGATGACGGCGGTCGATTACCTCCAGTTGCTGAGCCTGGCGATCAACGACCCGAGCATCACCAAACGCACCGACTCGGTCAAGGAAACGCAGACCCTGCAACGGCTGGAATCGCTCGGGCTGCGTGCAGGCGAAACGTTCGATCCGAATGGGCTCTCCGATTCGCAGATAGACCAGTTGAACCGTGGATTCGACCGGGCCAGGAAGAATGCGCGCACGGCGTTCGCCGACAGCCAGATCGATATGAACGGCTGGCGGCTACAGTCGAGCCTGTTCTTCGACGATCTGGACTATGTGGCGAAAGCCGGCGCCGATGACGTGGCTTGGGGGACCCCGGTGCCCTACGAATCGCACACGATCGCCTTCCAGTTCGACGACAGCCAGGGTCAGACCCTCGATGGCGACCACCGCTACACCTTGACCTTCGATATGGCGAACCTTCTACCGGTAGTTCCCAGAATTCTCCTCGACGGCACCTACCCGATGCCGAAACCCGTCCGCACCAACAATTGAGGTCGATCGATGAAACGCAGAACATTGCTGAGTACCGCACTTGCCGCAGGCACCGCGACCGCGGCTGTCGCGTGCGTGAAAACCAGTGCACCACAGACTGGTTCGAACGAACCCGGCGACTCGGCGTTCGAACTGGAATCCATCAATTACCCGAGCGCCGACACCGCCGCCGAACTGTACGACGAGCTGGACTATCAGCGGGCGGTCCAGGGCTACATCTGGGCGCAGCCGCTGGTCGGGCTGGCCGCTATGGCAGAAGGCGCACGGCGACTGGGTATCGCACCTCTGGAGCTGTTCATCTTCAACGAGCTCCAACAGGTCAACCAGAAGCTGCAGACCGGCAATGACGACGTCGTCTATTCCTTTGCCTACTTCGACCTCTCCGCTACCGGGCCACTCGTGGTCGATATTCCTGGCGGTGGCCAGTACGGGGTGCTGCTCGACGCCTGGCAGCGACCGATCGAGGACGTCGGTGGTACCGGTCCCGATGGTGGACGCGGTGGCCGATATCTGGTTGTTCCGCCCGGCCACACTGCCCCACTGCCCGATACGGGATACTTCGTGTGTCGTTCGAAGACGAACACCGGAATGCTGTTCCTGCGCGCGGTGCGCAACCGGGGTGAGAACGTCGCCGACGCCGCCGCGCGCCTGCAGAAGACGAACATGTTCGCCTATGCCGAGGTACCGAACCCGCCCGCGCCCCGATTCCGTCCGATGAACTTCGATGACTACGACGGGCTGACTCCACACGGTCTGGACTACTTCACTCTCATGGCGAAATGGGTCGCCCGGGAGCATCCCGAAGAGCGCGATCGGATCATGCTCGGCATGCTCGCGCCATTGGGCATCGAGTCCGGACGGGAATTCCAGCCGGACGATCGCACGAAAGCGATTCTGGTTCGCGCCGCCGACACCGGCCGGAAGATGGTCGCCAACCTCGAATTCAATCCCCGCGTGGAACGCCCGAGCACCTACCCGGCGACGCACTGGAGAAGTCCAACCGGCTTGCAGTCTCACACACAGGAGCGCGGTCCACTGACCGAGATAGACGAGCGCGCCGCCCTGTTTCGTTTCGGATTCGCGATGCAGAAGTTCCTCCACCCGGGGGCCACACCACCGATCGGTTCCGGTGCGGCCTATCTGACCAGCTTCCGCGATTCCTCCGGCGCCTACCTCGACGGGTCGAAGCAGTACGTGCTGCGGGTACCGCCCAAGGCCCCGATTCTGGCGTACTGGTCTGCCTCGGCCTATGACGCCGAGGACTTCCATTTCGTCACCACCGACACCCGGCGGCCGTCGATCTCCTCGTTGAAGAATCCGACCATCCACCCGGACGGCACGACAGATGTGCATTTCGGCCCGAAGCTGCCACCCGGCAGTAGCGAACAGAATTGGATCAAGACCGTGCCCGGACGCGGTTTTCTGGTGCTGTTCCGTCTGTACGCCCCCACGGCCGACTACTACACCGGTAGCTGGCCCCTGCCTGACATCGCCGCGCTCTGAGCAGAGGGCAGACGAACCGACTCCGTCGACCGGGTTCCCAACCCGCAGGGACCGGGCAGCCCCCCTGAAGAGCGGGCGCGCGGCGGCGGGGTGAAACGTGAGATTTCTGTGAGAACGCTCTAATCCGCGAACCGGCCCCAACAACGAGAAAACCCCTTCCGACCCAGGTCGGAAGGGGTTTTCTGGTCGGGCTGACAGGATTTGAACCTGCGACCACTTGACCCCCAGGCGTCCAAACGGCTTCGGCCTGCCCGGATTCCGCGTGATTCCGGGCGTCAGATCATGCAGAACACGTCACGGGATGCATGGATTGCATGATTCTGGTCCCCTTCTGGTCCCCCTCGTAGGCAAGCTCAGTTCGCGGCCAGAGCCGCGAGAGGCGCTACGGCGGCGTGGAACCTGTTGCCCACGAGCAGCACGACGATCTTGTGTCTGGCTCTGGAGAAGACCACGTAGAGGAGCCGACTTGTTGTGGGGAACGGTTCTGATTCGTAGCCCATGAAGTCTCCCTCCCGCAACACCACGACGGTTGCGTCGGCCTCGCGTCCCTTCGTCTGGTAGAGGTTCATTAGTTGAACCTCTCGCGGGCTCAGCGCCGAGTCCGTGAGCGCCGCGTAACTCGCCTCACGAGCTTCCGCACAGATCGCTGCAACCATCTGACGGTCATCGCGGGCGCTGCTCGTGCGTGCCGCTCGCGCGTACATCACCGAGAGCAGGGTTGCTGCTTGCTGCCAGGCGCCCGACTTCTGCGGTAGTCCGAGCGCGTCGTGTGCCGTCGCCGCTACCTCGATTACCTCCCGAATGGACCCCGCCTCGGAGAGACGCTCTCGAAGAGCGCTCAGGCGAGCTTGCAGGGTCGTGGGGCCTGAACCGTTCATCACCTGGTACGCGATGGGGGGCGCCTTCTGCCCACGTTGCGCGCTCGTCAGGAACACGGCTATCGCTTCGAGAACAATTCCCCAGGTGCCATCGCCGGTGTGGAATCGCGCCATCGCAGTCTGGGCGTCGAGGGCGGCGGCGAGCGCGTCACTGAGACCGGCAACTTCATGTTCGATCCCGTCGGCTTCAAGTGCATCCGAGAGAGCCGCGAGCATGTCGTTATGGTGCGTGAATACTGCCACGCCCATATCTTTCGCGGCTAACTCGCTAACGACCCGTGCGACGTGACTGGTCTCGTCGGAGAGTGGTATTCCGTCTTGGATGACCAGTCTTTCGTCCTGGATGGCGGCCGCGATGGCCTCTGAGTCGAACAGGCGTCCCCTGATGGCGTTGGCGACGGCCGGGATGATCCCGGAGGGGTCTCGGAAGGAGGTTTCTGGCAGCAGGATGGTGTTCTCTGTCCCAGCGGCCGAGCAGGCTTCATCGATGCGCTCCACTCTGACGCCGTCTTCGGCGAGGAACGTGTAGATGCACTGGTTCGGGTCGCCGAGCAGTATCAGCCTGCTGTCGCGGGCAATCAGCTGAAGGAGGTCTTGCTGCGCATCGCCGGTGTCCTGAAATTCGTCGACGATTACGAGGCCCCATCGGGTGCGAAGGTGTTCTGCGACAGCAGGTGCGGCCTGAGCGATTTCGAGTGTGAGCGGGATGAGCCTGCTGTATCCGATCTCGTGCTGGGCCAGCCCGAGCTTCTCGCGAGCGGGGCTGACGAGGACGGCGTCGCCGTGTCCGACCAGATTCCCGAATCTCCGGACCACGGAGAACGCGAGCGAGTGGAACGTCATGATGTCCACCTGGGAGCCTCGGCGGCCGAGAATCTCGTTTGCGCGGGAGGCTATGCGCGCCACCGAGGAACGAGAGAACGAGAGGAACAGGACCCGATCGTGGGGTTCGCTTTCTGCTACTCGTTCAAGATGGGCGTGAGCTGCGGCGAGCGCGCTGGTCGTCTTTCCGACACCCGCTCCGCCGAGCACGACAGTGAGTTCGGCCTGCGTCGCTACGACTCGCTGCTGCTCCGGGTTCTGCGGGGCGAATGTCATGGTAGATCAGGGATGTCGATGCGTCCGAGCGTATCGCCGCAGACTGCTTCGATCGCGGACCGCGCGATCGGCGGCTGTCGTGTCAGTGCGTGAGCCCAGGCTGCCCCTAGCCCCTGTTTCTTGATCACTTTCGTCGCGATGAGGTGGTCCGCGATGTCGTCGTCGCCGAGATCGGGTGGCAGGGCGGGCATGCCGAAGTCTTCCAGGGTCTCGACCGTCTCTCGGAGCTGATCTCCGGGTACGCCGCGGATGAGTGCGGCCTCCACGGCGGTGCGAGTGGGAAGCACGACGAGTTGTTCGATCATTCCTGCAAGGACTCCGACTGCTGGATCTTCGTGTCCTGGCTTGTCATTGTCGACGATCGCTCGGACGTGGAATCCGAGTTCAAGGGCGATCTCGGCAATGGCTGGGAGCCGGGTAACTCCTCCGTCTGACCCTGGCGGGGCGACCAGGCGGATGCCGTTAGCGGGGAGGCTGTGGTGCGGTTCGTTCGTCTTCCGGAAGAGCCGCGACGCGAGCGCGCCGTACCCCTCGACATCGAGCGGCCCCTCCAGGAGGACAACGGTTCTCGCGCTCAGCGCTGCGAGAAGCTGCTCCAGGATGAGCCTCCGGTTGACTCGGCCCGTCTTGTCCGTGACTGCAGAGAGCTGGTGCTGTCGTCTCTCGCCGTGGCTGACCGTGAGCCGAACCAGCTCACCGGGATCGAATGCTCGTACTACCTCAGGACGGCGCGTTGTGAGGATCGCTTGCCCTGCCGTTACGTGGATGAGCCGCGCCATGTGTTCAGATGACGATGCGTCAAGGCGATCTCCGAAGTCATCGCCGATGATGACGACGCCTGATTGTGCATCTCGCGCGGCTGCGATGGCTTCAGCGGCCGAGAGCACACTCTCGAGAGTCGACCCCTGGGAACGGACGGGAAGGGCCCCGGCCGCACCCATCGAGATCGCTGGTTGAAGCGCTCTGAGGAGGGCAGCCATAGAACCGTCATCCGCCAGAAAACTGATGTCGGCGGAGTCATCGATACCGAAGAGAGTCTGCGGTCCGGAATCAATGACCTTATCCAGAACGCTAGTGACCACCTCCGTCTCAGAGAACGACCCGGTTGCAGCATGGACGGCCGAATCCAGATCGGTGAGGGCGCTGTCCAGGCCACCAGGATCGGCATCAGCAAGGAGTGCTCTCAGGACTCCCTCTGCCCGCAGCTGGAGAGCCGGCGCACTGTCAACGAACTGGACAGGCAGAGACTCACGCTCGATCCGGCTCGCCTTCTTGAACACACCGGCAGCGGGATCACTTCGCGCCGGGTAATCGACCCAGTGCTCGCCGGTGTCCGTATCGAGGTCATATCGTGCGCGATAGCACAGACGTACGCCCAGAACCGCGTCGCCCGCGTTGCTTGGCGTGGCGATCTCCCCGGTTGCCCGGTCGAACGTTTCCAGATTCTCGCTGAGAAGAGTTTCGAGGTCCTCCCCGAGGTCGAGAAGAGTCACCTCTACCTCCGTCAAGGACTCTTCATCGCCGTCAGCAGGTCGGTAGACGTCGAGAGGATTCACGCGGGACCGAGTACTGCGGGCGTCGAGAACCCGGCGCAGGGCCTCGACGATGTCAGTGCGGCCCGCCTGCGGCTCACCTGCAAGCACCATGTTCTCTGGCACCACGAGCGCTGCATGGCGATAACCCCGGAAACGTCCGATACGGATGCGCGCGACCCTCATTGGCTACTCCTTGCATACCCCCCGATGCAAGCTGAGCGCTCGGCTCGCAACGGGACGATGAGCGTGAATCAACGGACCTTCTCCCGCTCGGAACCGGCGGCTCCCATGCCTATCGTCCCACGGACTGTGGTCAGTACCAGGCGGCGACGCACCATGGCCGTCCCGTGAAGACACGCGACGACAGGTTCCGTACAAGCGTCCGAAGTGGCAGCTCGGCCTCGTTTCCGTCTGGTTCCGCAGTTCACGCGACCACGCGGCGTCGCCGGCAGGCTGCATGGTTTGCATGACCGTGGTCCCGTGCCTGGGCGCCTGCCCGCGTCGAGAACTGTCACGACGTCACGGGCGCCTATGGCAACCAGTTCGTGCGTTCGCGCGTCAGAGGAGCTTCGGTTGATGCGCCTCGACGTGTCTCAGCCCGATCGCGAAACAGCGCGGCTACAGTTAGGACTGAACGACAGCTCTCGTCCGTTCGGCACCGAGGGCGTAGATCGCCGGACGGATCATCGAGACGAGGCTGGACATGGCTTACGAGCAGCTACCCATCGTGGAGGTCGAGCTGAGCCGGCTCCTGCTCGACCTGGAGAACTACCGCATCCCGACTCGTCGCGACGATGAAGCCGGAGCCTTGAAGTATCTGTTCGCTTCCGAGGACGTCCTCGGCGCGGCGCGGCTGATCCTTCGCGACGGCTACTTCGACAACGAGGTGCCGATCGTGATCGCGGCGGAGTCACGGGACGAGCCGCCTTCGTACATCGTCCTGGAAGGCAACCGGCGCGTCAGCGCACTCAAGGCTCTCTACGACCCGACGATCGTGCCTGGTCACGAAGCCGAGGTTCGCTCACTGCTCAAGCGGTACGCAGTCGAGGCAGAAAACCTCCCCGAGCGAATCCGCGTGATCGTGGCGCCTGATCGCGCGACCGCCGCCCCGCACGTTGCCCGACTGCACACTGGCATCTCCAAGAAGCGGTGGAGCCGCGACCAACAAGCAACCTTCTACTACTCACTCGTGGACGACCAGACGACTGTGGAGGACGTCAAGGCGCAGTACCCCGATGTCGAGGTCGCAAGGTTCATGAAGATGGCTGTGATGCGACGCTTCCTTGCCGCTGCGCCATTCTCCGATCACACCCTCCGGCAGTACGCCGCCAGCGACGACTTGGCGATGTCGGCCTTTGAGTACGCGTACCGAAGTAAGGACATCGCGGCTGCGATCGGGGTGGAGTTCGATAGAGACGGCATGTTGCTTCCTCGGTCCTCAACTCCCGAAAAGATCGCGTCGAAACTTCCAAAGAAGAAGCTCGGTGCATTGGAGTATCTAGTCGGGGAGTTTCGCGCTGGAAGGCTCAACACCCGCTCTCCGGAGCTCAAGAAGCGTGATGACGCCTACCAGCCGTTCGTGGACCGTCTCAACGGTGTACCCACTACAGCAACGCCGACACCATCACCCGCCGCGCCCGCACCACCGACTCCGCCTGGACCGTCGCAAGGTGTCAGCCACGGAATGCCTCCAAGCGGTCCCGGTAGCGCGACCGGCGGGGCAACGCCACCCCAGCCTGAGCCTCCGAGCGGAGCAGGAAGCCGTGGACCGAACCATCCAGACACAAAGGACACGCTCGATCTGTCTGGCCTCGACTACGAGAACGCACCACTGAACCTCAAACTGCGCTACTTCGAGCTACGACGGATCAACCTGGGAAACTTGCCTATCGCGTCCGCGATCCTATTGCGCTCTGTTCTCGAAGCCACCATCAAGGTCCATTTCGAGGGCTCTGCAACGCCCGCGACAGGCGAGTTGAGTGCGGTTTTCAAAGTGGTCGCGCAAACCTATGGCTCGGAGAAGACTCTCAAATCGACCATCGGCGCCATACAGTCGGGAAACGCCCACAAACATGGCTCTATCCAGTGGTTCAATCTCATCGCGCACAGCGCAGATGCGTCAGTGACCGCAGAGGACGTTCGGCAGGCGTGGAAGGTGGTCAATCCGCTGCTCAGGCGCTTGTTGCGTCCGCCATTACAGTCTGCCCCTGCAACGCCTTGACCACACCGGCGACCGCGGGCGATGCAACGAGCAGTTCTTCGGCCTGCCCCGGATACCGCGCGGAGTAGGTCAGTTCCAAGCGGCATTGGAAGTGCTCGCGATACAGCTTCTCAATCAGTGGAGCCGTGTCATACGTCATGAGCCAGTGCGCCTTCTCCACCGTATTGACGATCGCCGCGAGGGCTGTGTGATCGCGCCCGTCGAACGCGTTGAGGTAGAGCTGAGACCCCGCCTGAACATAGGGCGGATCGATGTACATAAATGCTCGATCGTCCTGAGCGTAACGCTGGATCACTGTCCTGCCGTCAAGGTCTGAGACCGTGATCTGATCGGCCAAGCCTCCGATCGCAGTCAATCGTTCGATGAGCGTTTCGCGATTGAAGCGGGCGTCAATCTTGTATCTCCCTTCCTGCCGCTGACCGCCGATAACTCCGGCATTCAGAATCCCTGAACGATTGGTCCTGTTCAGAAAGAAGAAGGCGAACCCGAGGCGGAGTGCATCTCGCTCATCGCGCGATCTGTATATCTCTCGCTGCTTCTGCCATTCAGCGATCGTAAGTGGGACGGACGCAACCATTTCAACGAAGCTGGCATTGTCTCCGACCGCAGATTTCCAGAAGGCGTACACCGCAGGGTCAATGTCGTTGATAACCAGTTCTTCGACAATGCCCTCACGGAGCAACGCAATCCCAGCTCCCACGCCACCGGCATATGGCTCGATATAACGTGCGCGCTCGACCCTGAGAGCATCGATGATGTCGCCAAAGAAGCCAGCGAGCGCCGCCTTTCCTCCCGGATAGCGGAGCGGCGAGAGCGTTCCGTACCGACGTGACGCGACAACCCGCAGCGTGTCACTCATCAGGACTCCTTCCCCGCTCGATGCGCGGCGACTCGACAGCGAGCCGAGCAGAAGCGCGCATCACCTCGCCCGAGGAACGCCTGATCGCAGCGCTCGCAGTTACGCCACGCCTTACGGCGACGTAGCCGCTCATGACGCAGCGCTCGATCAACGTCAGTGAGGCCCGCGTCGCTCAGGCTCGTGAAGTCCTGCATGTAACGGATACTACTCGTAACGACATCACAGAGCCATCGACACGCCGAATCGATGCGGTACACCGTGAAGGGACGCGCCAACCGAATGCGACTGTGTCGTGGTCAGTGCCCTATGGCGCGGTGGGCTCGCCTGCGCGTCACCGCGAGGACGGCACCGGTTGCCGTTCGCGACGCTCCCCCGCACGGACACTTATGAGCTGGATTAGACTGACGGGGCCGATCCAAAGGAACTTGAAGGCGTTCCAGACGAACACCAGGACCAGCAGGTAGAGCCAACCGGGACCCCCGTCGTTGATGATCGTGGTGCAGATCGCCGCGGCGTAGAAGTAGACCCCGGCGAGCAGCATCGCGGGGACGCCCCACTTCAGGCCGCGCCGTGTGCGGATCGCGTTGAGCAGCAGGTTCGTGGGTGCGTAGCGGAGTACGCCATAGCCTCGTGCGCTGAGCGCCACGGACGTCCGGAGCATTGCAGGCCTCTTTCCTCGTCATAGCGCGACGGTGTTCCGTCGTGGAGGCGGCTATGAACCGAGTGCCCGCGAAGGGCCGTCCCGAAGGACCCGCATAGTTTGCTGAACCTGCCTCGCTACCGAGTTTACGACTGTCCTATGGCAGAGGGAACCCCATCGGCAGGCGGGCGTGTACCTCGTCGGTGACCTTGGAGCGAGAGGACACCGATCATGGCCACGTTGGCGGAGCAGGTGCAGGGTGAGCGGATGGCGCGGGTCGCGTTGTCGATGATCGCCGAGCCGAACGACCCGATCACGGGGTACGTCCTGGCCCGTCACGGCGGGGTCGAGACGCTGCGGCTGATCGAGTCCGACGACGAAGTGCCCGGCCTGGCACGCGCCGACACACTGATGTGGCGCGAACGACTGACGGCGCGGGTCACACCCGGCCTGCTGGATCAGATGGCTCAGGCGGAGCGGCATGGATTCGGCACGCTCATCCCCGCCGACAAGGAATGGCCCGCCGGCCTGAACGACCTGAGCGATCGTGCGCCGTACCTGCTGTGGACTCGCGGTGCGGTCTCGTTCTTGATGACGGCGCTGAGCGATCGGGCCACGATCACGGGCGCTCGCGCTGCGACCGCCTATGGAGAGCAGGTCGCGGGCGAGCTGGCGGCGGGTCTTGCCGATGAGGAACGGGTCGTCGTCTCCGGTGGCGCCTATGGGATCGAAGGGGCCGCGCACAAGAGCGTGCTTGCCGCGAGCGGTCAGACGATCGCCGTTCTGGCCGGCGGGTTGGACCGCCCCTACCCGGCCGGGCACAGCGAGCTGCTGAATCGCATTGGGGATGTCGGCTTGCTGGTGAGCGAGCTGCCGCCGGGAGCCGCACCGACCAGACACAGGTTCCTGGCCCGCAACCGCCTGCTGGCGGCGCTCTCGGGTGCGACCGTGATCCCCGAGGCCGGTCCTCGGTCCGGGTCGATGACCACTGTCATCGCCGCACGCGAACTCAGCCGGGGCGTCGGTGCGGTGCCCGGCCCGGTGACCAGCGTCGCGAGCGCGGGGCCGAACGAACTCATCAAGCAAGGCTTCGCCTCGCTCGTCACCCAGCCCAGCGACGTGATCGACCTACTCGACGCCGACAGAACCCCGGACCGGACTGTGACGCGGCCCGAGGTCGGACGCGAGTTCGGGCACCGGCACCCGTCGCCGGGCACGCCGGGGCGCTCTCTCTGACGGCCGCCCTCGCTGGACGGGTTCACAAGCTCGGTGCGGGGCGTGATGTGGTCGCTGGCCGCACCGCATCAGCCGTCGTGCCTTCGTGAGCGATCGCCTGGGCGCGGTTGAGGGCGGCGCGGGCGCGGATGGCGTCGATCTTCTGGCTGGTGCTCTCCGGCGTCGGGCCGAGCGGGGTCCGGTCGTCGGTGATGCCGTAGCGGTCGCGGTAGGCGGCGACGGTGCGAGCGGCACGCCACCACGCCGCCTTCTGCTTGTCGCCCCTCGGAGCCGCGCCGAGGTCGGCCGTCCACGGCTCCTCATCGGTGAGGTAGCCGCGGAGCACGGCGTCGGCGCGGCCTTCGATCAGCTCGCGGCGCTCGTCCAGGGCTCGCCGCATGTCGTCTGCCATCTGCCCGCCGGCGTGCGGGATCAGTCCGACGATCAGCCTCGGGGCCTTGCGGGTGCGGCCTGATCCGGCGGGCCGGGCGGTGGCGCGTGCCACGCGGGCGTGCAGGACGGAGGCGATGTCATCGGCATCGTCCAGACTCCGCGCGGCGACCAGCCGCGGGAGCAGCGCGTCGAGGTCGTGGTGGTTGGCCTCGGCGTGACGCAGCTCGGCCGACAGCGCGCCGTAGGCGTCGGAGCCGAGCACGTCTTCGATCTGCTCGGCGGTGATCCCGGACGCGGCGAGCAAGGTCGCCCAGCGGTCGTGCTGGGCGGCTTGCGCGATCGTGTCGTACTCGGCCGCGAGCTGCGCGATCGAGCCCCAGCGGTCCTGCTCGGCAGCGACCGTCTCGTGCGCAGACAGCTCGGCGCCGATGTGCTGCAACACGCCGTAGAGGATCGAGCGAGCGGTGACGTTCGGGTTGTCTCCGGGATGCGGCACCGCGTGTTCTGCGTCCTCTCGGTCGACGGTGACATAGGCGTGGTTGCTGTGGGCGCCGCGGGTCATGGAGACGTAGAAGTTCTCCCGCGTCGTGGTGGCGGTGACGACCGCGTGCGCGGTGTCGGTGGTGACGCCCTGGGCGCGGTGCGCGGTGATCGCGTAGCCGAGGTCCAGGTGCTCGGCCACATAGTCGGCCGGCAGGACGATCCCGCCGCCGAACCTGCGCCCGGCCGGGCGGATGATGACCGACCCGTCCTCGCGAACTCCGGTGACGGTCCAGCGGGAGCCGTTGCGGACCCAGGTTCGGCCGTTGCGGAGCCGCCGGTCGTTCTCGCGGGTGATGACCAGATCGCCCTCGGAGACCGCGGTGCCGTCGCGCAGCGGCAGTTCGCGGGTCGGGTTTACGGTGCCGTCGATGATCCGATCCGCCCGCGCTCTGGCGTTCAGCTCGGTGACGGTCGCGTGGGTCTCGGTCACCAGGATCGACGCCCGCCCGGCGGCAAGATCGGCCCGCCATTCTGTGTAGGCGGCGTCGATCATCGCTTCCTCGTCGCCGCCGGTGATCCGGCCGTGCTCGATCAGGGCGTCGATCGCCTCGGCACGGCCGTGGCGTAGCTGGAGCGAGGTGGTCTTCTCCCATTCGTTGGTGAAGCGGTGCAGATCGGTCAGCTCGGGGGCGTCATCGCGGGCGTGCACGAGCATGGCGAAACTGCCGCCGGCGCCGGGTGATTGGAGCTGGCCCCAGTCGCCGACCAGGAGGACTTTCGCGCCGGCCTTCTCGGCTTCGTGGGTGAGCCGATCCAACGACATCGTGCCGGCCAGGCTCGCCTCGTCGATGATGACGAGCTGCCCGGCCGTGAACGTAGTCCCGTACATGAGGTGGTTCTGCCACCACTTCGCCGTGTTCTCCGTGGCGATGCCGAGGTCATCGGCGAGGACCTGCGCGGCGACCGCCGAGGGGGCGAGCCCGATCACCGACCCTGTGCCGTGCTCCTTCTCCCACGCCCTGCGGAGCCCGTTCATCGCCGTCGTCTTCCCGGCCCCAGCCGGGCCGACCAGCACGTCCACGACCCGACCGGAGACCGCGATCGCGGCAAGGGCCGCGGCCTGATCCTCGCCGAGCACCCGGCCGCGTGCGTCGGGCTTGCGGGCGATCCTCTCAACCGTCTCCAACGGCACCACCGGCCCGGCCGTTGTGGCGGCACGCGCCAGGAGTCGGTCTTCGGCGGCCAGCAGGACTTCGGATGAGAACAGGGTCGAGGCGTGCGGCCGGAACCGAGAGGTGCCGTCCACGCGGCGGAACTGCAACGGGCTGGACGCCAGCTCCGGCGGCGTCAGCCGCAGCGAAGCGTGCTCGGCGGCATCGACCACGAGCCCGGTGATCGCCTCCCGGTCCTGGATGCTGGCGAACCGCCACCCCATCAACTGCCGGGATGCTTCGGCATGCAGGTTCCAGCGGGTCCAGGTCGAACGCTTCTCGCCCACCGTCTCCATCACGGTCTGCCCGACCTCGCGCACCACATCCAGCGGCACGTCGTCGGCGCGCAGCACCCGCCGCGGTGCGTCTGCGGTGGATGCGGTGAACGTGCGCGCCCAGCCGTTCGCGTCCCGGCGCAGCACCCGGCCGGCGCGCTGCCGCCACTCGGCGGTGAGGTCGGCCAGCGACCGGACCTGCTTCTCCGGCCTCGTGGCGAGCGTCGCCTGCGCCCGAAGTTTCAGCACCGTTCGCGCGGAGGGCTGCCTGCCGTGCTTGGCGACGTACCCGGCGATGAGGCGGTCTTTCTCGGCCTCGATGTGTCGGGACCGGGTGGAGAACTCGGTCACCAGCTCGTCGGGCACGCCCTCGATTTCCCATGCCGGGTTCCGGTCCCTGCCCCGTTCGCGTGCTTCCCATTCGACGCCGAGGACGCGGGTGAGCTGGTCGGCCAGCGCGGCGTTGTAGAGCTCGGAGACTGCGACGACCACGGAGTGCATCGGCCGGCCGGCGAGGGTCCGCCAGCGGCCGTCCTGCACGGTCAGGACCTTGTTGCTGACGACGACGTGGGTGTGCAACTGCGGGTCGCCCGCACGGCTGTCGTAGTGATCGAATGCCGCGGCCACGACACCGGCGACGTCGACGTGCGCAACCGCGCCGTCCGGCCCGGTTGCACCGACGCGGGTTGCGGCAACCTCGCGTTCGAGGAACGCAACCAGCTCTGCAACCGCCGCATGATGGGCGTCCGCGATCAGGGCTTGGGTGCCGGCGTCCGCGACCGCCCAGATCGTGGAGACTGACTTGGGCACGCTGAATGTGAAGTCGTAACCGGCTACTGCGCGGCGGGTGCCGCGCTCGGCTTCCTCCGCCTCGATCGCGGCCACTTCCTGCGCTCGAGTCGCCGGCCCCAACTCGGGGTCGAGGGCGTCGACGCGCTGCTTGATCCGCTCGGTGATCGACGCGAACTGCTGGTAGGCGCGGCCCAGCGGCTCGCCCGTGATCGGGTCATGGCCCATCCCGACCAACAGCGCGAGCTGAGCTTCAGAGACCTGCCCTCCCTCGACCAGGTCGCCGTGCCCGAGACGACCCAGCCCCGAGCCCATCCAGAAGCCCGGCGGCGTGCCCGCCTCCGCGTAGTAGCGGGTCAGCGGCGTGCTCAGGCTCCGGTCGCCGTCGCCCGCGGCGATGGACTTCAACAGGTACTTGTATCCATCGCCCGCGCTCATCACGCGCATCGAAACCGTCACCTCGGCTGCTCCTTCCGGCCGCGCTCGGAGAGCAGGTGAGCCCGCGAGACCGGTCGCATCAGATGCGACAAAGCCCGAAACGGCCTCGTCTGAAAGACGTGTGATGGCTCGGTGGGCCGGCGAACGAGAGCTGGCGGCGCCGCCTGAGTCACGGATTCCGAAGTACGCGGGGGTGGTGCGCCGCGCGCGGGTCACGGCATCGGCGACGAGGCAAGCGGTGGCGGTTCGAGTGGTCGCGCACCTGGTCGCTGACCAGCCCGGTGGTGACCTCATGCGTGAAGTCCGACCGGGATCACCCGTCAACCGGAGCCCTCATGCACGACCCTCACGACCGGACTCGCCCACTCAGGGTCGGATCACTGTTCTCCGGGTACGGCGGTCTCGACCTCGCCGTCGAACACGCCTTGGATGGCGAGACGATCTGGTTCTCCGAGAACAACGAACACGTCTCCCGCATCTTCGCCCACCACTGACCCGACGCCCCCAACCTGGGCGACATCACCACCATCGACTGGCGCACCGTCGAGCCGGTCGATGTTCTCTGTGGAGGCTTCCCCTGCCAGGACGTCTCGACCGTGGGCAAGCGCGCCGGCCTCGCGCCCGGCACCCGCTCCGGGCTCTGGTCGTACATGGCCGCCGCGATCGACGCGCTGCAACCCCAGCTCGTCGTCATCGAGAACGTGCGCGGCCTGCTGTCCTCACCCGCCGTCCGCGCACCCCTAGAAGAAGACGACGATGCGCAAAGCAATCCCGACCACGCAACCCCCGGCGATGCAGCCCTTCGCGAAGTGGAACCCGACCCGTGGGGTCTGGGAGACCTCGCAGCTCGACCTCTCCGGGCAGTCGGCGCCGTACTCGGCGATCTGGCCGACCTGCGGTATGACACGCAATGGATCGGCCTACCAGCGTCCCTTGTCGGCGCTCCTCATCCCAGGCTTCGCGTCTTCATCCTCGCCCGCAGCCGGGGCACTGTTCAGGACGCCGCTCGCCACGGACTCGACTCGTGGCGGCGAGTCACTGGAACAGGTGAGGGCGAGGCGGGGGACGATCGCGCTCTCGCATCAGATCATCGACCTCGCGCTAAACGGGCCGGCTGGCTTGCAGAGCAAGAGCAGCGAACCCGAGATGCTGTGGTTCCTGATCGAGGACATCTTCGCCGCTGGGGACGCTACGCCCGCGCCATCGCCCGATGGGAGCATGTGACAGGACGAATCGCGCCAGCGCTGCTAGACAGGACTAGTGGACCGCGGCCGTCGCCCGAGTTCGTGGAGTGGTTGATGGGTCTCCCCAGTGGTTGGATCACTGATCCGATCCATCAACTCACGGCTAATCAGCAGATCGCTGCGCTCGGCAACGGCGTTCTTCCGCTACAAGCGCTCTCGGCGATGCGCGTCGGCGCACTCGTGCAGGCCGATGCTGCTTCGTAGGCTGGAGTCCAGCACCCGATGGTGTCGCGAGGATGCACGGTCTCGCAGGAGGAGGAAGGCGAGGACGAGAAAGCCGGCGAGAGTGCCTGAGACGATCAGCGTATTGATCGACTGCGCCAACATGACGGCGGCGGTGAGCCCGTCCCGGAGCTCAAGGTCGGCGATCATGAGTCCGGGTTCGTCCGCGGCTAGTGCGGCCAGCGTGGCGCCGTTCGGGGCGAGTACCTGGCTGGTGCCGGTGGTGGAGAGGTTGACGACGCTGCGGCCGGTCTCGATGGCGCGCATGCGCGCGAACGCAAGCTGTTGCAGGTGTTCATCGGTGTCGCGAAAGTCGGCGTTGTTCGTCTGGAACATGAGCACCTGGGCACCGCTGTGCGCGCCTTCGTGAATGACGTCATCGAAGGCCACGTCGAAGCAGATCGCCAGTCCCACCTCTACGCCGTCGACCTCGATGGCGGGTGTGTCGACGCCGGCGGCGTACTCGCGTTCTAGGAGGTCTACCAGGCTGGGCACGAGCGCGCCGTAGAACCACCGGTCGGGCACGTACTCGCCGAAGGGGACGGGATGGCGTTTGGCGTGCGCGGCCGTCGGCCCGTTCGAGGTCCAGAGGACGGAAGTGTTGTAGACGAGGTGGCCGTCTGCCGCGGCGGCGTTGAGCAGGATCGGGGCGTCGTATCGGGCGGCTGCATCGTCGAGCGCGTGAGCGGTGGCCTCGTCGGCGAGGGGATCACTGTCGACGCCGCCCTCGGGCCAGAGCACGATGTCGACCTGTTCGTCTTCGAGAGGGGCGGAAGCGGCGAGCTGAGATTCCAGGACCGCGCCCGGTTCGTGCTCATCGACGTACGCGGCGGGGCCGTTGCCCTGCACAGCGCCCACCCGGATGGTGCCCGCGTGACTGGTCGGGAACTGCGGCACCAGGACCATCACCGCTGCGAGACCGAGCACGGGGATCGACGCCGCCCACGAGGCGAGAGGTGTTCTCGGGTGCTCGGTGGCGTTACCGCGTGCCGGTTGCGCGCGCACGATCCAACGGACTGCTTCGATCGCGGCGGCGCACACGGCGACCATCAGGAAGCCCAGGCCGGAGACGCCGACCCATGACGCGACCGGAGCGATCGGGCTTTCCGATTGGCTCATCGCCACCCGTCCCCACGGGAATCCGCCGTAGGGCCAGGAGCCCATGATGAGTTCGCGGATCGTCCAGGCTCCCGCTACCAGCAGCGGCAGCGCCAGCAGCCGCATCGCGAAGGCGTTGCGCCGGCGCGGCAGCCATCGGTAGGCGAGGGCGATCGGCACCGTCAGCACAGCCGTGTAGATCGTCAGCGCGCCAGCCAGGGCCACCCACGGGACCCAGCTCAGCGGATGCTCCCCGAGAAACTGCGCCGACCAGGACACGTGAGGAAACCAGAACGCTGCGCCGAAGACTGTCCCGACCAGCAGCGCCCCCCAGGACCGTCGCCCGATGAGAGTGACCAGGGACAACGTCACCGAGACGAACGCCAGCGGCCACCACCCGAGTGCGGGGAACGCCGCATCCATCGCGAGCCCGGCCACGCCGGCGACTGGCATCGCGGCCCATAGCGGCAAGGGCGCAGTCTCGGACGCCCGCGTCCGCGTGTCGGCCGATGTCTCGACTCTGAGCCCGGAAATGATGCGCTCCCTGTTCTAGCGAGGGTCGGACGCCTGCATTTGCGCGCGCACGTGGTCCATGTCGAGGTCGCGGATTTTGCCGATCAGGTCGTGGAGCGCTTTGGCCGGGAGCGCTCCGGGCTGGGAGTAGACCAGGACGCCGTCTTTGAAGCCCATCAGCGTGGGGATGGAGGTGATCTGTGCGGCGGCGGCCAGGGATGCCTGGGCCTCGGTGTCGACCTTGGCGAACAGGATGTCGGGATGCTCGGTGGACGCGGCCTCGAAGACGGGGGCGAAGCTGCGGCATGGTCCGCACCAGGCGGCCCAGAAGTCGACCAGCACGATGGGATGGTCGGTGATGGCGGCTGAGAATGCGTCTTCGGTGAGGTCGATGGTTGTCATGAGGGTGGGGCTCCGGAGTCTGGTCGGCGACGGTGTGTTGTGAGGTGAAGTGGTTCAGCCCGGGGTCGGCCGGGCTAGGCCGAAGGGACAGTTGAGAGCGGTCAGCCGGCAGACGAGGACGAGGACCACCGTGATGAGTCCGAGGCCTCCGGCGGCGATCGCCCAGGCCGGCGGCAGCTCGATCACGAGCACGAGCGTTCCGGTGAGCAGGACGAAGACGCCGAAGACCTTCTGGAGGGCGTCGGCTGGTATGCGTCCTGACAGGCGCGCACCGAGGAGCGCTCCGAGCACGGCCATCGCAGTGACCGCGGCCACCAGGGGCCAGTCGAGGGTCACCGTGGTCAGGTAGCCGGCGAGTCCGGCGAAGGACTTCATCGCGATCACCAGCAGTGAGGTGCCCACGGCCACCGGCATGCTGAGGCCGCCCAGCAGCACGAGGGCGGGGACGACGAGGAAGCCGCCGCCGGCGCCGACGATCCCGGTGATGAGGCCGACGACGATGCCTTCGAGCATGGTCCGCAGCATCGGCAGCGAGTGGGCGCGCTCGGTCCCGGCATCGGCCGTGGGTTGGTCGGTGTCGCGCCTGGGCTTTCTGGTGACCATCGCGATCGCGGTGGCGATCATCATGATCGCGAAGGCCACCATCAGCACGGCACCGGGGAGCTGGCCTCCGATGAGTCCTCCGGCGAAGGCGCCCACCATGCCAGCGGCTCCGAAGATGAGCCCGGTGCGCCATCGGACTCGACGGTGCCGGGCGTGCACGACGAGGCTGGACAACGAGGTCACGCCGACGATCAGCAGCGAGGCCGCGATGGCCTCTTTCGGGGGCATGCCCGCGATGTAGGTGAGCAGCGGGACGGTCAGGATCGACCCGCCACCGCCGAGCGTCCCTAGCGCGAGCCCGACACCCACGGCGAGCACGAGGGTGAGGATCAGGGTGCCGCTCACTCGTGCTCACCGGGCATCGTGGTTGGTGCTGCGGGTCGTGACGCCGACCGTGCCGATGCCGGTCCTAGATGCGGGGTCGTTGCAGTTGAACGCCGTCGGAACGTCGGAGCACGCCAGGGCATCACAGTTCCTGGGTCGCGACCGGGATGGATGCGATCGCGCTCCGTGCGGTGGGGCTGGCCGTGACCTTGTTCCAGGGCATGCGGGAGAGGATGCGGCCCATCAGGCAGGAGCCGGTGAGCGCCGCGACGACGAGCCCGGCGCTGAGCGCGAACGCGATGAACCGGGACTCCGGCCAGAGGAACTCGGCCACGAGCAGGCTCACCAGGACGATCAGCCCGGCCGTGAACCGCACCCTGGCGCTCGATGTCCCAGCGAGCTGCGCTGCGGACCACCTGGCCGCCAGCGGCCTCGAAGGCGGGCACGCCGCCGGTGAGCACGTTGGCCGTCCGCACGCCGGCGGCAGCGAGATGCTGCTGGGCCTGGGTGGCGCGGTTGCCGGACTGGCACACGAGTACCGCGCGGTGCCCGAGCCGCTCTGCCAGATCCGAGGCGTGTTCGGTCAGCAGCGGCAGCGGGACGTTGTACGAGCCGTGAATGTGGAGGGTCTCGAACTCGGCCGGGGACCGCACGTCGATGATCGTGAGGTCGTCGTGGAGCTGACGCCACTGGGCGAGCTCCTCGGCGGTGAGCGTTCGGAGCTCGGCGGAGGGATCGGTCATGGGGTGGTTCCTCGTCAGGTCTGGCCGCGGGCAGCGGAGATGCGAATGGAAGGGGCTGGGGCCGACCGCCCGTCGGAGGATGCGATCGTTCTGCTGTGCGTCAGGCCAGCGCGGTCTCGCTGGTGGTCTCCTGCCATGCGCGCCAGGCGTTATAGCTGCCGTCGAGCTCGACGACGGCGTGCCCGGCGCGTCGTAGGGCACTCGCGGCGACGGTGTTCCGCATCCCGGACTGGCAATAGGTCACGATCGTGCCGGAGCGCGGCAGCTCGTCTTGGTGCCAGAGGACGCGTGCGGCGCTGAGCTGTGTGGCGCCGGGGATGTGCCCGGCGGCGTACTCGCCGCGCTGGCGCACGTCCAGCAGCAGCGCGGCATCGAAACCTGCCAGCTCTGCCGGCTCGATGAGGGGCGGGACGAACCGGGGAAGCCCGTCGATGGTGGTGACGTAGCCGGCGGTCTGGTCGATGCCGACCCGCAGCAGCCGATCCGCGATCGCCTGGGCGGCGGTCTGGTCCTCGGCCAGCAGCACCAGCGGACGCGAGTCGGCCTCGGGATCGTAGGCCCAGGCGGCATAGGTGGCGGTCTTGGAGCCGTCGGGGATGTTGAGCGAGCCGGCAACGGTGCCCTGATGGGCCTGCGCCGGCGGGCGGGTGTCGACGAAGGTGATCTCGTCGGCCTCCAGCCGCCGCGCCACCTCCGCTACGGCCAGCTCGGGCACCGGGCCGCGCTCGCCCAGCACGGCGGGACCCTCGCGGTTCTGCTTCTTCATCCTCGCGAAGTAGGCGTGCGCGTCGGGCTGCCCGTCGAGCAGCTCCTCGATGAACCCCTGCTCGTCGTCGGCAGCCAGGTGGCGCGACCACCAGGCGTTCGCGCGTTCGTAGCCGACCGTGGTCGAGGGCAGCGCGCCGAGCGCCTTGCCGCACGCACTGCCGGAGCCGTGCCCCGGGTGGACCTGGACGTGATCCGGCAAGGTCAGGAACACCTCACGCAAGCTGGTGAACAGTTGCCGCGCGCCCTCGAAGCGGGTGTCGACCCCGCCCGCGGCCTCGTCCAGCAGGTCGGGGCGGCCCAGGTCCCCGGCGAACACGAAGTCGCCGGAGATGAGGTAGCCGGGCTCGCTGGCGAAGGCGCCGTCGGTGACCAGGAACACCAGGTGCTCAGGAGTGTGACCAGGCGTGTGCCGGGCCTGGATCGTGATGTTGCCGATCGTGATCGTGTCGCGGTCGTACAGACGCCGGGCGTCGAACCCGTACTGCCAGTCCGCGCCGCCCTCGCCGGAGACGTAGACCTCGGCGCCGACCGCCGCAGCCAGCTCGCGGGTCCCGGACAGGTAGTCAGCGTGGATGTGGGTCTCGGTCACTGCGACGATCCGCATGCCGTGCTTGGCCGCGAGCGCCAGGTAGTCCGCGATGTCGCGGCGCGCGTCGATCACCACCGCCTCGCCCTTGGCCTGGCAGCCGATGAAGTACCCGGCCTGCGCCAGGTCCTCGTCGTAGATGCGTTCGAGGAGCACTGTTCATCCTTCCGTCGATGTCATCGATACCCTGGGGGGTATTTTTACCGTCTCATACCCCCTGGGGTATTTCAAGTCGAGTCTGCGACCCGAGCGCCCACGATCGACATGCCCGCGTGGCTGGACGTCGGGAAGGACTCGTTCAGAGGGGACTCAGCGATCGTCGCCACCAGGTGCCGTCGTTCCTGGAGGAGGAGTGCAGCGCCGTTGATGGTGATGTGGGTGGGCACGATGATCGGTCCTTGGCCGTCGGGTTCGTAGGCTTGGGCGACATCGCCGGTGAGGACGTTGTGGACCCGGATCGCCCCGTCCTCTCGCAGGTAGAGGAAGACGCCGCCGATCGCGGCGATGGTGGTCTCGGCGGCAACAGGCAGGGACCACAGCGGTCGGTCGTCGGCGTCGTAGCCGTGCAGGCCGGTGTCGTCCAGGGTGACGAGGGTCCCCGTGGTGGGGTCTACGGCGGCGTCGCGGGCGGTGCTGCTCACGATGCTGCCCTGATCCAGGTTGAGGAGCGCGCCGGTGGTCTCGGAGGTGGCGATGAGCGCGAGCCCGTCTCCCGGTTCAGGGCGCAGGGACGCGCTGATGGACGCCGCTGTCCAGCCGTGCTCGGCGAGGGGGATGCGCCAGAGCTCGTGATCGTCGGCCGTGTCGCGCGCGATCAGAGCGTCCTCGTGGGTGAGCAGCACGATGCCGTGGTACTCGCCGATGATGCGGATACCTTCAGGGCTCGACTCGTCGGCCGCGACGTCTCCGGTGGTGGGATCGAGCGCGACGCGTGGGCCGGTCTCGCCCATGAAGCCATCGGGAGGTGCGGCGAAGACCAGGCCGGGGCCTTGGTAGGGGCCGGGCACCTCGACCGGACCCCAGACCTGTTCCCCGGTCGTCAGGTCGTAGGCGGTGGCAGTCGTCGCGGCCAGGGCATCGGCCGTGATCTGGAGGTCGCCCAGGATCGCGAGGGCTCGGCCGTGCGCGTCGGTGGTCACGACGAACCCGGTGCAGCTCGCTGGACGTTGCGCGGCCCACAGCACGTCCCCGTAGACGTCCACGGCGGTGAACTCCAGCACACCGTCGCGTTCACCGGCGGCCAGGTACACCCCGTCCGCGTACTGAGGAGTGATGTCCCACCCGGGGTCCACGACCTCCAGCTCCTCGAACGGCGTCGGCAGCTGCAAGCCCGAGGTGTCCACCACGGGTAGCGACCCATCGACCGGGTAGGGGTCTCTTACGGGCTCGGGCTCGGATGCCCCGCAGCCGGTCACCAGCAGCGCGGCCACGGCGGCGAGGGCAAGGCTGGAGCGTCCCCGGCGCGGCGTCATGACTGTTCCGCGCGGTGCTCGCCCGCCTGGGCGTCAGCGCGAGCGTGGGTACGGCGGCGTCTGGCCCAG
>NZ_BAFY01000325.1 GCF_000308555.1 Nocardia cyriacigeorgica NBRC 100375 | reverse complement strand
ATCGGATCCGCGCCCACCTCACCCGCCGGCCACCGCTGCTGGTGCTCGACAATTGCGAGCATCTACTGCTGCCCTGCGCGACGCTGATCGCCGAGCTGCTACCCGCATGTCCGGGCCTGACCATTCTCACCACCAGCAGGCAACCTTTGGGGGTGCCGGGTGAGCAGGTCTTCCGGGTGCCGCCGCTGTCGATCCCGGCGGTCACCGACCTGAACCCTGCCGCCCTTGGCGAGGTCGAGGCGGTGCGTTTGTTCCTCGACCGGGCCGCCGCCACCCGCGCCGATTTCACGCTCACCGCCGAGAATGCCGCCGATATCGCGGGATTGTGCCGGGCCGTGGACGGGGTGCCTTTGGCCATCGAACTCGCCGCCGCCCGGGTCCGGTCATTGTCACCTCGGCAGATTCTCCAACGCTGGGCGGGGCAGCTGGCCTTGTCCACGCCCGGAGCCCGCACTGTTCCCGGACGTCAGCGCACCCTCCGCGCCGCTGTCGACTGGAGTTACACGCTGTGCACCGATGCCGAGCGTGCGGTGTGGCGGCGGCTGTCGATCTTCGCCGGAACCTTCGATCTGGAGGCGGCCGAGTACGTGTGCGCGGATGTCGGCGCCGAAGCGATCATCGATGTGATCGACAGCCTGGTGGACAAATCGCTGCTCGAACGCCACGGTGACACGATCGTCCGCTACCGGATGCTGCGCCCGCTGCGCGAATACGCCGCCGAGCGGCTGGCCGCCGACAACGATCACGGGCAGGCGGCTCGCCGTCACCGCGACTGGTTCCATCACCTGATCAGGATCGCCGACGACGACTGGTTCGGGCCGGACCAGACGGCCTGGATCCGGCGACTGCGCGACGATCATGCCGACATCGTCGCCGCGATGGACTGGTCGCTGGATACTCCCGGCGAAGCCGATATCGCCCTCTCGATGGCGTGCCGGTTGCCCGAGTACTGGACGTTGCGCGGCGCGAGCAAGCAGGCCCGGATCTGGCTGGATCGTGCCTGCGCGGGCGCCGCGCCCGATCACCCCGATCGCGGCCTCGCCCTCGCGATGTCGGCGCTGCACGCGACCTGGCTGTGCGACCTCGACGACGCCGACCTCCGGCTCGCCGCGGCGGACGCGGAGGCGGCGCGCTCGGCCGACCCGATCGTGGCCGCGCAGGTGATGATGATCCGCGCCCAAGGCTGCAAGATCCGGCTCGACAACGACGCGGCCGCGACCCTGGCCGCCGCCGCGGTCGAGATCTTCGACGCCCACGGCGACGGCCGGGGTGCGATAGGCGCGCGCAATATTCTCGCGTTGTCGATGTTTTCCAAGGATGTCGACACCGCACTCACCGTCATCGGTGACGCGCTCGCCGCGAGCACAGCCGCAGGTGACACCTACTATCGCGACGTCCTGTATTTCAGCCTGGCGTTGATCGAGCTCAGCCGGGGCAGGATCGATGCCGCTCGCACGCTGACCCGCACCGCGCTGGCCTCGACTCGGCGGCGCGACAGCCAGTTCGGCGACGCCTACCACGTCGAGGAACTCGCCTGGATCGCCTGCCTCAGCGGCGAGCACACCCGTTCGGCCACGTTGTTCGGGGCAGCAGCCTCGGCGTGGGAGCGGCTCGGCGCCGACCCCGACATCATGTTGCCGGTCCCGCACCGGATGTTCTGGCAGCAGGCGCGGCAGGCGCTCGGGTCCGCCCGGTTCGAGACCGCCTACCAATACGGCTACGCCATGAGCCCGGACTATGGCCGTCGCTATGCGCTCGACGACCGATCCCGCGCGGTGAATGCCCGCGAGTGCCCGCTCAGCCCACGGGAGATGCAGGTCGCCGAACTGATCGCCCAGGGCGCGACCAACCGTGAGATCGCCGAACGCCTGGTGATCGCGGTGCGCACCGCCGACACCCATGTCCAGCACATTCTCACCAAACTCGGGGCCGCCAACCGAGCGCAGATCGCGGCCTGGTTCACCGCGAACACCGGATACGTAGCCATGAATGCGTAATTTCGACGATGCCCGGCGATGCGGTCGCCGGGCAAGCTGAGCCTTCCACAGCAGTTGGGAGGCCCGAGTGCACGAGTCACCACCGGTCGGGCTGCTTCCGCGTCCGGCCGGGCAAGCGCAGAAACCGGCTACGCGGGCGGCGTGCGACCTCCCAGCGATCGCGGCACAGTGTGCACGAATCGCCCGGGCCGACCCGGAATCCCTCGACCTGGCAGCGGAGCTGACCTGGGTGGAACACGCTGCCGCCGCCGCGGCCGGCGTGGGCATTCCGCTCGAGACGGTCTTGCAGACGGTGCACGAGGCGGTCCGCGACGCGCTCGCCGCTAGCGTCTACGGCACCACGCGCGTCCCGCCACAGCCCGCGCAAGTACTCGACCGCACCTCGACCACGGTTCGGGCGCTCGATCTGCTGACCTCCGCGATGTCCGCCGCGTACGTGGACCAGCTCCGGGCGCTCACGCACTCCGCACCGGAGGAACAGCTGGTGTCCGCGCTCCTCGCGGGCACCGCCACGTCGACACAGGCGCGGCAGTGCGGAATCGAACCGGCCGACGAATACGACGTGCTGGCGCTGGCCATGCCGCCGCACCCCGACACGCGGCGACCTGGTCTCGACAGCCGATCCGTCGCACGCAGCGCAGTACGTCGCGTGCACGCCGCACTCACTGCCCGATACGCCGGTCGTGTTCTCGCGGTCCTGTCCGTGGACGGCGGCACCGTGCTCGTTCCGGCCGATGGGCCGCCGGCCGGAACGGTGATCGCCGAACTCTCCCGAGCCGCGGGTGTAGCGCTCACCGCTGCGTCCGTGGTCGCCGCGGTGACCGAGATCCCCGAAGCCGCCGAGCGCGCCCACGGCACCCTCGATGTGGTGCAGCGGCTCGGATTACCCAGCGGCGTGCACCGTTTCACCGATCTGGTGCTCGAATACCAGCTCACTCGCCCGGGCCCGGGGCGTGAGCATCTGGGCCGGCTGCTCGCACCCCTCGATGATCACCCGGAACTCCTCGACACGCTGCGCTGCCATCTGGCCAACGATTTGAGCCGCACGGTGACCGCGCGCCGCCTGCATGTGCATGCCAATACCGTCGATTACCGGCTGCGGCGGATCGCCCAGCTCACCGGGCTCGACCTCGGCCGGGCCGATGGATTGTGGTACTTGCGTAGCGCGTTCGTGGCGCACAGCTATGCCAAGGGCGGCCCGAGCGCGGCGTGAACACCGGCGCTGCGCGGCTTCCCGCGATCGGCTGCTAGGCGCCTGCGAGTTCGCGTTCGTGAGTGCTCGCAAGATCGCGGTCGTTGGCCGCGGCGAGTTCGCGGTCGTGGGCGGCGGGACGCGCGCTGAACGGGCATTGCCAGTCGGCGGGTTTGGGGCGGCCGGAGTAGCGGCGGGCTTCGGAGAGCTTCTCGTATTCGAGCAGGTTGGGGTTGATGTCGCCCTGGAGCGCGATGTCCTGTTTGCGGATCTTCTCGGCCAGGCGGTCCCACATGCCCGCGGCCTTGATGCGGCCGAACTGCTCGTGGGAGTTGAAGGCCAGCATCGGGAACGGTGGGCGGCGGCCGTAACGACGGTGGGTTTCGTGCAGGCCGATGACGAAGAACGGGTGGCCGGCCACGCTGTAGCCGAACTCGCCGGACTGCGGGTCCGAGGAGTAGCCGGGCGCCCAGGCGTAGCGGTCGGCGTCGGCTTCGTGCAGCAGTTGCAGGTGCTGCCACAGCAGCTCTTCGAAACGCAGCTCGTCCACGCCGCGCGGCTGCTCGAAGGTCGCGATGAAGCTGGTGAATTTGCGTGCGCTCCAGTCGGCGGCGCCGACGAACTCGGCCAGATCCAAGGCCATCAATCGCGCCGATTCCTCGCCACCCATCACGTCGTAGTGGCGGTGAGTGATGCCGCCCTGCCGCCAGGCGGAGCGGCCCGCCAGACAGGCGAACCGGTCCCCGAGCAGAAATGCCTCCAGCTCAGCCCGCGCATCCGTCGTCAATCCCGGTGTTCCTTTCCAACCACGTGTCCCTCAGCCGAGGGGGTAGATCATCGTTTCCACGTGGCGAATGCACCCACCTCGACCGCACTGCGCTGCGCATCCTGTCAGGCCGAGGGCCGGGTGCGCGAATCGAGCGGATCGGTACCCCGCGGGGGTTGCCATCTACGGAGCCGGAAACCGGCAGGCGAGCATGGCCGGAATCACATCGCCCGCGTCGCCGTGGGTGATGAACGGCGGGGCGGCGGCCAGGCTTTGCGCACTCGACGAGGACAGCGCGAGTTCGGACAGCACGGTGACGACGACGATGAGCGGGTGCTCACTCGGACGAGGTGCGGGCCCCGGCGCACAGTGCGTGATCGATCAGGGCGCTCGCCGCGTTCTCTTGGTCCCGGATGTGCTCCGGGGTGTCGCCGAGTGCTTCGGACATGGAAACCACGGCGCTGCGCCGGCCGTCGTCGCTGACGCCGTTGAGGGTCACGTAGCCGCCGTCCCCGCCCTCGTGACCCCAGTAGATTCCTCCGCAACTCAGGGGCCGCTGCACCAGGCCGAGCCCATATCGACCGCCGGGCCACAGCTGTTGTACCTGCGCGCTCACGGGGACGGTCTGCTTCATCTCGGCCAGCTGCTGGGGTGGTAGTAGGCGTCCTGCGAGCACCGCGCGGAAGAAGTCGTTCTCGTCCTGAGTGGTCGCCACCCACGAGAAATTCTGGCTGACGGATATCTGTTCGGTGACATCCACTTCGGCACCGGGGCCGAAGTATTGGTAGGTCCGTGCGTGCGGTGCGGGCACGGTCGGCGAGGCGCCCATCCACCGGGTCCGCTCGAGGCCGAGCGGGACCAGGATGCGCTCCTCGATCTCCTGACGGGCAGGCCGGCCGGTGGCCTGCTCGATAATCATGTCGAGCAGGATGTAGCCGGTGTTGGAATAGGACCAGCCCGCTCCGGGCGGGAAATCCGGTGCATGCTCCATCGCGCGTGCCACCAGTTGCTCGGCGGTGTGGACGTCATAGCGCTGCTGGTAGTACTCCTGCGGCGTGGTGTATCCGGGCAGATCGTCGTGGATTCCGCTGGTGTGCTGAAGCAGGTGACGGATCGTGATGCGGTTGCCGTCGTTGCCGTTACCCTGCACCACGTGCGGCAGCCAGTGCTCGACCGTGTCGTTCAACGACAGCGTGGACTCGGCCGCCAGTTGCAGCACCACGGTGGCGATGAGTGTCTTCGACGTGCTGGCCATCCGGAAGTAGCCCTCGGGATCGACCGGTTGGCCGGCGGTCTGGTCGGCGCTGCCACTGGTGGCGACAGCCTGGCGACCGTCAGCCCCGATAGCTCGCGCTTGGGCACCGCTGACACCGAGGGCGTGGATCGCCTCGACATCCTGGCGCAACTGCTCGTCCGGAGAAATGCCGGCCGACTCCGCACACCCGGTGATCACCCCGACGGCCAGCAGGGTTGCTGCGCCGAGCGCCGCGGCCCGGAGTATTCGCACAGTAGAAGGCATGACCGAAACCTAGTTTCGTCCCCGACGAGGCACATCCGGCGTGACCCTGGAATCCGGATCGGGGTATCCCCCCGGCCCGGACACGGTGGGACCGCACTCGACTCGACGCACACCGCCGGGGTGCCGACTCCGGACGCACTCGCGGACCGGGGCGAGGATTTGGCCGCCGCCCCCCGAGCCCGCGGTCAGCTGCGATCAGGGGCGGTCGAACTCGCCGTCCGTGGCACCGGCCAGGAAGGCGTCCCACTCGGACGGGGTGAACACCAACGCCGGACCGGAGGGGTTCTTCGAGTCGCGGACACCGACCAGGCCGCCATCGAGGTGGGCGACTTCCACGCACGCGTTCGCGTCCGCAGACCGGCTGCTCTTGAACCATCGGGCCCTGGACAGATCGACACTCATGGTTCGAACTCCTTCACTAGCCAGGACCGGCGGCGCGGGCCCGGGATCGGATGGAAGTACCTGGCCACTTCCGCCTCAGGGACGGTCGAACTCGCCGTCAGTGGCTCCGCTCAGAAACGCGTCCCACTCCGACGGAGTGAAGACCAGCGCCGGACCGGTCGGATTCTTGGAGTCACGGACGCCGACCATGCCACCGTCGAGATGGGCGACTTCCACACACGCGTTCGCGGCTTCCGACCGGCTGCTCTTGAACCACCGCGCCCCAGAAAGATCTACGCTCACGCTTCGAACTCCTTTGCTATATCCAGGATTAGCGACCTGGTGTCTTGTTCGTCCAACGCTACACGCTGCAGCGCCGTCCAGGCGTGCCGATAGCGCTCGATCTCGGCTGCGCGCTCGAGGAACAAATGGCCCGCCCATTCCTCGACGTAAACCACGGGTGGCTCGATCATCCGCGACGATGGCAGGGGCGGGAATTCCAGCAGTGTGAATGACCCGACCTGGAGTCCGATATGCCCGTCGGCATGCAGTGGGATCACACGGACAGAGATGTTCGGTCTCGTAGTCGCCTCGGCCAGATGCCGAAGCTGCCGCGCCATAACTGGGGGTCCGCCGACCCGATGACGCAACACTGCTTCCGACAAGATCACGTCCATACTGAATCCTTCCTGATCCAGTTTGGCTTTCCGCCGCATGGCCAACTCAACCTGGCGCTCCACCTCATCGGTCGGCATGGTCGGATTGGCGACCCAGAGCATGTCGCGCCGGTACTCCGCAATTTGCAGAAGCCCGTGGACCAGGGTCAGCTGGAACGTTGTGATACTCCGCGCGGCATCTTCCAGCCCGAGGTAGTGATCGAACTTCGGTTCGACCGGATAACTTCTCCACCAACCGTTCCCGGCCTTCTTCGCCTCCTCGACCTCCGCAGCCAACGTCAGCAGCCGCTCGCGCTCGGCTGCACTCGCTTCGTACTCATCGCACAGCGCGTTGACGTACACCCGCGACAACTTCGTCGGTAACCCGTCTTCCATCCTCCCGATGGTCTGCGGCGAGACCTCGATGACCTTGCCCGCCGCCGTTTGGCTCTTGCCCGCTCGCATCCGCAACCTGCGCAGTTCCCGCCCGGCCGCCCGTTGTGGGAGTGTCGACCCCGCTGCCATCTCGTTAGCCTCGCTATCGGATTGTTCGAATTATGGAACGCCTCGCCATGGAGCACGTGGTCGTGTTCGGACCATCGCAGAAATTGGTTGTCTCGGCGTAAGAAACCCGACGATGGACATTCCAAAGCCCTTGCGCGGCGTGTCTACTGAGCTCAGCTCCTGAGCGCCGGAGGAGGTCCGCCCCAATCGGACCCCGGCCACTCGGGGCACACCAACCGATGACGAGACCGGAGGTGCCCACGATTATGAACGCCCTTCCCCCTTTTCGCCACAACGCCGTGCTCAGCATGAGTGTCGAGCTCGCACACCGGGTGATGCAGGAACACATCGACTGTCCCGTCACCGTCTGCGCCATCAAGTCACAGGCGAAAACCCTACTGGTGCAACACCACCGCATGGCACCGTCCAACCGCATGAAGTTCGGGTACTAGCCGTGGACAGACTGCGCGAGATCGAAATCGCCGTCCTGCGCGAGGTGATCGACGCCGTCGACGCCCGCCTCGACACCATCGCCCACCTGACCGTGCCCCGCTCCAAGGTCTACGCCTCGGTCATCTACGCCGTCTTGTCCAGCGCCCGCAGCACCGGCCATTACGGCGCAGGGATGCTCGCCAACGCACCCCTGCTCGACTCGATCCTGTCCGGCGCCGAAGGCACCGACCACGGCGCCACCATCTTCGCCACCCTGGTGGACCTGAACGCGTTGAACTAGCACCAGGACAGCTGCCGGGCAGACCCGGTCCGCCGGCCGACGGTGCGCGAACGCCCGTCTGTTTCAGGAAAGCCCCTGCACGGCAGTGCGTTCCGCGATCCGAGCCCACACGGCCGGATCGGTGCGCGGGCCGCCCGGAGTGTTCGCGCCGTACCGCTCGATCTCGGCCGCGATGTCGAGCGGCGCGGTCATCGAGGTCGCTGTCCGCAGCGCCTCTTCCACCCGCTCGTCGGGCACCAGCCAGCACACCTCGAACTCGATGCCGTCGGGGTCGCGGCCGTAGACCGCCTTGGTCGACGCGTGATCCCCGGCACCGGTCAGTGCCCGTGCCTCGGCCAGCGCGGTGCGCATGGCAGCGAGTTCATCCAGGGTGTCGACCTCCCATGCCACGTGGTACAGCCCGACCGACCCCGGCGGCGCCGCCGCCGAGTTGCGGGCCTGAAACAGACCCAGGTCATGGTCGTTGGCCGAGCCCGCGTGCCGCAGGAACGCGCCGCCGGGGAATCCGCCGGGCAGCCGCTCGAAGCCGAGAACTCCCTCGTAGAAGGCGAGACTGCGTTCCAGGTCCGACACGTACAACACGACGTGGTTGATTCCTCGCATACCCACACTCCTCTACCTCGCCGCTCCTGCCACGCCGGTGACGCGGCGCAACCCTCTCCCTCCATACTGCTCTTCCTCCGGTATCGGCAGCCGATCGCGTCCCGGAGATCGGGACTCCGCCGGTCGCCTCCGCGCCCGCCGCCGGTGCCGGGCAGGCGGCGGTCCACGGGGCGGACGAGTTCCGCGCCTCGTGCGTTCGCATGACATGGGCTGTTCACCCCATGCCGACCCGCCGCCCGGATGGGCCGTTCGCCCGATGAGGGTTCGACGGTCCCGGCCCTACTGTTCGACCATGAGCACTGTGACAAGAGACCGGCACACCGCCGGCACCACGTATCGTCCATTGATGGAACACGATCTCCCGGAGGCGGATTCGATCTTCCGCCTCGCCTTCGGGACGTTCATCGGGTTGCCGGATCCGATGGCGTTCGCCGAGAGCGCAGACCTGGTGGGTACCCGGTGGGCGGCCGACCCGAGTGCCGCCTTCGCCGCCGACATCGACGGCCGGCTGGCCGGGACCAACTTCGGGACCCGCTGGGGCAGCGTCGGGGTGGTCGGCCCGTTGACGGTCCGGCCCGAATATTGGGACCGCGGCCTGGGGTCGCTGCTGATGGAGCCCGTGATGGAGCGCTTCGCCGCCTGGGATACCACCCTCCAGGGGTTGTTCACCTTCGCCCAGAGCCCCAAGCACGTCGAGCTCTACCGGAAATTCGGCTTCTGGCCGCGCTATCTCACCGCGATCATGCGTAAACCGGTACGGCGCGCGCAGCCGGCATCGGGGTGGATGGCCTACTCCGAATTGTCCGGGGCAGAGGAGCCTACGGTGCTGTCGATGTGCCGCACCCTGACCGATTCGGTGTACGAGGGGTTGGATCTGTCCGGGGAGATGGCGCGCACGCGTACCCACGGCGACACCGTGCTGATCATGGATGGCCGAGCGGTGACCGGGATGGCGGTCTGCCATCTCGGTGCGGGCACCGAGGCCGGCGATGGTGTCTGCCTGGTGAAATTCGGTGCCGTCAGCCCGGGGCGCGGTGCGGGCGAACGATTCGAACAACTCCTCGACGCGTGTGAGGACCTCGCCGCCGAACGCGGAGCCGGGGTCATGGAAGCGGGCACGAGCCTGGCGCGCACGCACGCCTACGGCAGCATGGTCGCGCGCGGATACCGCACCTACCTGCAGGGCATCGCCATGCACCGGCCCGGCGATCGTGGCTACAGCCATCCCGAGGCCTATGTGATCGACGATTGGCGTTAGGCGAGATCGTGCCGGTAGGCGTAGGCCGTCGCGGCTGCACGCGAGGAGACGCCGATCTTGGTGAAGATATTGCCGAGATGACGCGCGACGGTCTTATCGCTGAGCGAAAGCGACTGTGCGATAGCGTGATTGGTCAACCCGCCGGAGACCAGGCGCAGCACCTCGGCCTCACGTGCGGTCAGGCCCGCCGGTAGCGGCGACGTGCGGCGATCGGCGAGCAACCCATCGGTGGCGACGACGTCGGGTACCGCTCCCAGCCGGGCGAAGATCGAGCGGCAGCTGTCCCATTCCACAGCCGCGGCCTCCTCGTCGCCGACCGATCGGCACGCTGTGCCGATCAGTCGGCGGGTGCGCGCGAGTTCATAGGGCATATCGAGTTCCGACCAGATCCGCGCGGCGGTCCGAAGCACGGGAAGCGCCGCGGCCGGATCATCGTCGACCACGTGCAGCGCACCGCGCGCATAGGCGGCGCAGGCCCGCACCGCCGGTCCGATATCGGCCAGCGCATCCAGTTCGGCCACCACCTGCTGTGCCTGCGCATACTCCCCCGCCGACGTCGATAGCTCGGCCATCGCCGGCAACAGTTTCGCGCGGGCGAGGCGATCGGCGGGCCGCTCGGCCAGTGCCCGCGCCAGCCCCGCCATCGCGGCGTCGGTGCGCCCTTGCGCGGCGCGCAACAAGGCCATACCCGGCTGAACTTCGCTGCCGTAGCGGCCGGCATGCGCGAACGCCTCCTCTGCGGCGGTGAAATCGCCGACCACGCGACGGATCTCACCGACCTGGTACCAGGCGCGGCCGGCGTCCATCGCGACGGTTCCGTTCTGCTCCTGGCAAGCCAGCCGCGCCTCCCGTTCGGCCTCGATCCACGATCCGTGCAACCAGAGGATCACCGACCGGTGCATCCGGCACGATCCGGAGATCGGCGTGCCTGCCGGATGCGAACATGCCCAGTGCTCGAACGCCGACGTCCACGCCTGTGCCCGGGCGATATCGGAGAGGGCCTCACACACGTTGATGGAGCTGCAATAGATGCCCGCACTGATCAGCGGACTGCGCACCTCGCCCGACACCACCGCGAGCATCGCTTCATCGAGCAAGGCCAACGCGGGCGCGATGTCGCCCAGAGCGGCGAGGGCGCGGCCCTGCTGGTGCAGGCCGTAGTCGACCAGATCACGATCTCCGTGGCGCTCGCCGATCGCGGTGACCCGTCGTCCGAGTTCCAGCGACACGTCGAGATTGCCCGCGAAGTAATTCGCCTCGGCCTCGGCCAGGCACACATAGCCGTGCGCGGCGCATTCGGGCTCCGCGGCGAGCAGGCGCTGGGCGCGGGCCAGCCACCCCATGGCCGCGGCCATGTCACCGCGCAGACTCAGCACGAGATGGATGCGATAGGCACACAGTGCGGCCTCGCGGTGCGCGCCATCATGCACATACCGCGCGTACAGCCTGCTGCGCAGATCGACGCTCTGCTCGGTGTGCCCGAGCAGGTGGGCGCATTCGGCGAGGATCTCCTGGTCGGCGGCGTCGAGTTCGGTCGTTTCGGCCACCCGGCCCAGCAGCGCGTACGCCTCGTCCCACGCGGCTGCGCGGAACGCGGTCCGGCCCGGCTCGACGTCAGCGACCACATCAACACGGTCCCCCGCGCGGCACGTGCACGCAAGGGTCGACGGCACTACGCTGGCCCGCGACCTGCGAAAGGAGCCGTATGAGCACCGCCACCGCCGACCGGCTGGCCCAGATCGCGTTCCCCCTGACCCCGTGCCCGGACGAGAACCGGGCCTTTCACGAGCATTGGCCGGTGCGCCTCGGCGATACCGATGGCGAGGAGCGGCTGCGGCTCGACGCGGTGGCGCGGTACCTGCAAGACATCGGCTACGACCATCTCCAGGTCGTGGAGGACGGGGATCTGCATCCGGGATGGATCGTGCGCCGCACCGTCATCGACGTGCTCGCGCCCATCGAATTCGGCGACCGGGTGCATCTGCGGCGCTGGCCCTCGGCGCTGTCGAACCGCTGGTGCAATATGCGCATCCAGGTCCGCAGCGAGAACGGCGGACTGATCGAGACCGAGATGTTCCTCATCCACGTCGACATCGAGGCCGGGCGCCCGGCCCGGATGACCGACCGCTTCATGGCGCCGATGCTCGCCGCCACCGACCAGCACCGGCTGCGCTGGCGTCCCGCACTCGAGGAACACACCGGCGTCGACGGCGACGTGCGTCCGTTCCCGCTGCGGGTGACCGATGTGGACCGCTACGGCCACGTCAACAACGCGGTGCACTGGGAGGCGGTCGAGGAAGCCCTCGCCCGCTTCCCCGACGCACCGGCCCCGCCCTACCGGGTGATCCTCGAACACGCCGGACCGGTCATGGCCGGCGACGAGGTGCTGATCCGGTCGTGGCAGAGCCGGGACGGACTGCACGTCCAGCTCGAAGTCGACGGCAGCGCAAGGACTTTGGCGCGTATCGAACGCGTCTAGCGAAGACGAGAGATCGGAGCGGGCCGGTGCTCGCTCCGATCTCCTCGCTCTCAGCTGGTCTGGATCTCGCTGCGATCCCCGCTCCACAGCGTGTGGAACTTGCCCTCGGCATCGATGCGCTCATAAGTGTGCGCGCCGAAGAAGTCACGCTGTCCCTGGGTCAGGGCGGCGGGCAGGCGTTCGGCGCGCAGCGCGTCGTAGTAGGACAGCGACGACGCGAAGGCCGGGACCGGAATGCCGAGCAGAGTCGCGGTGGACACCACCCGGCGCCAGCTGTCGATGCCGGTTTCGATGGCCTCGCGGAAGTACGGAGCCAGGATCAGGCTCGGCAGCTCCGGGTTCTCGTCGTAGGCCTCCTTGATCCGGTTCAGGAACCGGGCGCGGATGATGCAGCCGCCGCGCCAGATGGTGGCCAGATCGCCGGGCTTCAGACCCCAGCCGTATTCGGCGCTGCCCGCGGCGATCTGATCGAAACCCTGCGCGTAGGCCACGACCTTGGAGGCGTAGAGCGCACGGCGGATGTCCTCGGTGAAGGTCTCCACATCGGTGGGCTTGTCGGCCAGCGTGCCCGAGGCCAGGCCCTTGGCGGCGGCGCGCTGGGCGCGGGAACCGGACAGCGCGCGGGCGAACACCGCCTCGGCGATTCCCGTGACGGGAATGCCGAGATCCAGCGCCGATTTCACCGTCCAGCGGCCGGTGCCCTTCTGCTCGGCGGCGTCGACGATGACGTCGACCAGCGCCTTGCCGGTCTTCGCGTCCACCTGGTTCAGCACCTCGGCGGTGATCTCCACCAGGTAGCTCTCCAGGTCACCGGAGTTCCACTGGGTGAACACGTCGGCGATCTGCTTGGCGTCGAAGCCGAGCGCGTCGCGGAACAGGTGGTAGGCCTCGCCGATGAGCTGCATATCGGCGTACTCGATGCCGTTGTGCACCATCTTCACGAAATGCCCTGAACCGTCGGGGCCGATGTGGGTGCAGCACGGGGTGCCGTCGACCTTCGCGGCCACCGATTCCAGCAGCGGGCCCAGCGACTCGTAGGACTCGGCGGGCCCGCCCGGCATGATCGACGGACCGTTGAGCGCGCCTTCCTCACCACCGGAGATGCCCGCACCGACGAAGTTGAGGCCGCGCTCGCGCAGTGACGCCTCGCGTCGGATCGTATCGGTGTAGAGGGCGTTGCCGCCGTCGATGATGATGTCGCCGGGCTCCATGGCCGCGGCCAGTTCCTCGATGACGGCGTCGGTGGCCTCGCCCGCCTTGACCATGATCAGCACCCGCCGCGGCTTCTCCAGCGCCGCGATCAACTCCTCGATCGACTCCGTGCGCACGAAATCGCCGTCATCACCGTGCTCGGCCAGCAGGGCGTCGACCTTGGCGATGCTGCGGTTGTGCAGGGCGACGGTGTAGCCGTGCCGCGCGAAGTTGCGGGCGATATTGCTGCCCATGACCGCGAGGCCGGTGACCCCGATCTGTGCGCGCGCGGTGGGAGATGTCATCGGCGGGTTCTCCTTGTCGATCGAGCTCTATGTCAACCCCCGCAGTCTAGGCAGCGCGCCGACAGCGCCGCGGTCCGCGCTCGGTCCACGCCGCGTTACCGGCCGAGCGCGCCGGTCCCGGCGGCGAACTCGCGTTGCGCGGAGATCGAGGCGCCCATCCAGCGCCGCAGGTAGGCACGCAATTCGTCCTCGCTGCGCGGCGGGTTGCCCGGAGATACCAGGAACGAGTGCATCGTGCGCAGCACGAATTCGACCAGCTCTTCCAAGGCCGGCTCGTCGTATCCGTGACGTTCCCAGTCGACGTCGAAGCGGTGGATCATCGTCATACCGAACGACTTCGCCTGCACCGAGGTCATGCTGTCGGGGTCGATGGTCGAGTACGAGCTCGTCAGCACGATCGCCAGATGCGGGGTGCGGCGCACGTCGGCGAGGGTGAACAGGGCGGCTTCGGTCATCGCCTCGGCCGGATCGTCCAGTCCCGCGACGTGGGCGGCCAGCCGGTCCAGGAACCCGTCGACCGAGGCGATGGCGGCGGCCGTCAGCAGCGATTCGGCGCTGGGGAAGTACCGGTAGACGGTCTGGCGGATGACCCCGAGGGCGTCGGCGACGTCGGCGATGCTGACCGCCGCACCGGTGCGGCCGATCAACTCCACCGCGGTGGCGACGATGCGCCGGTGCGCTTCCTCGTCGTCTTTCGGCGGGCTCCCGCCCCACCCGCGTCTGCGCGCCACCGGGCGGACATTACCACCGCCGTGTCCGGGTTCGGCGATCTTCACAAAGCAATCATACAAACAGATGCTTGGTTGTATGGTTACAGTCAGAGCGCTGCTCCTCGCAGCGACCGCCCCATCCCCTACGCGAGGTATTCCCTGTGACGAATGTGCAGCCCCGAAAGATGGATTTCGGATTCGAGGACGCGGATGTCCCGTTCCTGTGGAACCCGCAGAACCCGGCCTGGTCGAGCATGTCGAACGCGGTCTCGTTCCTGGCCGTCGGCTTCGAGAAGATGATCGTGAAGCTGATCATGCAGCTCAAGCCGGTATTCACCGACCCGGAGGTGGCCGCGGAAGCCACCGCCTTCATGCGCCAGGAAGGCCATCACTCGACCGCGCACCGTCAGCACGTGAAGGCGCTGATCAAGAAATATCCCGGGCTCCAGAACACCCTGGACGCGGTGATCGGCGAGTTCGACCTGCTCACCGAAGCCACCTCACAGAACTACCGGCTCGCCTACACCGCCGACCTGGAGGCCACCTTCACGCCGGTGTTCAAGCTGATGCTCGACAACGAGGACACCCTGTTCCGTCCCGGTGACGACCGGGTGGCCTCGCTGTTCATCTGGCACTTCGTCGAGGAGGTCGAGCACCGCAGCTCCGCGCTGATCCTGTTCAACGCCGTGGTCGGCGACGAGCTCTACCGGATGCGGATGGCGCCGTCGATCTTCGCGCACGTGCTGAAGGTGATCCGGATTGCCTGCATGGGCTTCAACCAGCATGTCCCGCTCGCCGACCGCCAGGTCGACGCGATGGCGATGTTCGCCCGCCACCGGGCCAAGCAGAAGGTGCTGACCTTCTTCGCGCCGTACCTGACCAAGGGCCCGATGCCGCGTGCGTTCGACGGCCTTCCGCGCAAGGAGCAGCTCACCGCCCTCGCCGGCGTGTTCCGCAGCCAGATGCCCAAGCACGACCCGACCCACGAGAACCTGCCCGAGCTGGCCGATCGGTGGTTCGCCCGCTATGACGCCGGATACGACTGCACCCGCTGGTACACCGCCGACCAGAACAACACCTCGGTCGCCTCGGCGGTGAACTCATGAGCGATCTGTGTACCCCGACCTTCGCCGATCTCGCCGAACGCATGGGATTTTCCTGCGCGGAGACCGGCGGGCTGGTCGAGTTCCGCAATCCGGCGGGGCTGGAGAACTGGACGCTGCTCGCGCTCGAGGTCACCATCGTGCTCGGCTCGGTCCTCGCGCTGATCTACGCGATCATGCGGCTGCGCAAGCATGGTGACCCGACCAATCTGGTGCTCTGGTTCGGTGCCACGGCCTACCTGTTCGTGATCGAACCGCCGCTATATTTCCCTGGCGCGTTCGGCATCGACGAACACGTGGACACGATGTTCGCGCACAACCTGTTCACGGTGGAATTCCTGTGGGGCAGGCTGCCGCTCTACATCATCGCGATCTATCCATTCATGGCGACGGTGGCCTTCGAAATCGTGCGCATGCTCGGCATTTTCCGCCGCCACGGCGTGCTGCTCGGTGCGGCGTGCGTCGGGTTCGTACATCACGCCTTCTACGAGATCTTCGACCACATCGGCCCGCAGCTGCGCTGGTGGGAATGGTCGCTGGACAATCCGATCAACCAGCCGTTCTTCGATGCGGTGCCGCTGCCGAGCGTGGTGGTGTTCGCCGCGCTGTGGCCGATGTCGCTGGCGTTGTGCGTGCAGTACTTCGTGGGCCGCCACGTCGATGCGGGGACGACATTCACCGGGCTGCAATTGGTGTGGCGCACGGTGGTGATCGGGTTGCTGGCCTCGGTGGGCACCTTCGTCCTGCCGCTGCCCGCCACGATCATCGGGATCGGCAGCGACGCGGTGCGCGGGTTCGTCTATGCCGCAGAGCTTGTGGTGCTCTCGGTGGTGGCCGTGGTGCTGATCTACCGGCAGTGGGCGGCGTTGCGTGCGGGAACCACCCCGGCCTACGGGTACCGCAACCGGTTCGTACAGGTCTACGCCCTGGTGTATCTGGCCGTGATGGCGGTGCTGTGGGCCTCGGCGCTGCCCGACTTCTTCGGCGCCGTGGACGGGGTGACCGAGAATGGAGACCCGGTCGGCAATCTCTGGTACACGGTCGGCTGCTTCGTGATCGGCTTCGCGGTGGTCGCGGCCACCTTCACGGTGCCGCAGAACGTATCCGGCGACACGAGTACAGACGAGAAGGAGGCTACACCGCCCGAGGCGAAGACCACTGCGGCCGAGCCCGCCTAGGCCGCAACACATTTCGCACCCGTCGCCGCCCACCGCGACCGATCGTCAGGCTTCATGGCCCGGCGTCAGGTCGGCCACTGCCCGTAGGTGCAGGGCCGACGTGGTCGCGGTGGGCGGCGGCGCTGTCGCGGTCAGTGGTTCGAGCAGATGACCCACGTGATCGCCCAGGTCGCTACGGGCGATGACCCGCCCGGCGAACCAGCCGGCGGCCCCGTCGAGGATCGGCAGCCCGTGCGGGCCGCCGGACCAGGCGCACCGCGCGAACTTATCGACGGAATCTCCACTCGTGGTGCCGAACAGACGTGCCAGTTCGACGGCGTCGCCGGTGAGTAGATGAACGGCGAGATACTCCGCCCGGCGAGCGATCCGGTAGGTGTGATTGTTCTTCGACACCGCCACCAGGAACCGGCGCGGAGTGATGCTGACCTGGCCGGCGAATCCGACCAGGCATCCCGCTCTGCGACCATCGGCGATGGTGGTGACCACCCACATCGGGCTGTTCGCGGCCGCGACGAGCGCATCGAACGCCTCGTCGACCTCCTCGTGCGACATCACGCCTCCTGTCCCCCACCAGCGTTCCCCGGCGCAACGATAACGCCCATGCCGCACCGGATGCCGGATGGCGCGAGCGCCACACCGACTTGAAACCCCGCTGACCCGAGTGCTATAAGAAATCTATGCCAGATGGCACAGGTTATCTGACAGCAGGACCTCATTGATCGGAGCTCACGGGCCTGCCGGGCCCGTCACCGCGTGCGTACAGGAGTTCGCGATGACCTCGACCTTCAACAGCGATGCAGACCTCGTCGCTCCCGGCGCCGAACACGCCGCACCCGCCGACCGCGACACGGCCCAGTGGCGGCACGGCACCGTGGCCTGGTTCAACGCGGAGAAGGGATTCGGGTTCGTCTCCCCCGATGACGGCACCGAGGCGGTCTTCGTCGATTTCTCCGCGATCGATACCACCGGCTACAAGACCCTGTCCGCCGGACAACCCGTTGTTTTCACCACCACGCACACCCGCAGCGGTCCCGAAGCCGTGAAGGTTCGCCCCTACACGCGGTCACCGCACCGTCCGCACCGATCCCGGCCGAAAGGAATCCGATGGCACCACAGCACGCGCACCAGTACATCCTCGCTTTCCTCGCCTGCCTCGCCGTCCTCGCTGCCGTCGGTACCGCACCGGTGATCCTGATCGGACTCAGCCTGCTGGCAGCGACCGCGATGCTGGTCGCGCTGGTCGTCGACACCGGGGCGCGCACCGGTCATCAATGAGCGTCGCGGCCCGCGTCCTCCTGGTCCTCGGAAGCCGCGGGCCGGTCCACGCCGGCCTGGGTGGTGGGCAGGGCGGCCGGCGGAAGGTATTCGTCGATCAGCTCGCGTGACCACCAGGCCCCGGTCCGGCGCCGCTGCGCGCGGGAGGTGAACCGGTAGATGTACAGCAGGGCGCGCACGTATTTCGGCGGACGCCCCGGGAACGGATTGGCGCCGAGTAGACGCAGGGTCGCCGCGTCGCCGTGCAGCAGCTTGACCATCAGGCTCAGGAACCAGGTTTCGGCGTAGCGGCTCGACATCGCCGCGAACCACATCATCCAGTCCAGCCGCAGGTGATAGGGCGCCACCTGGCGTGGCCGCCGGGTGGGTGTGCCGGGTTTGCCCTTGAACTCGTAGGGCTTCCACGTCGGGTCGGCGTCGGGGTCGTCATCGGTGCCTTCGATCACGATCTCGAACCGGGTGCGGGTGATGTGGCCGAACAGGCCGTAGGTGTTGCCGAGATAGAAGCGGTTGAAGGCGGCGTTCATCACCTGGTTGCGCGAGACCATATTGCGTACCGGCGCCCAGCTCAACGCCACCATCACCACGGCGACCACGGTCACGAGGACGGTGAACCAGACCGGTCCGTCCGAGGCCGGCGCCGGCTCGAAGGGCAGGATCGCGTTCAGCAACCGGCCGTCGAGGGCGAGAGTGGCCAGCGTGATCGTCAGCAGATTCAGCCAGGCGAAATTCCCGCTGACCATCAACCACAGCTGCGTCACGATGATGATCGCCGCCGACACCGTCGCGATCGGCTGCGGGCACAGCAGCCCGAAGGGCACGATCAGCTGCGCGACATGGTTTCCCAGCACTTCCAGGCGGTGGATCGGCTTGGGCAGATGGTGGAAATACCAGCTGAACCGGTTCGGCAGCGGCTGGGTCTCGTGGTGATAGTAGAGGGCGGTGAGGTTGCGCCAGGCCGGGTCGTTGCGGATCTTGATCAGGCCGGCGCCGACCTCGAGCCGCAGCAGCACCCAGCGCAGCAGGAACACCACCAGGATCGGCGGCGCGGTATCGGCGTTGCCCAGGAAGATCGCCAGGAACCCGACTTCCAGCAGCAGCATCTCCCAGACGAAACCGTAGAACGCGCGCCCGGCGTGCACGAACGACAGATACAGCACCCACAGGCTCGCCCAGATCGCCATGGCCACTGGCAGCGGCACCACATCAAGCACACCGGCCACCACGGCCGCGGACAACACGGCGCCCAGCCCGGCCAGCCATACCGCCATCCGATCGGAGTAGTGCAGCTGGAACAGGCTGGGCGCGCGCCGGAAACCGGCGGCTCGCAGGTACCGGCGGGCCGGCAGCAATCCGTGTTCGCCACACAGTGCCCGGAACTGGGCCAGCGTCGACAGGAAGGCAACCAGGTACACCAGCCCGAGCAGTCGCTCGAAGATCAGCCGGGCCAGTACGTAGCCGGAGTCGTAGAACCCGAACATCGCCCGATCGCCTACGTGTCGATATCACCGTCTGTCAAGGAGAACACCTGATCGGGCGGTGTTCTTCCGGAACGCCCGCTCAGGTGATACCGGTGACCTCCTGCGCGATCCCGGCCAGCCGGGTCTGGGCCGCCGACACCACGCCCTGCCGGTTCTTGTTCGCCTCCTCGTAGGCGACGATCGCGCGCACGTCGGCCGGATCGGTGAGCTCCTTGATCGCGGCCACCGCCTCGCCGACGTTGAGGTCGTCGTAATCCTCGATCGGCAACTCCTCCGGCTCGAGGATTCCGGTGACGGCGCGCAGCGAGTGCACGGCATCGGCGGCCGACTCCGCGCCCTCGCGCCGGACCACCCGCTCAGCGGTCTCGAGTGCCGCATCACGGGACGCGGTGAGCGTCCTGACCGCGACATCGCCGGCGTGTGCGCCCTGGGCGAGCAGGTCGCCGAGCGCGGGCGGGGTGGCGCGGACGGTGTCCACCACCCGGTCGAGGCTGCGGGCCGACCAGGTCACCGGCAGGTTGACCAGCTTCACCGCGGTGCCTGTGGCCGCTTGTAGCGGGGTGCGGCGCAGGGCGGCGGGGCCGCCGAGGGCGTCCTCGGCCAGCACCGTGGTCAGCCAGTCGACGGTCGCCGAATGCGCGGTGATCAGCCGGTCGGCCAGGGCGACGATGTCTGCCTGTTTATCGGCCGTGGCGAGGGCCTTGATGTAGCGGGCGCGATCGAGGAGCTGGTGTTCGAGGGTGAGATCACCGAGCAGGGCTTCGTCGAACGGCTGGGCCTGTTCGACCATCGCCTTGATCGCGGCGGCCGCGCGGCCGAGGAACGGGCCGATCAGCGGTGGTACACCGCCGAGTTCGCGCACGGCGGCTTCGATGGCCTCGGCGCGGGCGCGTGCGTTGTCGGCGTTCTCGGACAGTTCGCGTTGCACCGCCTCGGTGCGGGCCTGCGCGCGCCGGGTTTCGGCGATCTGGATTTCGGTGTTGGTGAGGTCGAGGACAGCGCGTAGCTGCGCCAGAAGCGTTGTGGTGTTGCTCATGCGGGTCTCGTCCCTTCGGAAGATCCGGTATGGGTCGGCGCGACGCTGCACCGTTACCGTGACTACCCCGGACCGCCGAGCAGTAACAGACGCTCCCGCAGCAACTCCGAATGTGGGATCAGCAGATGAGGTTCACGTCCGCGGTGGGCGCGAACGATACGTGCACGTGGTCGTAGTGGTTGGCGGTGGCGCTGCCGCGGTCTTCCATGAACGACCACCCGCTGCCGTCGTTGTAGCGCTGCTGCCAGATCACGTAGGTCACGCCGAATCGCTGTTTGTTCGCCAGCACGAAGTTCGCGATGGCGTCTCCGTGTGCGGGATCGGAGGTCATGAAGTCCAGGGCGAGGCCCGCGCCGTGATCGTCGTTGCCGCGGCCGATGGCGCCGCCGATGTCGGCGACGGCGAAGGTCTTACCGATCAGATTGCCGACTTGCGCCACATGCGGAAGTGCGCCGGCCAGGACGGATGAGCACGGTGTGTGCTGGCTCGCGACCTTGGCCACCAGGGCCGGATCGGCGGCTGCCACCTGCTGGACCGGAGCGGGGGCAGGCCGTGCGGGCGCGGCCGCCGGTGCCTGGTCCCTGGCCGGTTCCGGCCGAGAATCGGCGACCGGTGCGGGCTGCGCGGCCTGCGTGGATCCCATCTCCACCGACACGATGCCGATGACGGTGGCCGCGACGCCGCAGACGGCCAGTGGCGCGAGTTTTCGGGTTGCGGCCGGTTTGCGATGTTGACCGGGCATGAAACTCGACCACCGCCTCTCTCGGGAACAGATCACGGCTAGATTACGAAACCATCGCGGAAATGTCACGTCGGTCGACGCCGGTGCGGTCGCGGGTGTCGCCTCGGCCTGTTTCGGGCGGGTCCGGGCGCGCCCGGGAGTACGCTCACACCCGTCGGCGTGGCGGTGACCCTTGGAGGTCGGCGATGGACGTGATGCTCGGAATCGGAACGCGCAAGGGCCTGTTCCTGGCGCGCAGTGCCGACGGCCGGTCGAGCTGGGAGGTGAGCACTCCTCAGTTCCCGGTCGCCGATGTGAAAGCGCTGGCCATCGACACCAGAGGCGCGCGCCCGCGCTTGCTCGCCGGCGTGCTCAACAGCCATTTCGGGCCGACGATGGTCTCCAGCGACGATCTCGGCGAGACCTGGACCGAGCCGGACGACGCACCGCTGGCGTTCCCGGAGGACACCGGAGCCGCCTTGGAAGGGGTCTGGCAGATCGCTCCGGCCACGGCCGCCGAACCCGAGGTCGTGTACGCGGGCGTCGAACCGGCTGCTCTGTTCCGTTCCACCGACGGCGGACGAACATTCGAGCTGGTCCGCGGCCTGTGGGAGCATCCGCATCGGCCGCAGTGGCAGCCGGGCGGCGGCGGGCTAGCGCTGCACACGATCCTCGCGCATCCTTCTGACCACCAGCGGCTCGCCGTCGCCATCTCCACCGGCGGGGTCTACCAGAGCGGCGACGGCGGAGCGTCGTGGACGCCGACGAACAAGGGCGTGACCGCCGACTTCATGCCGGACGAGGTGCCGGAGTGGGGCCAATGCGTGCACAAGGTGGCCCGCGATGCCGAATCCCCGAGCACCCTGTATCTGCAAAACCATGGCGGTGTGTTCCGCAGCGTCGACGACGGCCTGAGCTGGCAGCGCATCGACGCCGGACTGCCGCCATCGAACTTCGGGTTCCCGATCGTCGCGCATCCGCGCCGTCCCGGCGTGATCTACACCTTCCCGCTGGATGCGGAGATGGAGCGGTTCCGTTTCCCGCCGGAGGCCCGCTGCGCGGTCTACCGCAGCGAAGACGGCGGCGACACCTGGTCCGCGCTGACCGACGGCCTGCCGCAGGTGCCGTTCTGGGCAGCGGTCATGCGTGACGCCATGTGCGCCGACGACGCCGACCCCGCGGGCATCTATGTCGGCACCCGCAACGGCGAGGTCTATTGCAGCCCCGACGAAGGCGACCACTGGCAACTCGTGGCCGACAAGCTGCCCGACGTGCTGTGCGTGCGCGCCGCGGTGATCGGATAGCGGCGTGGCGACCGTGCGGCTGCCGTCGGTGTTGCGACCGTATGTGGGTGGGGAGCGGGAACTCGAGCTCGACGCGGCGTCGTTGCGCACCCTGCTCGACGAGCTGCGCGAACGGTTCCCCGCGCTGGAGCGGCGGCTGCGTGATGAGAGCGGACGGTTGCGGCGGTACGTGAATTTCTATGTCGACGGCGATGAATGCCGCACCCTCGACGGGATCGACACTCCGTTGACGTCCGGCAGCGAGGTGATGATCATTCCCGCGGTGGCGGGCGGATAGCCCACCGATACGCAGGCGTTCGGTCCCGGATCAGGGTGTCCTGTTCAGACCAGTCGAGCCGCCAGACGTTTGGCGTTCATGTAGGCGATGGCCTCGATCGTCACCATCGGATTCACCCCCGACGAGGTCGGGAAGCAGGACGCGTCGGCGACCACGATGTTCGGCACCTCCCACGTCGCGCCGTCCGGATCGGTCGCCGAGGTCCGGCGGGAACCGCCCATCCGGGCCGAGCCCATGATGTGCAACGCCGCCATCGCACACTGGCCAGGGCCGTAGCCCGCCGCATCGCCCGCGGCGACGAACTCCGCATGCGATCCGCGAACTCCCGGCTCGTAGCCGACTCCGGCCTGATGCCCGGAGAAGATGCGTCGCGCGCCTGCCGCTTCGAGAATCTGTGCCGCACCGCTGATTCCGGTGCGCAGGTGCGCGCGATCGTAGTCGGACAGCCGGTAGGAGACCACGGCTTCACCGCTGCGGTCGATGCTGACGCTGCCGTGGTCGCGGTCGCGGGTGATGACGCCGACGACACCGGTGTGGGCGAGGTCGAGCATCCGCGTCCGGTGCGCGGCCGCGCCCCGCCAATTCATGAAGCCGACCGCCAGACCTGGCTGCACCGGCCCGGTTTCGTAGATGACGCCGTAGCCGCGCCCGTCCAGATTCTGGTCATGGCGGCAGATCCGGGTCTGCAACCCGCCCTCCCATGGCCTGATCTCCTCGTCGAAGACCCCGTACACGGCGGCCGCCGGATGCAGGCGCAGATAGCGGCCGATGGCGTCGCCGCGCAGGCCGGAGCGCCGCAGCAGGGCCGGGGTCTGGATCGCGCCGGCGGCAACGACCACCGCTCGGGCCCGCACGTCGACGCGGACCCCGCTGCCGGTTACCGCCGTAACTCCTTGGGCGCGACCGTTTTTCACCGCGATCGCGCGCACATTCGCGTCGACGACCAAGCGGGCGCCGCGGCTCGCGGCATCGTGGAGCCAGGTTTTGGTCACCGACTGTTTGGCGCCGAGGCGGCATCCGTAGCCGCAGCTGCCGCAGTCGGTGCCGGCGTCGCAGGCATCGGAGACGTTGCGCGGCAAGGTGTCGACATCCCAGCCGAGCGCGGTGGCACCGCGTTCGAGCACGGCGTCGCGCGCCGACAGCGGCGAGTGGTCGCGGTTCACACCGAGCCGCTGCTGCACCACGGCCAGCGCGTCGTCGAATTCCGTTGTGGTGAACTGCGGTACGCCCAACTCGGCCCATTCCGCGCGGACATCGTCCGGGGTGGGCAGCGAGGTGCTCCAGTTGACGACGGTGCCGCCGCCGAGGCAGCTGCCCGCCGCGAGGGTCAGCTGGCCCTCGGCGGTGGCCTGCGGGCCGGGGGCGTAGAGCCGCAGCAGACCGTCCCGCTCGCCGGTACCGAAATCGCGGTCGTCGTAGTACTCCCCGCGTTCGAGCACCACCACATCGAGTCCCGCCTCGGCCAGCACCGCGGCCGCCGTGCCGCCGCCGGCGCCGGAGCCGACGACGACCACATCGCAGGTGAGGGTCGTCGGCTCGGCCGGTCGCAGTGGCTCGAGCGGCGGTGCCGCGGCGGCGACCCGAGGGCCGGGCGGATCCGGGTAGCCCATCTGCTTCCACAGCGGATTCGCCCCGGTGGGGCCGGGAGTGACGTTGTAGGCGAGCAAGGCCGCCGATTTCAAGGCATGGAACAGTGTGCGCTTGACCGCGAACCGGGAGTCGCCGAGGCGCAGCATCGCCTGCTCGCGTTCGGCAGGCGAGAGCGCCGAGAATCGCCGCGGGCCGCTGCCCGACAGCAGGCCGAACACCCGCGAATCCCATAGGTTCAGCAACGTCATCAGCTGTTTGGTCTCGGCTTCGCGCGGATTGCGTTCGAGCATCCGCACAACGGTATCGATCGCACCCAGTTCGCTCGCCGAGGGCATGCCCTGGCCGTCGCCCGGCGCGAACGTATCGCAGATCAGGCCGAGCGCCGCGCGCTGCCGTGCTGTGGGTTCCATGCACACCCCTTCGTACTGGTGGGTGTGTTCTACCACGGACGGACGGACCTTGTTAACTTAACGGAAATTCTCGGCGCCCTCGCCACCTCGCGCGGTTATGCGACCGTGCGGCAAGTAGCGGCTCGCGGCACGTCAGTACGCGAGTAGCGGACCATCACTGCAATGCCCGGACCGTCGGAACAATCTCGGCGGAATGACCTCCGCTACCGGCGACACCGAGATAAGTTAATGATAATTCTTTACATGAGCAGGCGATGCCCACCGAACGTACGACTGGAGACTGCCGATGGCATTGAGAGCCACCACCCCCGCGGCACTGCGCCCTGTCACCGATGCGGCCACAGCGCTCGCGGTCCTCACCCGGCGGGGCATGATCGACCCGCGCCGTCCGGCCGATATGGTCCGGACCCTGCGCGACGCGGCGGTCTTCGGCCCATTCGTCACCGTGCTGCGCCACGGCCTGCGCCGCGATCCGGCGCGGATCGCCATCGTCGACGAGCGCGGGCCGCTCACCTTCGACGAGCTCGACAAACAATCGAACGCGCTGACCCATGCGCTCAGCGCCGAGGGGCTCGCGCCGGGCCAGGTGATCGGCGCACTGTGCCGCGATCACCGCGGCATGGTGCTGACCTTGCTCGCCGCGGGCAAACTCGGCGCCCGCATCGTGTTGCTGAACACCGGGTTCGCCGCACCGCAGCTGGCCGAAGTGGCCCGGCGCGAAAACATCCGCGCCATCGTGCACGACCAAGAGTTCGACGCTGTGCTCGCCCAGATCCCGCCTGAAGTGCCCCGCTATCTGTCGTGGGTCGACTCGACCCCTGCTCCCGGCACGGCGCGAACGCTCGACACGCTCGTCGCCACCGGCTCCACCACGCCGCCGCGCAAGCCGAAGCGTCCCGGCGGCATGGTCATCCTCACCAGCGGCACCACCGGAACCCCGAAAGGCGCGCCCCGCGACAAGGTGCCGCCACTGCAATCAGCCCAATTCCTGGACCGGGTGCCGCTGCCCCGCGACCACACGATGGTGATGGCCGCGCCGATCTTCCACGGCACCGGCCTGTCGCAGTTCACGCTGGGCTGGGCACTGGGCAATACGGTCGTCTTCCAGCAGCGCAAGTTCGACGCCGAACGCACCCTCGCGGCCGTCGCCACCCACCGGGCCGCGACGCTCGTGGTCGTGCCCACCATGCTGCAACGGATTCTCGACCTCGGCCCCGACGTGCTCGGCCGCTACGACACGTCCGCGCTGCGGGTGATCTTCGCCGCCGGATCCGCCGTATCGCCGGACCTGAGCCGGCGCACCGCCGAGGCTTTCGGAGATGTGCTCTACAACCTCTACGCCTCCACCGAAGTCGCCGTCGCCGCGGTCGCGACACCACACGATATGCGGGTGGCGCCGGGCACCGTCGGCCGTCCGCCGGTGGGCTGCCGCGTCGCGATCTACGACGAGAATCGCAACAAGGTGACCACCCCTGGCGTCGTCGGCACGATCTTCGTCTCCAGCGGACTGAGCTTCAGCGGCTACACCGACGGCCGGAACAAGGAGATCGTCGACGGCCTGCTCTCCTCCGGCGATGTCGGGCATTTCGACACCGAGGGCCGGCTGTTCATCGACGGACGCGACGACGAGATGATCATCTCCGGCGGCGAGAACGTCTATCCCTCGGAAGTGGAGAACCTGCTCACCGAACGGGCCGACATCCTCGAAGCCGCCGTCATCGGGGTCGCCGACCGTGACTTCGGCCAGCGGCTGCACGCCTATGTCGTCCCGGCCAGTGGCGCCACCGTCGAGCCGCAGGAGATCCGGGATTACGTCAAGGCCCATCTGGCCCGGCACAAGGTGCCGCGCGAGGTCAGCGTCATCGACGAACTGCCACGCAATGCGACCGGCAAGCTGCTGCGCCGTCAGTTGATCGCCCAGGCCGCCGAGAGCTGAGCCTGCCCTGCGCCCGTGCCGCATGGGGGCGTCGGGAGCAGGGCGCGCTGTCACGGCGCCGGCCGCTCTGCGCCCGACGCCGTGCTGGGCGTATTGCTCGGATGCCGATTACTACACGGGCCGATGCCGCATATCGGGCTTACGCCACCCCCTGCGGTGCTCGGCCTCGGCAGCGTCGACGGGAACCACCGGTTCGTCGACGCGGCGCCCGGCCGTCCCCGCCGCCACCTCCCGCTGGGCGAAGGCGATGTCGCGTGCGCTGCGCACCGACAACCGCCCCAGCGAGGTCGCGGCGAAGAACAGGATCAGCGCGCCCAGACCGTAGAAGAAGGTCAATTGCAGCAGCGCGCGCTTCAGGTCGGATGTCGCGACCGGCTCGCCGATATCGCCGAGCCGCAGCAGATCGGCCAGCACCGGCCCGATCACGAACCACACGCCCGCCGCCACCGACAGCCAGCCGCCGAAACTGGCCACCACGCGGTTCCTGCTCATCAACATGAGCAGGCCGCCGACGATCGCCGCTACGCCGGGCAGCACCTGCAACCAGCCGCGCGCCGCCGTCCACACCCAGGGATCGTCGGGTGTGTAGGTGAAGTCGAAGTACGGGCCGATGAACGGGATGAGCGCGCCCCAGATTCCCAGCAGCAGCACCACCAGCCCACCTACGGCCCCGCGGCTGCGCGGAATCCGCAACCGGCTGCCCTGTGCGGTCGAAACATTGCCGTCGACGTCGGTCATGACGCCTCCAATCATCGATAGCTGATGTGGGTATCGCATACCCCGTTCGGATCGGGCTACGCAGCACCGCGCGATCGAACGACAATGCGGGCACCGCAGCGCTGGGAGCGGTCACAAGATCTGTCGACGACGCGGTGAGCAGCCGATACGCCGCCTTACATTGAGAACAGACCCGCAATGACGGGGGTCGGCCCCGGGCCACACGGCCCCTACGAGACACCTGCCACGTCGGGTCCGGGGCCATCGAAGGTGGTGAACTGACCGTGACAGCCCTGTCTCCCCTGGCTTACGGGTATCTGCGCGACGAACTGCTCGTCGACGTCGAACTCCGCCGCTGCGATCAACGCCTGATCGCCATCGCCCAGCGGATGGGATTCGATATGGCCGCCATCTTCCACGAACGGACCGATCTCGCCTCGATCGTGCCCGGAGCGTTTCTGGATCTGGTGCACGAATGCCGACGTGCCCGGGCCCGCATGGTGTTCACCCTGCCCGGGCATATCGCGGGTCTGACCGTCCCGGCATCGGCGCTGCTGAGCGTGCTCGCCGACCGCGGGGAAGCGGCGGTGTTCGAGGTGCCCGAATCGGCGTGGCGCGATCCGTGGGGTGCGGCCTGGCTGTGAGTTGCCGCCGAATCGATGCTCCCGCGCGGTGTCGCGTTCGGTCCTGTTCGCGTCGGCTGTAGCGCTCGCGCTCACCGGTCCTGGCGCCTACCGTCGCCATGGTGTCTGTCAGCGGTGCAGGCGCGTCATCGGAAGGACCACGGATGGACAACGCGCTCTACGACTACAGCCCGATCGTCGATCGGGAACCGATCCAGTGGCCCGGTGGGGCCCGCGTCGCGTTCTACGTCGGCCTGAACATCGAGCACTTCCCCGTGGGCGCACCGGCCACCAGCCTCAATGAGGCCACCGCCGGACTGGTGCCGGACCCACTGAACCACGGGTGGCGCGATTACGGGCCGCGGGTGGGTTTCTGGCGGGTCGCCGAAATCCTCGACCGGCACGGCATCCGGGCCAGTGCGCTGGTCAATTCGGCGGTGTGCGAGAAGTATCCGCAGCTCATCGGGGCCGGGCAGCAACGCGACTGGGCGTGGCTGGCGCACGGCCGAGACAACGCCACGGTGCAGTCGGCGGTCGAGGACGAGCGCGCCTACCTGACCGACGTGGTCACCACCATCGAGAAGGCGACCGGGCAGCGCCCGCGCGGCTGGCTCGGCCCCGCCCTCAGCGAAACCTTCGACACCCCCGAGATCCTCGCCGAACTCGGCCTCACCTACCTGCTCGACTGGACCGCCGACGATCAACCGTTCCGCCTGAACGTGCCCGGCCTGCTGAGCGTCCCCTACTCGGTGGAACTCAACGACCTCGGCCTGTTCACGATGAAAAGCTTCACCGGCCCCGACTTCGTGCAGATCGTGACCGACCAGTTCGACCAGCTCTACGCCGATTCCGCGCACAGCGGCCGCGTCATGGCCCTGGCCCTGCACCCGTTCGTCACCGGCCAGCCCTACCGCGCCAAATACCTCGACCAGGCCCTGGAATACATCGCAAGCCACCACGGCGTCTGGCTCACTACCAGCGATGAGATCGCCGAACACTACGCGGCAACAACTCGGGGCTGAGCTCAGGCTTCTGCGAACATCCCGGCGCGGTGGCGTGCGCTCAGCCACGAATGGTCAGCAGCGGGCGCCGGCCGGGTTGTCGGACAGGCGGAATTCGAAGCGGATGGCGCCGGGTGCGGAGGCGGGCAGGACGATGGCGGCGCCGCGGTGGGTGGGCCAGTTGCGTGGGAGCAGGACGTATTGATCGCCGATGTGGGTGAGCATGACCAGGCCGTCGTAGCGGAATCGGTAGCCGGAGTTCTCGACCGGGTCGCAGGCGACTTTGCGGACGTCGGCGCTGGACAGGTGCAGGTCCTTCTCGCTGTAGACGACAACACCTGGGCTGTAGGGGATTTCGGCGGTTGACAGTTGGGCGCGGGAACTGCCGACGGCCGCCGAATAGTCGGTCGCGATCCAGAACAGGCTGATGCCGACGACGACGAACAGGATCGTCCACTCGATCACCGCCGCCGCTTCCGAGCGCGGCGGCGCCTCCGGATCACGGTCACGCAACTGCTGCCTGCGTTGCAGCACGACGTACCAGAGCAACCCGACTCCCGCGATCACCGAGAGCGGCGCAGCGCCGAGCATGTTGTTGAGCGGGAACACGAAAAACAACCGGCTCAACCCGAAAGCCAGCACCAGCACCGCGACCGCGGTCAACGCCCGCAAGAACCACCGACTGGGCGGCGCGCCGCGCACCGATTCCGGTAGGGCGAGATATCCCCATGTCAGGCCCATGCAGATCACCCCGGCGACGATCAGCGGGACGAACAACGCATCCACGCTGCGCATCAGGTAGTCGGTGATGCTCGGATGCAGAGTCGCCGATTCGACCCCGAAGTGGCGGAAGAACCAGTAGACGTGGTTCCAGCCGAAGTAGAACAGCAGTGCGGTCAGCAACGTCGTCGGTGCGACGAACTGGCCGAAAGTCGCCGCTACCTTGCCGAATCCGTGGAACGGAGACGAGGAAGGCGTGCCGCTGTCCGGGCCTGCGTCGCCGGGCGCTGGTTCAGGGAGCTGCTGCGCCATCACCGGTCTCGGGGGTCTCGGTCACACCCTCGCCAGAGCCGCCGGTCCCGCTCCCGCCGGAACCACCTGCCCCGCCCTCACCGGAACCTCCGGTCTCGCCGCCACCTTCGCCGGAACCACCGGTCCCGCCCTCACCGGAACCACCGGTCTCGCCCTCACCGGAACCACCGTCCTCGCCCTCGCCCGAACCACCGTCCTCGCCCCCACCGGACCCACCGGTCTCGCCCCCACCCGAACCACCAGACCCGCCCTCACCAGAACCTTCTGTCCCACACGATCTCGACCCCGTCATCAGCACAATGGTGCTGCCGGGGGTGACAAGCATGAAACTTCTCGCCCCGTCACCCTCAGACGGAGGTACAGGGTCGCCGCCGGACAGCTCGCCGGTGTACTGGCATTGCGTATACCGGTCGTTCTGCGTCACGGCCGTCGTCACTTTGACGCATTCGTCGCACTGCTCATTTATTCTGGCCCGCACCCACGCAACCACCTCGTCGATCGGGGCCTCCTGCATAAACCCTGGCTGCTGGATCTTTATCGGCGCCACGGGCACGCCACCACCGCCACCACGATTAGGCTGCCCTGGAACAGGCGGCGGCCCACCGGTCCCCGGTCCCCGGTGTGGTGGCTGACCGCCAGGCGGATTCCCGGGATCACCATTGGGCGTCGTCGCGATCGCCGGATCGTTCGGCGTCGTCGCGACCGACGACGCACCAGCGGGAGGCGGTGGCGTGCGAGTGGTAGGAGGGGTCGTACCGCATCCCGCGCAGATCAACACCGACGCGGCGGCAATCGCGAACGTCGGTGCGATCCACAGCCGTGGTCTCCCCCGGTCACCCCGTGCCGCAGCAGAACCACCGAGAGTCGTTCGAGTCGCCTGCGGAGCCATCGCCCACCCTCCACTCCCGGCAATCGCCCTTGCCGGATAGCTAATTGAAGCAGGACCTTCGCCTCGACGCACAGGATTTCGCTGCGCCGCCGCAGCAGTTTCCGCCCGGCCACGGCCGCCGCTCGCGAGGCGGTGTTTTCCCTGGCCTCGACCGGGTAGCCGGTCACCGTTATGCCCACAACGACCGTCGAGGAGAACGATGTTCATCCACAACAAAGACCTCCAGTTCGAAGTACGGGTCAACGAGCCGGACCCGCGTTTCGCGACGCTGTTGCAGGAGCAGTTCGGCGGAGCCAACGGCGAGCTCAAGGCCGCGATGCAGTACTTCAGCCAGGCCTTCGTGCTCCGCCGCAAACATCCGAAGATGTATGACCTGTTCATGGACATCGCGACCGAGGAATTCAGCCACCTCGAGATCGTCGGGTCGATGATCACCATGCTGCTGGACGGGCTCAACGACGATCTGAAACAGGCCAACGAGCGCTGCGACTGGATGCCGGTGGTGTCCAGCAATGGCGAGCGTGAGCAGGCCATTCACCATGTCGCGGCGGATCCGCTGTTCTTCGCGCTTCGCGGCGGCGGCCCCGACGTCGGCAACTCCGCCGGCGTTCCGTGGTCGGGTTCCTACGTCAATTCCAACGGTGAACCCTCGGTGGATCTGCGCAGCAACCTCGCCGCCGAATCGCGGGCGAAGATCGTCTACGAATACCTCAAGCAGTTCACCGACGATCCGGGTGTTCAGGACACGCTGACCTTCCTGATGACCCGTGAGGTCGCTCATTTCCAGCAGTTCACCGCGGCGCTCAACGAGCTGCCGGTCAACTTTCCTCCCGGCGCGCAACCCGGTGATGATCGCTTCCAGAATCTGGCGTTCAACATGTCCGACGGCGATTCCAGTCGTGGGCCGTGGAACGAGGGCCAGGGTCCGTGGCCGCAGGGCGTGGAATGGGAATACGTCGAGGACCCGGTTCGCGACTGGCTGGGCACCTCCCAGCGCGACAACCAGGGCCCCACCGCCAACCCCGAGGGCAGTCCGGCCATCGCGGGCACCAAGCCGTTCACCCATGAGCAGCACATGCCCACCTGAGGAGCATCGAGAATGGACGCGTTGGCATTTCTCCGCACCGATCACGAGAGCGTGCTCGGCATGATCGAAACGCTGGAACGAGGTCGCGGCACCAGCGCCGCCGACCTCGAGGCCCGCAAGGACCTCGCCACCAGCCTGGTGATGGCGGCTTCCCAGCACGAGGCCGTCGAAGAGCAATACTTCTGGCCCGAGGTGCGCCGAGCCCTGCCCGACGGCGACGAACTCGCCGATCACGCACTGCGCCAAGAGGACTCGGCCAAGCACCTGCTACAGAAGATCGACAGCACCGAGGCCGGGTCCGCCGAATTCGAGCGAGCGCTCAACCTCTTCATCGTCGGGGTCCGCGAACACATCGAGTTCGAGCAGAACCAGGTCTGGCCCCGAATGCGCCAGTCCGCGCCGGCACAGACCCTCGACGAACTCGGTGACCGGATGGCGCTGGCCAAGAAGACCGCACCGACGAGGCCGCATCCGGCGACGCCCTCCACCGGCGGTGCGCAGAAGTCGGCCGGACTGGCGGCTGCGGTCCTGGACAAGGCGCGTGACCTGCTCTCCGGGCGTCGCTCGCACCAGCCACCGGACCCGCCGCCGACCTGACAACGGGATCCCTTCCCCGCCCCGGCCGGGCTCCGCGCCGGGGCGCGGGGAGTTTCGTGTCCTGCTGGTGCTGGCATGTCCTGGCTGGTAGGACGATAATCGGGCCGTGTGCCGCACGCGGAGGGATCTGGGTTCACGCACCACCGCCGAACCGCTGGAGGCAGTGGCGGGTGAGCCACAGCGCATGGGGATCATCCGGCTGTGGTTCGCCGACGAACGCTGGGAGTGGTCGGACGAGGCCGCCCGGTTGTACGGCTATGAACCCGGCGAGGTGGTCCCCAGCACCGAGCTGCTGTTGTCGCACAAACATCCCGACGATCGCGAAGGTGTCGCGCGTTGCATCGCGAAGGCCATCGCGACCGGTGAACCGTTCTCCAGCCGGCATCGCATCGTGGATGCCGCCGGGCAGCAGCATCATGTGATCGTGGTGGGCGAGCCGCTGGTCGCCGGCGACACCGTCGTCGGCACCACCGGATACTGCGTGGACGTCACCGGATCCTTCGACGTGCATCGCAAGGAAATCCTCGACGAGACCGTTCCCGACATCGTCGAGGCCCGGTGTGTGATCGAGCAGGCCAAGGGCGCGGTGATGCTCATCTACGGTCTGGGTGCCGAGGAAGCCTTCCGGGTACTGCGGTGGCGGTCCCAGGAAACCAACATCAAGCTCCGCGATTTCGCCGCGATGCTCGTCGCGGCTCTCCCCACGGTCGGCGAGGCGCCGGCCCAGCAGCGCACCCGGTTCGACCACCTGCTGCTCACCGTGCACCGGCGACTGTCCAACGACGGCCTGACACGGCTCGATCCCAGCGGCTCCGACGGACAACCCGACGAAGATTCCGCGTGATAGTTGCGAGCCGATCTCGGCGCTCGCGCACCACGCCGGAAGCCTGTGCCGCCGGAGTGGCGTGGCACCGAAGGGCGATGCGTGGTTCGCAGGTCAGCCGATGGTGGAAGTCAGCCGGATCCGCGGCCGTTGGCCGCGCTGTAGCCGTCCTCGCGCCCGCTTGTCCGCGGATCCGCGACGGCGGTCCGCACCTGCTGGTGGCGGGTACCGAGCTGGGGCGGTGAACCGCGGCGGCCCAGCTCGAGCCGGGTCAGCGCGCTCACCACGGTGGAGTGGATCGGTAGCCGGGCCACCCGCGCGTCGGCGCCGGCGAGACGGAAGACCGTCGAACTGGTATTGACCAGGCATACCGGCACGCCCTCGCGCCCGAAGCGCTCGGCATCTTCGGCCAGGGTGGCCAGGGTCCGCCAGGACAGGAAATTCAGCCGGGTGGTGTCGACGATCAACCCGCCGCCCTTGGCGCGCGCATCCTCGGCGGCCTCGGCGATTTCCTGCCGCCATACCGGCAGAGTGAAGGCATCGGCCTCCCCGCGCACCGACAGCACGACCGATCGGCCGCGGCTGCGGCGGCAGCACACCAGCCGATCCTTCGGGTCGGGGTGCCCGCACAGCGACGAGAGTTCACGACGCGGCGACGGGGTGGTCTCGAACTCGGAATGTGGTGCCATCATGCTCCCGAATCAGGTCCGTGCGCTTGTGCGCCCTGATCAGGCCACCCTGCATTCTGAAGGCAAACCCAGTAAGTACCGGTCAGTCTACGGCATCAAGGTGTCGTCATCGGATGAATCGTCGTCGCGGGCTTCCTTCAGCAGGTCAGGAAGCCATGATCTGCGGGGACAGCACCTTCAGCATCGCGTTCGTCCAGCGCAGCTGTCGCAACGTCTGCGGATGGCAGATCTGTGTCAGTTCCAGCAGATCCGGTTTCCGCAGCGCCTGCGCCGCCTGGGCGAGCAGCTCCCAGTCCAGGGACACGCCCGCGCTCGCCCGATGCAGGTGGCGCAGATCCATCAGCAACAGCACGGCGGGTTCCGGCCGCCGAGCCAGCAGGTCGCTCACCCGTCGCTGTAGTGGCGCCGTGATCGACCGCAGGCTGTCCACGGGGCGCGCGATGGCCGGGTGGTGTGGACCGACTCGCTCCAGCCGAGCCAGATGGTCGTGCGACCAGCCCGCCAGATCACCTGCGATATAGCGGAGTTCGTGCTCGGCATGGTGACGGGCCGACAGTGCGGTGAAGTCGTGCTCCAGTCGGCGCTCGCCGCGCTGGAGTTCGGCGAGAAGTAGTTCCAGCTTCATCGCGGACTCCTCGTGGTCGTCGTGGAGTCAGCCATCGCGTCCGCTCCCCCACGGGTGGGCGGCACCGAGCGATCCAGCGGCGCCGAGGCCGTGGTGGTCGGCGCGGCGGCCGGGCCGAGGCCGGCGGCGAGGACGCGGACCGCGGCCGCCGACGTCTTGAACAGCGGCTGTTTGGACACCGGATCCCAATCGGTGACCGTGATTTCGTTGGCGGCGCGGTCGCGACCCTGGTTCTCGGCGTCCCAGTAGCCGTAATGGAAGGGTACGAACAGCACGCCCGGCCGAATTCGCGATACGCGGGCGCGCGCCCGGATCGCGCCGCGCGCCGAGGCGACCTCGAGCAGATCGCCCTCGGTAACACCCAGGTCGGCGGCGTCCGCGGCGGAGATCTCGACCCATGGTTCCGGAGCGGCGGCGCGCAATTGACGCACCCGTCCGGTCTTGGTCCTGGTGTGGAAATGGTAGAGCGTGCGGCCGGTGATCAGCGCGAACGGAAAACGCCCGCTCGGTCGCTCATGGGCGGGCAAGTATTCGGCCGCCTTGATCATCGCCTTCCCGTCCGGGTTCATCGCACGGTATTCGACCGGCTCCATCGGCGCCCCGGTGACCAGGTCCTTGCCGAATTCCTCGCAATAGTCGGGGTCGCTCCAGAACCGGCCATCGGCATAAAGCCGCTCGGTCCCCGCCGGCGCGGACTCGTTACACGGCCATTGAATTCCGGACCCACCGCGCAGCAGGTCGTAGCTGATCCCGGTGTAGTCGCACGGCCGGCCGGCCGAACAGCGCTTCCACGCCTCGAACGCCGATTCCGGATCGTGCCACGACGGTATGGGTTGCCCGTCTTTGTCGCGGAAGTCCATGCGGCGGGCGTAGTCGAGGAAGATGTCGAGATCAGAGCGTGCCTGCCCAGGGGGCGGCACCGCTTGCTCGGACAGGTGCACCGTGCGATCGGCATTGGTGAAAGTGCCGGTCTTCTCACCCCACGCCGCTGCCGGGAGCACCACATCGGCCAGTTCGGCGGTCTCGGTACGGAAAATGTCCTGCACTACCAGAAACAGCCGGTCCTGCGACAGGATCTCGCGGACGCGGGCCAGCTCCGGTAGCGACACGGCCGGGTTGGTGGCGCTGACCCACAACATGGCCAGCGAGCCCTGCTCGGCGTAGCGCATCATCTGCATCGCGTGCGTCGGCGGACCGTAGTGCGGGATCTGCTCCGGTTCCAGATTCCATACCCGGGCCAGGTCGGCGACATGGCTGTCATTGGCCCAATTGCGGAACCCCGGCAGATCGCCGTCGGCCCCGCATTCGCGCGTGTTCTCGGCGGTGGGCTGGCCGTTCATCTGCAATACGCCGCAGCCCGGCTTGCCGAGCATGCCACGCACCAGGTGCACGTTGTCGACCTGCACAGCCGCGGCGGTGGCCTGGTGGGATTGGTAGAAGCCCTGCAACACCGTCGACAGCAACCGCCGGGCGGTGCCGAGCAGGTGTGCCGCGTGCCGGATGTCGGCAGCGTCGACCTCGCAGATAGCAGCGGCCTTCTCGGGAGGGTAGTCCGCTACCCGAGCGCGCAACTCCGCGAAACCGACCGTGTGCGCGGTGACATAGTCGTGGTCTACCCAATCGTTGGCGATGATCTCGTGCAGCAGCGCGTTCATCAACGCCACGTTGGTCCCTGGTAGCGGGCGTAGGTGCACCGTCGAGCGCTCGGCCACCGGGGTGGTGCGCGGGTCGACGCACACGATCGCCGGTGGCTCCGGCCCGGCGAGCCGGTCCAGCATCCGTGACCACAGCACCGTTTGCGTCTCGGCGACGTTGTGCCCGAACAAGGCGATCACGTCGGCGTGATCGACGTCGGCGTAGGAACCGGGTTGACCATCGCAGCCGAACGACTCCTTCAACGCCGCGGCCGCGGTGGCCGTGCACAGTCGCGTATTGCCGTCGAGATGATTGGTACCGATCGCGCCGTGAGCGATCAGCGCCAGGGTGTAGTACTCCTCGAGAAACAGCTGGCCGGAGGTGTAGAAGCCGATCGCCGAGGGACCCCGGTCGGCGAGTAACTCCTTGCTGCGCCCCACGATGCGGCCCATCGCGGTATCCCAATCGCTGTCGACCAGCCGGCCGCCGACGCGCACCAGCGGGCGCTGCAGCCGGTCGGCCGCGGCATTGGCCTGCCAGCCGAACAGGTCCTTCGGTCCGAGCCTGCCACGGTTGACGCGATCGATTCCGCGCCCGCGCACCCCCACCATCGCACCGTCGAGCACCGCGATGTCGAAGGCGTCGCCGTCGGAATGCAGCACCGAGGCCGTCTGCACCCACCGCACCGAGTCCGGGTCCACGCCGTCGGCGAGGTAGGTGTCCACGCGTTGCGGCCACTGTTGCCCCGGCGCGTACGGAGTGCGAGCGCCCCACGGGTCGGCGATACGATCACGGTTGTCCATGAGTGCCGCATACCCCGAACGGCCGGACTCAACTAGGGCGCGGCGTGGCTCTGCTGTCGCCGACCGTGGCGGCCACCGTCCAGAACACGCTGGGCAGCTCGCACGCGCGCACCATGTCCTCCGCATGGGCGAGCACCATGCCGTCCGCCCCTTCCACGCGGTAGCCATACCAGCACAGTCGATGAACTCTGGTGCCGACCGTCGAATCGAGCAGATCCCGGCACAGGCGCGCGGCCAGTTCGGTCAGCGCAGCGCAGACCTGCGCCGGTGTTCCGGTGTTCTCGATCCGCCACCAGCTCTGCTCGAGCCGTCCGGGCTCGGAGATCTCGATCCGGTAGCGCAATTCGTCCCGCACGGACATCGCGTCCGCCTCCTTCTCACAGCCGCGATGGACACTTCCGGCGTACCCACGACCGCAGTTTCTATGCCGGAAACCGCTCTGCCGCTTCGGTTGACCGCGCAGTGCCGCGCTGCTCGGCGGGTACAGCCGCGCCCCGCCACGGCGGCCCGGGACACCCAGTGGTCGCGCGGATCTGCGTGCACCGCGCGGTTCGGGGTAGCCGGTGGGCAAGAGGATGTCGAGCCGATGACGTGAGCAGCGGTTGCCCCGGCCCGACGACGAACATGTGGCGGCCGCGCCTGGAGGACGAACGTGGTGAATGTCTTCGTCCCTGGTCTGACGCAGGTACAACGCGCGGACCTGGAGACCGTCGAAGTGCCCGGCGGGTTACGGGTACACGGGCTACTCGACTACGACGCTCTGGTGTCGGCCGATGAGTTCGATTTCGACGACCTGCTCCGGCGCGCCCGCGACGAACTCGACGCCTTCGACGGTTCGGTCGACGCGATCATCGCGCACTGGGACTTCCCGACGAGCGTGCTCGTGCCGATCCTGGCCGCGGAGCGCGATCTGCCCTCCCCGAGCCTCGAGAGCGTGATCGGCTGCGAACACAAGCTGTGGAGCCGGACGCTGCAACGCCGATCCGTGCCCGAATGCGTGCCCGCGTTCGCCGCGTTCGACCCGTTCGACCCGAACGCACTCGACTCCATCGACCTCCCGTTCCCGTTCTGGGTGAAGCCGATCAAAGCGCATTCCTCACAGCTGGGCTTCGAGATCGCCGACGCCGAGCAGTTCGCCGCGGCGGTCGCCGAGATCCAGGACGCGATCGGGCGGATCGCCGACCCCTTCGACCAGGCGCTCGCGCGCGTGGACGTCCCCGAGGAAGTCCGGGTGGCCGGTGGACGCACCTGCTTGGCGGAGCAGATCGTCGGCGGGATCCAGGCCGCGCCCGAAGGGTCGATGTTTCAGGGTGAGTACGCCGTGCACGGAGTGTTCGATATGCGCAAGGACGCGGCCGGCCACAGTTTCGTGCACCTGGACTATCCCGCCCGCACCGTGCCTTCCGAGGTGCAGCAGCAGATGATCGATGTGACCGAGCGGTACCTGCGTCATATCGGTTTCGACAACGGCTGCTTCAACTCCGAATTCATGTGGGAGGCCGACACCGGACAGTTGTGGCTGATCGAAATCAACACCAGGATCTCGCAGTCACACAGCGATCTGTTCGTCAAAGTCGATGGGACCTCGAACCATTCGGTCGCCATCGACGTGGCGCTCGGTCGCAGGCCACACCTGCCGCACCGGCAGGGCGAATTCGCCGTCGCCGCCCAATGCCTGGTCCCCCGCTACGACGACGGCGTGGTCACCCGGGTGCCCACCGCGAGCGAGATCGCGGCGCTGTGCGAGCGATTCCCGGCGACGGTGGTGCACATCGACGTGAACGTCGGCGACCGCTTGTCGGAGCTGCCGAATCAGGACGCTTACCGATACCGGCTGGCCACCCTCTACATCGGCGCGAACGACCACGCCGAACTCGAACAGCGGTATCAGAACTGTCTGGAAGCCCTGCGATTCGAATTCCAGGAGGTCGACTGAGTGCATACGGTCGAGTCGTTTCCCTACCGAGTCCGCGAGATCGAGAACATCTTCATTCCGATGCGTGACGGAGCCCGGCTCGCGGCCCGCGTGTGGCGGCCGGACACCGAGACACCGCTGCCGGCGGTGCTCGAGTACATTCCGTACCGCAAACGCGACCTCACCCGAGCCAGAGATGCCCTCAACCACCCCTACCTGGCCGGGCACGGGTACGTCAGCGTGCGGGTCGACCTGCGCGGGAGCGGCGACTCCGATGGGGTGCTGACCGACGAGTACCTGCCCACCGAGCATCAGGACGCCTGCGACGTCATCGAATGGCTGGCCGCACAGCCGTGGTGCGACGGCAACGTCGGCATGATGGGCATCTCCTGGGGCGGCTTCAACAGTCTTCAGGTGGCCGCACAACGCCCGCCCGCGCTCAAAGCCGTGGTGAGCGCGTCGGCGACCGAGGACCTCTACGTCGACAACATGCACTACATGGGTGGCTGCCTGCTCTCGGACAATCTCTCCGAGGCGACCGTGATGTTCGCCTTCAACAGCCTGCCACCGGATCCGGACATCGTCGGTGAACGCTGGCGCGCGATGTGGCACGAACGGCTGGCGGGCAGTGGGCTGTGGATCGAGCAGTGGCTGCGCCATCAACACCGCGACGACTACTGGAAACGGGCGTCGGTGAACGAGGACTACGGCGCGGTGCGCTGTCCGGTGATGGTGGTCGGCGGCTGGGCCGACGGCTACACCAACGCCATCTTCCGGCTGCTCGAACACCTCGAGGTGCCGCGGCTCGGCATCATCGGACCGTGGGGGCACAAGTACCCGCATCTCGGCATACCCGGTCCGGCGATCGGGTTCCTCCAGGAAATGGTGCGCTGGTGGGACCACTGGCTCAAAGGCGTCGACACCGGGATCATGGACGAACCGATGCTGCGCGCGTGGATGCAGGACAGCGTCTCACCGCAACCGTCCTACGACGACCGGCCGGGACGCTGGGTCGGTGAGCCACGGTGGCCTTCGGATGGCATCGACCGGCGGTCCTACGTTCTCGGACGCTACACGCTGGCCGAAGCGCCCGCGCAGGTCGAGGCGCGGCTGCTGCATGTGCAGTCGCCGTTGAGCGTCGGCATGTTCGCGGGCAAATGGGCCTCCTATGCCGCGACGCCGGACCTGCCGTCGGATCAGCGCGAGGAAGACGGCGGATCGCTGGTCTTCGAGACCGAAGCGCTCGACGACACTGTCGAGATCCTCGGAATGCCGGACCTCGAGCTGGAGGTGTCGGCGGACCGGCCGAACGCGATGGTCGCCGCGCGCCTGTCGGATGTGGCGCCCAACGGCGAAGCGACCAGGGTGACCTATGGTCTGCTCAACCTCACCCACCGCGACGGCAGCGCCGCGCCGCGCCCGCTGGAGCCGGGACAAACCTACCGGGTCCGGGTGCCGCTCAACGGCGTCGCCCACTCCTTCCCACCCGGACACCGGATCCGGTTGTCGATCTCGTCGTCGTACTGGCCGCTGGCATGGCCGTCGCCGGAGCCCGCCATGATCACCGTGACGGCCGGACGCAGCTCGCTGTCCCTGCCGCAGCGGCCGCCGCGGGCCGAAGACGCCGAACTGCGGGCCTTCCCCGTCCCGGAGGCCGCACCACCCGCGGCCACCACGCGGACACAGCCGGGCAAGCATCACTGGAAGGTCGAACGCGACCTGGCCACCGGCGTATCCACCCTGGAAGTGGAAAACGACCAGGGCGTCATCCGCTTGGACGACACCGGAACGCAGGTCCGGCGTGCCACCACCGAATGGTTCAGCTTCCGCGGCAACGACGTGACCTCCGTGCGCGGTGAGACCCGCACCGTGCGCCGCTTCGAACGCGGCAGCTGGCGCACCGAGGTCGTCACGCGAACCGTGCTGCGCTGCACATCAAGGGAATTCGTCCTCGACGCCCGGCTCGACGCGTACGAGATAGACCTGTCCACGGTCGACCCGCGTGTGGTCGATCAGCGGGTGTACTCGCAGAACTGGCATCGGCGCATTCCGCGCGACCTGGTGTGAACACGCCGGTCGGCCGTGCCTTCGAGCGAATCGGCGGACGCGGAGGTTTGCTGCGGATACGCTGGGGCGGTGGTCGCGGTTCCGGCGCCGATGCTGGCCGTCGCAGGACGGCCGCCCGATGATGCCGACTGGGCGATCGAGATGAAGTGGGACGGAGTGCGCGCGATCGTCGTCTGCCAGGGTGGGGAATGCCGGCTCTACAGCCGCAACCAGCGCGATGTCACCGGCTCCTACCCCGAGCTGGCCACCGTGCTCGGCGAGCTGACGGCCGGGCGCGAGCTGATACTCGACGGCGAGATCATCGCCCAGACCGCAACCGGTGCACCGTCGTTCGCGTTGCTGCAACGCCGGATGCACGTTGTTCGCCCCACCAAACAGCTGATCGCCGCGGTGCCGGTGCAGTTGCATCTGTTCGACATCCTCGCCGACGGCGTCGATTCGCTGACCGGTCTTCCCTACCTGCGACGGCGTGAGCGATTGCAGGAACTCGAGTACACCGAGGCGCCGGTGCGCACCCCACCGCACTGGCTCGACGTCGCCGCCGACAAGCTCATGGCCGTGGCCCGGGAGAACCATCTCGAAGGCATCGTGTCCAAACGCGTCGACGCCACCTACCAGCCCGGCCGCCGCTCCCCCGCCTGGATCAAGACGCCGCTGCGCAAAACCACCGAGGCGATCGTCGCGGGGTGGACCACCGGCAACGGCGCGATGGCCGCCACCTTCGGCTCGCTCATCCTCGGCGCCAACGATCCAGACGGCCGACTCGTCTACATCGGCAACGTCGGCACCGGTTTCACCGCCGCCGTCCGCCGCTCACTGCGCACCCGCCTCGACACCCTCGCCCGCCCCGGCCCACCCTTCCCCGAACCCCCGCCCCGCGCCGCCGTCGGCGCAGCGCACTGGGTCGACCCGGTCCTGGTCGGCAACATCGAATACCGCGAATACACCGGCGAGGGCCTGCGCCACCCCAGCTGGCGCGGCCTGCGCAACGACAAGCCCCCGGAGGACGTCACCATCCCGGCCTAGCGAGCTTCATAACCGATCGTGAGGCGAATCGCCGTTCCCTGTGTGCCGGATCGACGGATGAGCTGCGCATCCACCGTCGGTGTGGTGGAGCAGGAAAGTGCTGCCCTCACGCTGGAGCCGTGGCCTTCCACGCATCGGTGACACACCCTTCCTCCCAGTGCCACCGACCTCGCTCCGCACCGTGTTCCAACAACCTGCGGATCTTCAGCAGGTCCGCCTCCGGCGGTACATCCAACGCCACCATCCCGTAGTGCTCGATGCCTTCGCCGGTTGCGCCGAGGCCATGGAAGGCCTTCAATACGCTGTCCCGAGCCGCAGCCGAGCCATCGTCTTCCAGCACGATCAGACGGATGGTGCAATTCTGCGATGGCTGGACCGTTTCGCCTGCCCAGAGGACACCCTCGTCATCCGGCTCCACCGTAACGATGTCCCCGCTGGCAAGTCCGCGGACGAACCAGGGTGTGTTGTCCACCCGCACGGTGCCGTCGCCGAGGTCTACCGCCCACAGGCTCTCGACGCTCGCCGGTGGCCAGCCGTGCTCATTGATCTGCATACGGAAGTGGACCTTTACGTGGTCCTCGCGGATAGCGGTCACCGGTCCATCATCCAGCAGATGCCGCCGACCGCGCCCACGCAGCCGAAGATCTCCGCTGGGACGTCCGAGAAGCCGTGGTGCTTTTCGACTCGGCATGGGCGGGCACCGAGATCGAGCCCGGCGACTGCCTGCGCCTCGAGCTGGAACCGGGCGGGTACCGGGTCCTGGCAGCGTCATGCCGATTCCCGGACAACTGGTTGATCCTGGTTCAGCTCCAGCCCGTCGTCGCAACCGGGCCGACGAGCTGAGGCATGGGCCATCGGCACGTGTGCGGTCATTTGGGCGCGGCGGTTCGCAGGATGCTTCTGGCGAGTTCGGCAGGCGTTCCCGAAGTCGTGTCGATGACGATGTCGTAGGTGTAGCCGTGATCGTGGACTGTCCGGAAGTGGCCGCGCGCCAGGCCGATCGGGTGGCCGCGGGCCTTTTCTCGCTGCTCGGCGATGGCCAGCGGGCAGGTGACACCGACGAGCCGGACGTCGAGTCCGGCCAGGGCAGCCATCCACACCGGCAGCAGGTCCGGGGTCAGCAGCATCTCGTCGATCACCAGGTGGTCACCGCCCTGGGCGAAGGTGGCGGCGGCCGCGCACGCCGAATGCAACATGCGGCGTCCCACGTGGCCGTACCGGATGACGACGACCGGGTGGCCGTCGGCGTCGTGGCCGGTGCGGTCATACCAGAACCGTCACGGCTGAGCGGTCCGTCGCGGCCACCGCCCCAGTTCGGCGGCACCAGGCCGAACAAGGTGTCGATGCCCCAGTAGACGAAGGGCACGCCGCTTTCGTCCTGGATCGCGCGCGCCACTGTGGTTTTGCCCGCGCTCGAGGTGCCGTTGAGCAAGATCACGCGAGGTGGGCGGTCCGCGCTCGGCATGGGACCAGAGTAACCGGCCGGCGAGTGCGGATTCCGGGCGTGGCAGCGCATCGGAAACGGCGGCGGCTGTCAGCCGTTAACGTTGTCGCCGCGGCGGATGGCCCGGAGCAGAGGAGAGCTGACCACCATGAACGAATCGGCGGCGGCGCGGGTGCGAAGGGGCTGGGCACGCGCACGCGAGACGCGTTATCGGATCGCGGCAGGGATGGGGCTCGCGGGCTCGCTGGTGTGGGCGGGGCAAGCGTTCGGCGCGTGGATGCAATCGCAGGAAGGCAAGTGGCAGGGCAACGAGTACCTGTCGGTCGGCGGCTGGGAACTCACGGCCGACAACCTGCTGACCCTGCTGTCCGTGGCGGCTTTGGTCGTCGCGGGCCTGCTCGGCTGGGGTGCGGTAGGTCTGCTGCGGGGCAGGGCTTCAGGGCGCACCGCGCTGGTGGCCGGGGCGTGGCTGGTCGCCCTCGGTCAACTGATCGCCGCGGTTCTCGCGTGGCTGCCGATCGATGCGTTCTACTACTCCGCTCCCGCCAACCTCGTCTTCGCCACGCCGCTGGTGGTTTTCCCGCTACTGACGATCCTGTGCTCGAGCGATGGCAAGCGCTACGCCGACGAGATCGAGGCCTCGGGTTGACGGCGTACCCTTCCCGCCTCGACAGCGTTGTGTCGGCAACAACCGACGCAGGCTAGCTCTGGTCGATCAGGCGAAGATAGACATCCAATTGTGCTGCGCCGCTGAGTAAGGCGCGGCTACGGGCGTCGAGGCGGTGTTGCCAGGCGTCGAGGAAGGCGCGCAGGGCATCCGGGCCGCCGGCGTCACGGACCGAGTCGAGGAATTGGGCGACCTTGTGCAGCGGGTAGCCGCCGCGGCGGAGTTGGCGGGCAATCTCGGCGTCGCGGACGGAGTCGGGGCCGTATTCGCGGTAGCCGGTGGTGCGGTTGCGATGTGGATGCAGGATGCCCTCGGATTCCCAGGTGCGCAGCGTCGCGGGGTGCACATCGATGCGGCGCGCGAGTTCGCCGATGGTCAGGGGTGGGCCGGGCACCGAAGGCGATGTGGTGGACAGAGCGCCGAGGCCCGACGCGACCTCGAGGCGGGTTTCTCGCTCGGCGAGCAGGGCGACGTGCGCGGTGTCGATGAGGCGATAGGTGGATTCGGTGTCGCCGCGGTTGGTGGCGCGCATGATCTGGGTGGCCTGGTCATGGCCGTGGCCGACGCGTAAGGCGAGAAAGGTGCGCAGCGCCTGGGCGTGCAGCGGAGTGTAGCGGCGGTAGCCCGCAGCGGTGCGTTCGCTGGGCGGGAGGATGCCCGCGTCCTCATAGTTGCGGATCGCCTGGGCGGACAAGTGGTGTTCGCGGGCGAGGTCGACCGGTCGCAGCGCATACCTCCGATTGAGGCTTTCAGTAAGAAGGGCCAGCTCGTCGTGACAGAAGTTTCACCCGATTCTTCAACGATAGCGTCGAGGCCAGGTCCTTCTGAAAGGGGTATCCATGTCCACTGCCATCTCACTGCGCGCGATCGGGCGCGAATGCGACGATTCGGCGAACCTGGGCCGGGCCGTCGGCGAGCTGCTGGCCGCACGGTCCGAGCCGACGGCCCTGCTCGGCCTCGGCGAACCGACCCACGGAATCGCAGCCTTTCCGGTGCTGCGCAACGAGCTGCTCGCGCAGCTGGTGGACCGGGGTTTCCGGTCGATCGTGCTGGAGATCGACATGTTCGCCGCCGACCTGGTGAACGACTACGTCAACGGGGCGAGCGGCGAGATCGACACCGTGCTCGCGACCGGATTCAGCCACCGATTCGGCGGCGTGCCCGGCAACCGGGAGCTCGTGGAATGGCTGCGCGCATACAACGCGGGCCGCCCGCCGCAGGATCGGATCCGCTTCTACGGCTTCGACTTTCCGGGCGATCAGGTCGATATCGCGAGTCCGAGGCCTGCGCTGCGCGCTGTCGTCGAGTATCTGCCCGCGCCGCTGCGGCCGGAGTCGGCTCGCGAGCTGGAAGCGCTGCTCGGCGACGACGCCGACTGGACGAATCAGGCCGCCCTGTACGACCCGGGGGCCGCCGTCGGCAACTGCGGACGCGCTCGCGCCCTGCGCATCCTCGCCGACGATCTCGCCGGTGCGCTGCGACGTGCCGCGCCCGCCCTGCGCCGGGCGGATCCGGACCGCTACGACCGGGCCGTCGCCTACGCCCGTACCGCCGTGGGCCAGCTGCGGTTCCACGCCGCCATGGCCGAATCCGGCGCTGAACGCCTCGCGCACATGCTGGCGGTGCGCGCGGAGATGATGGCCGACAACCTGCTCGATATCCGCGCCCGCGAACAACACCGCGGGCCGGCCCTGGTCTTCGCCCACAACGTGCACCTGCAGTACGCGACGCCGACGATGGCGGTCGGCGAGAACGACGTGAGGTGGGGTAACACCGGCGCGCTCATCGCCCTCGCGCTCGGCGAGCGCTACGCCTTCATCGCCGCCGACGCCAACCCGCACAGCGATCCCGGCACCCTCCAGGGTGTGCTGGCCGCCGCCACCACCGGCCGCGCCCTGTTCCCGGCCGGGCAACTGCGCGACGCGCTGCCCGCGGACATCCGTGCGGGCGCACCGATGATGCCCGGCCACATCCCGCTCACCCCGGCGGACCTGGACGGCGCCGACGCGGTCATCTGGATCGGCGACACCGACGGGCAGCGCCATCAGTACTGGTAGCCGCTCGCACCGGGGACGGGCCGGCAACGGCTCGACGGAGTGATATCCGCACCGCTCAGTTGTCCGGCTGGGCGGTTCGGCGCCGCTCGGCACGGTGGGTGAGCACCTCCACGATGCGCTGCCAGGCCGGGGTTTCCTCGGTGATCCGGGAAAACACCAGCGCTACATGTCCGGAGCGGCCGCTGTCTCGCTCATGGCGGATCTTCCATGCGTCGAGTTCGTCGATGAGCGGGTCCAGGCGCGGATCGTCGGCGGCCCAGTTCATCGCGCGATCGCAGGCGAGGTACAGGCGGGTGGTGTCGGGATCGTCGAAGGCAGCAGTCTTCTCGCGGATCCGGTGCGCCACGGCGCCGGGCTCGAGCGCCTGCATCAGGATCCACGAGTCGCGTTCGGCTCGGATGCGCCGGTCGCTGATGCCGAGACGGCGCATCCGGTCCAGCAGGTCGACCACCTCGACCGGCAGGACGAGCCGTTCGCCACTGTCGAGTTCGGCGATCCTGCGGCGATACTCGCTGAGCTCGTCGATTCTGCGCTGGAGGTCGGCGTCGATGTCGGTGATGGCGGCGGCGAACTCGGCGGGCCGGGCGTGCAGCAGAGCGTCGATGCGGGCCAGCGGCACTCCGGCGTCGGCGAGGGTTCTGATCCGGATGAGATCCACCGCCGCTTGTGCGCGGTAGCGGCGGTAACCGGAGGCGTCGCGTTCGGGTTCGGGCAGCAGGCCGACGTGGTGGTAGTGGCGGACGGTGCGCACGGTGACGCCGGCGGTCGCGGCGAGCTGTCCGATCGTGAGCACCGTCCTCCTCGGGTCGTGGTTGGCGATCGCGCCGAGTCTAAGGCCGGGCAGCCCGGTCGAAGACATCGCGGATCGCCTGCACGACAGCATCGGGCCGGTCGAAGCACAGCCGGTGGTGCACGGTATCGGCCAGGATGCGCTGCTCGCCATGCGCGACCGCGGCCACTCGCGCTGCATCCATGCGCGTCCTGCCATCGTGCATCTGCTGCACCATCTCTGCTGAGATCTGGTCCTGCTCGGGATCGACGCCGACGACGCTGAGGGCGATAACGGGCACATCAGACAGGTCCGGTCCGGCCCGCAGTTCGGCGGCGAGTTCGGCCAGACCGGTGCGTTCGGCGACGCCGCTGCGCAACCAGTCGGTGCTCAATTTGGCCGCGACCAGCGGTTCACGCACATGTTCCGGGTAGTGCGCGAGCAGTTCGGTGTGGATGCCGCGCAGGGCCGGGCGCATCCGTTCGAGTTGCTCGAGGCTTGGCCCCGTCTGCTCGGCGGCGGCCAGGCTCGCGGCGGCGGGCATGTAGTCGTCCCAGTCGGGATGCAGCGCGTCCAGCCAGACCAGCCCCGCCACGTCCTGCGGATAGCGCTGGGCGAATCGGTGCGCGTAGAGCCCGCCGAGCGAATGCGCCGCGAGAATATAGGGGCCCTCGATGTGCTGTGCGCGCAGCAGTTCGCGCAACTCCGCGGCCACTGCGGCGCCCGTGCGTGGTAACGGCAGCGGGTCGCTGTAGCCGGTGCAGCCGCGGTCGTACACGACGGCGGTGGTGAACTGGGCAACCTCCTGCTGGACACCGAAATAGTCCAGCCCTACCGCACTCGCGCCCGGCAGGAATACCACGGCCGGTCCGCCCCTACCCGAGCGATGCACGAAGAGGCACCGGCCGTCGATGTCCTGGAATCCGCCGACCGGCGGTGCGAGCCGCGCCGGTGACGTGCTGTTGTTCGTCATGGGTCAAGGCTGCAACCCTGACGCAGGGTCAAGGTCAAACCCGGACTCAGGGTCTGCGCCACTTCTCGTCGGGGACGAGCTGGCTGGACTGCGGTCCCATCAGCAGCATGCCGCCGTCGACGACGTAGGAGGCGCCGGTGACGTAGCCGGCGGCGGGAGTGGCCAGGAACGCCACCACGGAGGCGACCTCGTCGGCGTGGCCCGGTCGGCCCAACGGCAGCCCTGGCCGCGGTTGCTCACGCGGATCGACGTCTTCCTGACCGGTCATGGGCGTCGAGATCTCCCCCGGCGCCACCGAATTGACCGTGATGTTGTGCTCGGCCAGTTCCAGGGCCAGCACCTTGGTGAGTGCCCCGAGCCCGGCTTTGGCGGCGCAGTACGGCGCCGCACCGACTTTCGGCGCGTGCTCGTGCACGCTGGTGATGTTGATGATGCGTCCGCCGCGACCGGCCTCGATCATGTGCGCGGCCGCGCGCTGCGAGCACAGGAACGCGCCGTCCAGGTCGACCGAAAGCACATGGCGCCAGGTGTCGAAATCCATGTCCATGACCAGCGTGGCCGAGCCTGTTCCGGCACAGTTCACCAGCACGTCCAGCCCGCCCAGTTCCTCGGCGAACTCGTCGATGACGGCCGTGCTGGTGGGCAGGTCGTCGAGGTCGAGTTGCCGGACCGCCGCGATCGCGCCACGTTCACGGACGAGCTCGGCGGTCCGGGCGGCGCCCTGCTCGTCCCGGTGATAGGTGATACCCACATCCACGCCACCGCCGCCCAGCGCAACCGCGATGGCGCGGCCGATGCCGGAATCGGAGCCGGTGACCACGGCGCGCAACGGTGCGCCGATGCGTTCCTTCGGTAAGGGAGCGATAGTTGCCATGATGGTCGGCTACCCGGCGAGACCGCGCCGACACAGGATGGTCAGCGGGTGCCGTGGGACAGCGATCGGTCGACGGGATCGTGGCCGCCGATCCCGGAGCTGAACTCGCGGTGGCGCCAGGCGCCGCCGGCGTCCGCGGCCAGCGGTGGCGTCTTTCCGCCGGCGCCGGCTCGGAATCCGTCCAGGAATTGGGTGAGCGCCTCCGAGGAGCTGATCCTCGGGGTCCAGCCGAGCTCGACGCGGGCGCGGGTGGTGTCCATGACGGGCAGATGCATCATTGCGTCGAACAGCCCAGGGGTGGCCGGGGCCAGATGCAGATGCCATGCCGCCGCCAGTGCGGTGCGCACCAGCCGCGGCGGGACCTCGACTGCGCGGGTGCGCAGGATCCGGGCGAGCTCGGCGCGGGCGATCACCGGTTCGGCGGCGAGATTGAACGGACCGCGGGCGTCGGAGGCGACGGCCAGCGCGTACGCCAGCCCGATGTCGACGCTGTGTGCGGCCTGGAACCGCATCCCACGCGGATAAGGCAGCACCGGCAGCAGACCGGGCCGCAGCAGCGGGTTCGGCATCAGCGGTCCGAGGAACAACCGGCGCTGCTCGCTGGCCGAGGCGTACTGGAAGGTGAAGGCGGGACGCATCCGCACTACCCGGCAGTCGGCATGCTGCCGTTCGAAGGTGTCGAGCAGCCGTTCCACATACGCCTTTTCGATCATGTACGCCGCCCCCGGCCAGCCCTCGGTGGGCCAGGACTCCGAGACCGGCCGATCATCCACGCACGGCGAGTACGCACCGACCGAGGAGGCGTAGACCAGAGCGGGCACCCGCGCTTCGGCCACGGCCGCCAGCACGCGGGAGGTGCCGCCGACATTGGCTCGCCAGGTGTCGAGGGGCCGGTGCGTCGGCTGGAACAGCCAGGCCAGATGCACCACGGCATCGGCTCCGCGGAACAGCATCGCCAGATCGTCGTTGCGTACGTCGGCGGCCACCCACTCCACGCCGACGCGTTCGTCGGCGGGGCGCCTGCGGGCGGCGCCGACGACGGCGGTCACCTCCGGTGTGCCGACCAGCGCATCGACCACGGCGGTACCCACGTTCCCCGTCGCCCCCATCACGACCACGCGCATCGGTCCTCCCCGAGTGTCGATTGCCCTACCGGCATACCCGCGCGCTCGCCGGCCACACCGTTGCCGAGCGATTCATCTGTCCCGGTCGCGCGCTACCCGGTCGCGTCGTTCCCGCTCCCGATACCCGTAGGTGGCGCGGCGGACCGTGGTGTCGTCTTCCAGTCCGGAACCGACCGCACCGGCGACGGTACCGAGCGCGCTTGCCATGGCCGCGATGGTCAGGTAGTCACCGACACCGACCGAGCGGCCGAGCACGCTCGCCAGATAGGTCGGCGGAATGATCAGCCCGACGGCAGCGCAGGTGAGCAGGAACAGCGCCGCGAAGAAGACGATCGTGCCGACCGCCACCGTGGCTATGGTGCCCGCGTTGCGCAGGGTGAGGTCGTGCCCCTTGGCCATGCCGGTGGGGTCGTCGCGTTCCCACAACCCGTGCCCGGCGATGGTCCAGATCATCAGCGCCGCGACCGCCGTGACGACGACCCCGGCCAGGCGCACCGGCTCGAGTGCGGTGGCCAATTGCCAGATGGTGGAATACAACACGCCGAAGGCCGTGCCGGCCAGGGCGCCCGCCAGCGCCGAGGACAGCCCGAGGAACAGCTGCCACGGACGGTTCGCCCGCACCATTCCGGCCAGCAGCCGGGGCATGCCGGTGACCCGCCCCAGCAGGACCCGCGCGATGTCGTCGTTCGCGTCGAGCGTGGCGCGGTGGAACGGGCGCGGCAGCCGCAGTTCTCGGTCCGGCGCCCGCCCCTCCCGAGGACGCAGAGCATCCACTATTCGCACCGCCAGTTCCTGGAGGCGATGCCGCAGTCGCCAGCCGCCGAGCGCGGGCAGGGAAATCAACGCGACATGATGGCGCTCGTCCAGGCTCGCGAGGACGACGCCGTCGGCGGCGCGCATCGGCAGGTCGGTCAGGCACAGTGCCAGGTCCCAGTCGGTGTCGCGGACGTGCTGGGCGGCTTTGTCGATGAGGTGTTCGTCGTCGGGATACATCGCCTCGAACGGGTCGTAGACGACTTCGACCTGCCAGTCGACGTCGCGGACGCGGCGGGCGAGCAGGTCGGGCAGAGCGGTGCTCAGCTCGTGGGCCAGTCGGGCAGGCAGGTCCGGGTCGGCGACCATGCCGACGATCACCGGATCATCCTCGCTGCCCTCAGTGTTCACGGTCGGTCACCGCGCTCATCGCGTCGGCGGTAACGGCTCCGCGCGGCGACCACGGGCGCCTCAGTTGGTCCTCGACGGCCTCGATGACGTCGGCGGCGCTGATCGCCAGCAGCCCGGGGTCCGGGGTTGCGGCGTGCGGATCGCCGATGTGCCCGGCCCACAGCGCGCGGTGTTCGGGTCGCGGCGGTGGACCCCACCAGCGCGGTGGGTTCGGCCCGAAGATCACCACCGACGGTGTCGTGAAGGCGGTGGCCAGATGCGCGAGACCGGTGTCGGCGCACACGAGCAAGCGCGCCCCGGCGACCAGCGCGGCCGTCTCGCCCAATGTGAGCGCGCCTGCCACCACCGCGTCGGTGTCCAGGCCGGCGGCGCCCGCGACCTGCCTCGCCAGTGCGCGTTCGGGCCCGTCGCCGGTGATCAGCACACGGTATCCGCGTCGGTGCAGGTGCGCCGCTACCCGCGCGAATCGCGGCGCGGGCCAGCGACGGGCGGCCGAACTTCCGCCCGGGTGCACGAGGATCCGGGCGGGATCGGGTGCCGTCGCGGCGGGAGGATCGAGGCCGAGCTGCGTCGGATCGGTGCGGATGCCCGCCCATTCGAGCAGTCCGCACCAGCGGGTGATCTCATGGGTGTCGCTGGGCCAGGCCGGGCCCGGAAACTGCGGGAAATTACTGTGTCCGAAGGTGATCAGGCGACCGGGAGCGGTGGCCGCGAGGTCGGCGATGCTGGCCGGGCCGCGACCGTGCAGGTTCACCGCTGTCGCCGGCGGCGGGCCGGGCCAGCGCAACGCGCCGAGTCCCGGCACCGGGTGCAGATCGTCCACGGCGCCGCTGAGGTCCACGATCGGGCGCAGCCATTCCGGGGCGGCCAGCACCAGCCGGTCCTCGGGGTTGGCGCGGCGCAGGGCGCGCAGGGCGGGGACCGCGGTCAGCAGGTCGCCGAGACCGAGTGCGCGCAGGACCAGGGTGGGGCTCACCAGCTCGGGTCGCTCGCGGCGAGTTCGGGTGCGGGGGTCTGGGCGGCGGTCTCGGCGAAGGCGGCGGCCGCGCCGTCGGCGACGAAGGCCGACGCCGCCGCGACGGCCTCGCGGACGGCGTCCTCGGCGCCGGCGCCCGCGCTCATGGCGATCGCCGCGGCCACCGCGAACCGGTCGCCGGCACCGCAGGTGTCGTGCACCGCGGTGGGTCTGGGCGCTGGAACCTGGATATGGACGACCTCGGGCCGACCGGCGCAGGACAACACCGCTCCGTCCGCGCCGAGGGTGACTGTGACCGCCCGCGCCGACCAGCGCCGCGCGAGCTCGCGGGCCCGATCACCGAAGCCGGGGGCATCGGGGACGAGCTGCTCGGCCTCGGGCCGGTTGGGCGTCACCAGGTCCGCGCCGCGGACGGGGCTCGGCCCGGCCGGATGGGGGTCCCACAGCAGTGGAGTCCGCCGCGGTCGCTGCTCGAGCAGCGACCGGATCTGCGGATGCGCGGCGACCCCGCGCCCGTAGTCGGCGACGAGCACCGCTCGGGCCTCGGCCAGCGCCGACCGCGCGTCCTCGCTCACCGGGCCCGCCACGGTCCGGCCGTGGCCGAAGTCCAGCCGGGTGATCGGGGTGAGCACCGAAGCGCTCGCGCCGCCCGCGCAGGGACCGGCGGCCCGCACCCGCTCCTTGCACACGGTGCTGCCGTAGAACGGCAGTTCGACCACCCGCACGCGGTGCGACAACAGCGCGTGCAACCGATGGCCCGGCTCGTCGTCGGCGAATCCGGCCACCAGCACGACGTCTTCGGCGTAGTGAGCGGCGAGCGTCGCCGCCAGGCCGGCACCACCGGGACGGTAGGACCGGCTGGTGACGTCGACGACGGGCACCGGCCCGTCGGGGCTGTGGCGCTCGGCGCGGCCTTCGATGTCGATGTCGAGCAGCACGTCGCCGAGGACCACCAGCGGACCGCCGCTCGTCAACGGCCCACTCCCATCGCCGATTCCAGTGCGGCGCACAGCGAGTGCACCAGCACCAGATGCATCTCCTGCACGACCGATACCGAGTCCGCGTCGACGGGGATGGCGTCATCGCAGAGTGCGGCCAGCGGATTGGGTGAAGGCCCCGTCATCGCCCAGGTGGCCATCCCGATCTCTTTGCCCGCCTTGGCCGCTGCCACCACATTGGCGCTGGAACCGCTCGTGGACAGGGTGATCAGCACATCGCCGGGTCGCCCGTGGGCGAACAGCTGCCTGGCGAACATCTCATCGGGACCGTAGTCGTTGCAGATCGCGGTCAGGCTCGAGGTTTCCGCGTGCAGCGAGATCGCCGACAGCGGCTTGCGTTCGGCGCGGAAGCGACCGGTCAGTTCCGCGGTCAGATGCTGGGCCTCGGCGGCGCTGCCGCCGTTGCCGCAGGCGAACAAGCGTCCGTCGTGGCTGTAGATCTCGGCCAGCCGCACGCCCCAGGCCAGGACGTGTTCGGCGGCCGAGCGCATGTTCTGGTGCAACGCGCGCCCGAGCGCGTCGAAGTGCTCTTCCAGCTCGGCGGCCCGCACGCGACTGCGCGGATCGAGGTTCACCGGCCTGCCGTCGGCCCTGCTCTCGGCGCTACTCACGACTACTCCTTCCCGTCCTCGGCCCCGCGAGAGCGAGGGTGACCGCCCGGCTGAGGTCGGGCGCCACCGCCGCCAGTCGCCGGGCCCGTTCGGTTTCGGCCGGGCGGGTGCGGGGCGTCGGCACCAGTACGGCTGCGGCGCCCGCGGCCAGCGCGGCCTCCACATCGGATCCGATATCGCCGATCACGACACATCGCGACGGGTCCACTCCCAGCGCGGCCGCCGCGCCGAGCACCAGTCCCGGTTCCGGTTTGCGGCAGGCGCAGCCGTCGGCGGGACCGTGCACGCAGATCTGCCAGGTGTCGAACGGGCCGAGCAGGTCCTCCACCCGCGCGTTCACAGCGGCCAGCTGCGCGGGGCTGATCCGGCCGGAGGCCACTCCGGACTGATTCGACACGATCCCGGTCCTGATACCGGCGCGACGCAACCGCCGCAGCTGTTCGCGCGCGCCCGGCAGCGGACGCACCAGATCCGGGTCCGCGATGTATCCGGTATCGCTGATGAGGGTGTCGTCCCGATCGAACAGCACCGCGGCCGGGTGCTCGTCCGGTTCGGCGGGCCGGGAGGGTGTCGAGGCGCTGTACATCGTCCCTCCTTCTCCGCTGCCGAGTGCCGACCGTCGACACCGTTGTGTGGGGCATGCCCGGGTTCCTGCTCTTGAAACAGTCCGGACGGGTACGCCGCCCGGTCAACGGACGACGCCGCGCTACGCCGGGGTCGGCCCTGGCAGAGCAACCGATGACCGGACCGCGGCCGTGGCCAATTCGTCGACCGCCGCGATGACGGCCGCATCGGTGATGTTGTCGAGGCAGGGGTGTCCCGGGATCGGGCAGTCCCGCGCGCGTGAGCCCGCGCAGGGTGCCGATTGATCGCCGAGCACGAGGCAGGGCA
>NZ_BAFY01000326.1 GCF_000308555.1 Nocardia cyriacigeorgica NBRC 100375 | reverse complement strand
GGAATTCAAACGCGAACTGGCTGAGGCTGCTCAGCTCGTTTCCGCCGCCACAGGAACCAACGACTTGGTGGAAGCTGTCGAGACATGGCGGGACCTTCTCGGCGACGACTTTCCCGCGGTCCCCAAAGATGTGTTCCCCGTCCAACTGGCTGACGCTTCTCACGCGAAAGGGCCAGCAAGCCGCGGGTGGGTCGAGCGCCTTGATTCGCGGTACCAGGTGTCCATCCGAGCATGGAGCCGCCGTGGGCGGCGTGGCAGGAGAATCGGGTATCCGAACGACGGTCGTCTGCTGTTCCCGGGCTGCTTCATCGAGTTCAAGGCAGATCGAAGCGGACCCACTGACACCAGTGTTTGGTGGCGCGTCACCAATACCGGCGATCATGCGCGGGTGGAGCGGTCACTGCGAGGTGACTTCATCCAGGCGAAACGTATCGATGACAAACCCTCGCCTGATCCAGAACTGCATTGTGAACGGACCGCGTATACCGGCACGCACATCGTTGAAGTGTTCCTGGTCGCCGACACGCGGGTAGTGGCTCGTAGCGAACCGTTCAAAGTCAACATCTTCAACCGCCTGCACCCCTGGCGAGGGTAGGCCAGGCGTCGAGATTTATTAATGCCCTTGCCTGTGCGTTGACTCGCACCTCAGTCCACGCCTCCGGCTGCGTGCCAACAGCTGCAGATTCGGGTGGCTGGACTCGTCCGTGCAGGTCGGGTTCCGCAATGTTCGGTGGATCCGGGTGAAGCGTGCACCCAAGGTGGTATCGGCCGTGCATTGCCGATCGCGGCCGTGGCCGTGGCGTCAGCGGTTTTGTACGCACGAACGACGTACAACTGTCCATATTCGCGGCGCAATGGTCCACGGTGCGTTCAACTCCGGCACCGCATGCTTCATGGCGGCGCGCGAATCGAGGAGATAGACGATCAACACACCCGTCCAGCCGCGGGCGCTGACCGATTTGGAGGTCGGCGGCGTCAGACAGTTGCTGTCATCCGGTGCGCCGGGCGCGAGGGAATACCTGGCGCAACTGCCCTATGCGCGGGTTGTCGCCACCTGGGGCGTGGGACCGCCCAGCGTCGACCTGGCGGTGGAGCCCGGTGTGGCGCCGGCTGCGTCGATGGACGGGATCTTCGCCACTGGTGAGGTGAGCAACCGCGACGGTACTCCCGTCGGGGAGGTTCTGCCGTGGGTCGAAGGCGGATCGCTGAGCGGGATCGAGTACGCCTGGTACACCGACGAGCGACCCCGCTCGCTGCCCGATCCGAGCCGGATACAACCCCCTTCGCGCGGGAGATCGAGGGGCCCGCGACCCTCGATATGAGTGCGCCCCGCGCACCAGGCAGTGTCGCGGGGCACCGGATTGGGTTGAGGCTACGGGCGGTTGAACTCACCGGCGCGGGCGCCGGACAGGAACGCATCCCATTCGGACGGGGAGAAGACGATTGCCGGGCCGGTTGGGTTCTTCGAGTCGCGGACGCCAACCATTCCCCGGGCCAGGTGGGCGACTTCTACGCAATCGTGCCCCGCGCTGCTGTAGCTGGACTTGAACCATCGTGCATCAGACAGGTCCGCATTCACGCTCTGCACTCCCTACTCGCTGTCCTGAGCAGCCGTTTCGAGTCGGCCGGACTCAATGCAACCCCGCGAAGTTGGCCAAAGGCGCTGCGATACCGGTCGATCAACCCTTTGCGCTCGTAGTAGGTGGAAGTGCCGTAACCCTCGACGTAGACGATTGGGGGTTCGCCAGTGTTCTCGTCAAAGTCCAACAGCGTGTATTGACCGGTTGCGGTTCCGAGCGGGTATCGAGCGCCGAACGGGATGATCTGAACGGTGACGTTCGGCGGTAGGTCGGCCAGGTGTCGCAATTGCTCGGCCATGACCCGCGGCCCGCCGATAACACGCCGTATCACGGCCTCCTCGAGCAGTAGGTGCACCTTGACCGGGTCATAGCGGCGGGTGATGATGCGCTGCCGATTGAGCCGGACACGCACGCGCTCGTCCAGCTCGTCAGGGGTTGCCCTCCGAAAATATGCGGAGTCGAGAGCCCTTGTGTACGCCGCCGTTTGTAACAGACCAGGCAGTAGCTCGGGCCGGTACATCGTCAGCGAAGACGCGATGGTTTCCAGATCGAGCAGGAGCGCGAACATTTCGGGGATGACGTCGCCATACTTATGCCACCAGGCGCCGCCCTCGCCTTCGCCGTTTCTCGCCCGTTTCGCGATTTCCAGTAGCCCGTCCAGACGTTCGGTCGCGTCGTACAGCTTCGTCAGGGCCTCGACATCCAACAGCCTGATCTTCGGGTTCTCGCCCTTCTCCAGACGTTGGACGGTTCCCGCGCCGCGTTCGATTCGTCGCGCGGCTTCAACGATCGAGAGTCCAGACGCTAGACGCAGTTCTCGAAGTTGCCGACCGAGCTGACGCCGCAGAATCGTAGTCGATTTGGTCACTGGTCCACATTATTGGGTGATACGTGCATGCTCCGATGGATGAGAGGTGCCGCCGTGGCGAATCGACACCAAAGTTGCTGCATAGAGCATAGTTTCCCACGCCGTGGCAGAGCCTTCTGCACGTATGGGCAAACTTCGCTGGATCACCCATGAAGGCGTGCCATCGCGCCGCGCACCCGGTTATCTGTGCGCAGCAGTCGATAGCCGGAAGCCCCCCAGCGGACCCGAAATCGCCGCCCTCGCTCGGTGGGACTCCCACAGGATCGCCGGAGCCGTCCCCTGTGGGAGGCAGGAAGCCCCTCCATCGCCCGGCTATCGGCTGCCCTCATCAACCTCGAGCGGAGCGCGCACCATGAAAGCCGTTGTGTATCTCCAGAATTCGTTCTGCGACCGGCACCTGTCCGGGATCGAGATGGAGGCGCGCGCCTTGGCGGCCCGATAGGGGTACTCGGTCGCGCGAACGGTAGTCGAATGCGAAAACGACACGCTGAGTTGGTTACTGGTGAAAGCGAAGGCGTTAAACGTCGATGTCATCGTCACGCCGACTATGCAGCACATTCAACACCGGGCCAATGATGTGCTCACCCGATGCGACTTGCTGACTGTGTATCCGAAACGGTTTGTCCCGAGGGGAACGCGCCTCGCCTTGGGCGAGTATCGCTGATGCCGGCCCGCAGCGGATCGACTGGTCGCGGGAAACGAAGAGGCGCCGGCCGCCGCGCTGTGCTCTAATCACCCCGTGATGATGTTCGCGCAGCCTTGGTGGCCGCTGCTCCAGCGGCCGTGAAGTGTGCGTTTCGACCGCCTGTCCCGGCGGTCGAAAGCGCTTGCGCGGTCGAGCATCATCGGTGGCGGGCGGCCCCGAGAGTGAGGAACCCATGACCACCAATCATTCCGCGGGATTCGGCGCCATTCTGCTCAGTTCACGGTCGGCGGCGGAGTATCGGGCGATGTTCGATCTCACCGAGGCCGATCTCGCTCGCCGCATCCTCGACTGCCCGGGTGGGGCGGCGGCATTCACGGCCGAGGTCTGTGACCGGGGTGGTGACGTAACGGCCTGCGATATCGCCTATTTCGATCGGACACCGGATGAGCTCGGTGCGTTGGCGGTGGCGGAGGCCGAGCGCGGAAGTGACTTCGTTCGCGCGCATCCCGAGCAGTACCGGTGGACGTTCTGCGCCGATCCCGATGATCATCGCCGCGGTAGGTCCACGTCGGCCGAGCGATTCGCTGCCGATATCCGGCAACACCCACACCGCTACGTCGCGGGCGCTCTTCCGAAGCTTCCGTTCGACAACGATTCCTTCGATCTGACGCTCAGCTCGCATCTATTGTTCAGCTACGCCGAGGATCTCGACTACGCATTCCATCTCGCGGCTATTCGTGAGCTGATGCGGGTCACTCGCGGCGAGGTACGGATTTTCCCGCTGGTAGCGGTGGGATCGTCGCAGCCGTATGCGCGGCTGAACCAGCTGATCGGCGAGCTGCGAACGCACGACATCGCGGGCAATGCCGTCGAGAGTTCGTATGAGTTCCAAGCGGGCGGGAATCGGATGCTGGTGTGCAGGAGGAGTCACGGCTCCCCCGGCAGTGACTGGAAGTGCGCCCTCCTCTGATGACGGGCGCATCTTCACTGATTGCCTTGGGCGAACGGAGTGCCCGGCCGGGCAATTCAATTCCCCGGCCAGGTCCCCGTGACGCGCTGGTAGCCGGTGGCGCCGGCGCGGTCGACGGCGGCCTTCACCACGCCGAAGATCGCGCCCTGTACGGCGGCGGCCAGCAGGACTTCGCGCCAGCCGTAGTCGCGGGAGGTGGCGTCGGGGGCTTGGTCTTCGCCGCTCAATCGGCGCCATACCTGGGCGAAGACGGCGCTGGCTGCGATGCCGCCGAGGACGCCGACGAGCGCTCCGAGCGGCTTGTAGAGCACTTTCATGCCCGCCTCCAGCGCACGATCAACCAGATCAGAGCGATCGCGGAGACGGCGCCGGCGGCGACATAGGCGGGTCGCCGTCGCGCGGTCTCGACCATGCGCCCGGTGCGGTCGACGACCGGGTCGGGCGCGAGATGCTTGGCCTTGCTGCGAGCCTGATCGGTGGTTTCGAGCACGGCGTGCTTGGCCTCGCTCACCCGGTGCCGCCCGGCCTCGGCGACATCGTGCATCTTGTCCTCGGCCCGGGAACGGACATCGAATTTGCCGCTCAGCTCGGCGACGGTCTCACCGAGTTCACGCCGGGTCAGATCGCGGTCCATGCGCAGCAGCTCCGCGTCGTCGGGGTCGGTGTCGCCCATCATCGCCTCCATTCCTTGACCACGTCGAGGTCCTCGCGCACGCCCTCCACTGCTTCCCGGGGAATGGGCGGGGCGGCCTCGGACACGTTCTTCTTACCGAGCAGTCCAAGCACCGCCGCCACGACGAGCAGTGCCCCGCCGACGATGAGGGCCGCCGCCCACCCCGGCAGCACCAAGGCCAGCGCCATGATCGCCGCGGCGATCAGTGCGGCGCCGCCGTAGAAGGCGAGCACGCCCGCGGCCCCAGCGAAACCCAGTCCCGTGGCGATTCCCTTTGTGCGGTCCTGCATTTCGATGCGGGCCAGCCGGATCTCGTCACGGACCAGCCGCGAGAGCTGAGTGGTTGCGTCGTCGACGAGCTCGCTGATCGAGCGCGTCTGCGGCGACGGCGCGTGATAGGTCTCGGCCATGGTGGATACCTCCTCGCCTGTTCGTCTGCCGCGCTACTCGATGATTCCCGGTTGCCGCCCCGACAGGTGCTGACCGGTGCTGGTCTTACGCGGCAGGATGACGCCGAGCGCGATCATGCCCAGGCCGAGCCCGAAGTGCAGCCAGTTGTCGGCGGTGTCGAGGGGCACGAAATTGGCGTCGCTGTTCTGGTCGATGACGAGGCCGTAGATCCACAGCACGAGATAGATCACGCCGCCGCCGATCAGGAAGCTGCGGGCAGCGGGCGGATTCGCGGCTGCGATCAGGCCGACGACACCGAAGGCCAGGTGCACGAGATTGTGCAGAATCGACACGTTGAACAGGCCGAGCAGCTGGGCTTCGGAATGATGGCCCGCCCATTCCAGAGTGTCGTAGTTCGTGGTGATGCCCGGAATGAATCCGAGGACTCCTACCAGGAGAAATGCCGCGCCCACGACCATCGCCGCGAGCTGGATCGGCGTGCGCGCTGTGACTGTGGTGTTGTTCGGCACGGGTCTGGTCCTTTCGTCGCACCGGCCGCGCACGCGTTGCTTGCCGCACGGCCCCGACATCGGCCGGATGCCCGGCAACGGCCTCGGCAAACACCCCTGCGGTTATTGCGGCAGGTAGTGGGCCAGCAGCACCGCGAGCTGGTGGCGCGCGTCGTCGAACGGATGCGCCGACTTCAGGGCGCGGCTCTGCACGATGGCCCCTTCGATCACCGACAACAACAACCCGGCCACCGAGCAGGCGGTGGCGCGTTCGACGCCGGCCTCGACGAGCCCGTCGGCGAGTCGGGCGGTCCATTCGGCGAACGCCTGCCCGGCCGCGGATTGCACGGGCGGCGTCAGCTCGTCGAGTGCGGCCGCCATCATGAACGAGCCCGCTCGGAAGTCGCTGGTTTCGAGGGCGCCGCGCCAGAACGCGAAGAGTTCGTCCAGCCAGCCTTCCACCGTCGGGGCCGTCGGCAACGCGTCGGCCATGGCGCTGACATGGGAGTACACCAGCCGCGAGACGATTCGGGCGGCGGTCTCCACCAGCTCGGTCTTGCCCGCCGGGAAGTGCTGGTACAAGGAGTTGCGGGAGGCATTGCCGCGTTTGAGCAGTTCACTCAGCCCGGCGGCATGCACACCGTGCTCTTGCACGGTGCTGATGGTCGCGGCGATCAGTCGGGCGCGGGGTCCGGCGGCCACTGAATTCCTCCAAGCCTTGATTGAACCGATCGGTCCATGTTAGAACTTCGTCGACGTGAACCGATCGGTTCACAGGGAGAGGAACCCCGTGCCCGCGCATATCGCCACCGCCACCCCCGTCGCCCATGCTGCCCTACTCGGCCTCGGGATCTATCGGCCCCGACGCGTCGTCCCCAACGCCGAGATCGTCGAACGCATCGATTCCTCTGACGAATGGATCCGCACTCGGTCCGGCATCGCCGCCAGGCATTGGGCCGACGCCGACGAGACCATTGTCGGCATGAGCACCGCCGCCGCCCGTGACGCGCTGAAAGCCGCCGGCCTCGCCGCCGGCGAAATCGATACGGTGATCCTGGCGACGTCGTCGCAGATGGTGCTCGGCCCCTCGGCGGGCGCGGTGGTCGCCACCGAACTCGGCATGCACGACACCGCCGCGTTCGACGTGTCGGCCGGATGCGCGGGCTTCTGCTACGCGCTGGCAAACGCCGCCAATCTGGTGCGTGCGGGCCAGGCGCGGCATGTGCTGGTGATCGGGGTGGAGCGGCTGTCGGATCTGCTCGATCCGACCGACCGCAGCTGCGCCTTCATCTTCGCCGACGGCGCGGGCGCGGTCGTCGTCGGACCGTCGGAGACCGAGGGTATCGGCCCCGTCGCCTGGGGTTCGGACGGCAGCCAGACCGCGGCGATCAAGCAGGACAAGGATTTCCAGCAGTACTTCGCCGAGGTCGCGCAGGCCGAGGCCACCGGCGGAACCACCGAGCGGCCCTATATCCGCATGAACGGTCAGGCGGTCTTCCGTTGGGCGGTCACCTTCTTGGAGAAGGCCTGCCGTGACGCGCTCGACAAGGCCGGGGTGACCGTCGACCAGCTCGACGCCTTCGTCCCGCACCAGGCGAATATGCGCATCACCGACGCCCTCACCCGCGCACTGCATATTCCCGAATCCGTCGCCATTGCCCGCGACATCGTCGACACCGGAAACACCAGTGCTGCCTCGATTCCGATGGCTATGCACCAGCTGCTGCGTACCGGAGCATCGCAACCGGGCGATACCGCGTTGCTGGTGGGCTTCGGCGCCGGATTGGCCTACGCCGGGCAGGTCGTGCAGCTACCCGCCTTCGCCTGAGCCACGGATATGACGATCGGCCCGGCGCCGCCTCCGGGCCGATCGCGACGGCACCGTCAGTCGTGGTCGACGGTGCCGAGCACCTTGCCGGTGTTGGCATCGATGGTCACGTCGTATTCGACACCGGCCGGTGTGCGAACGTCGACCTCCCAGACCGGGGTACCCAGTTCGGTATCGAATTCGGCGGAGGTGGCGACGCCGTCCGGGACCTGCGCGGCGGCGGTGTTCATGGCCTCCTGGCGGTCGATACTCGGGTTCGCCATCAGCGACCATTCGGTGATCGGGCGGTCGAGGGAGATGGTGCTGTGCGAATCGTTGCCGAGAACCAGCGCGGCAATGCCGATGCCGGCAGCCGCGAGGACCACGACCCCGACGACGACCCAGCGAAGTCCGGCGGTGGCCCGGCGCAGGATGCTGACCATGGTGAAACCTCCTGTGGGAGTGTGCTGTCGAATGTGGTGACCACTGTGGCAGGGCAATGCTGAAGCCGACCTGAACCAACCTGAAGGACGTTTCAGCAAGAATCTGCCACTCTTGGCGCATGCGTCTGCTGATCGTCGAGGACGAGAAACGTCTCGCCCTCGCACTGGCAAAGGGTTTGGCCGCCGAGGGTTTCGCCGTCGACGTGGTACATGACGGTGTCGAAGGGCTGCATCGGGCCACCACCGCCGACTACGACCTGATCATCCTCGACATCATGCTGCCCGGCATGAATGGCTACCAGGTGTGCGCGGCGCTGCGGGCCGCGGGCCACGAGACGCCGGTGCTGATGCTCACCGCGAAAGACGGTGAGTACGACGAGGCCGAGGGCCTGGACACCGGTGCCGACGACTATCTCAGCAAACCGTTCTCCTACGTGGTGCTCGTCGCCCGCATCCGGGCCTTGCTGCGCAGGCGGACGCGTGTGGGCGCGCAGGTGCTGCGCGTCGGACAGCTCGTCCTGGATCCCGCCACCCGCCTGTGCCGGCGCGGCGACCAGGAGGTCTCGCTCACCGCCAAAGAGTTCGCCGTCCTCGAGCACCTGGCCATCCGCGCCGGCGAGGTGGTGTCGAAAGCCGATATCCTGGAACATGTCTGGGACTTCGCCTATGACGGCGACCCGAATATCGTCGAGGTCTACATCAGTGCCCTGCGCCGTAAGATCGACGCCCCCTTCGCCTGCCGGACCATCCTGACCGTCCGCGGCGCCGGCTATCGGCTGACGGCCGACCGTGGTTGACCGGATGCGCCGCCGCAGCTCGCCGTGGAGCTCGGTACGAGCGCGCACCACGACCGCCGCGACGGTCGTGGTGGCGCTGGCGTTGACCGCCACCGGTCTGCTGGTGCTCGGGGCGCTGCGCAACAACCTGGTCGAGAGTGCGAGCCTGCAGGCGGAAGGCAATGCGCGCGATATCGTCGCCCAGCTCGAAGCGGGAACCGACCTCACCCGGCTGCGCTTCCCCGACCCGGATGACGAACCAGCGCAGGTCGTCTCACTCGACGGGGCCGTCCTGGCTGCCGACGAAGAACTGACCATCACCGGGCCGCTCACGGACGTCACGCCACAGGCGACCGGTAGCGGTCAGAGCTCGTCCAGCGAAGGCGCGGGCGAGGGCGAAGAAGAGGACGGCGAGGAAGAGGAAGGCGAAGACGAAGATGACGACGAGGACGAGGAGGAGGAGGGCACCGAAGGCGTCGGCAATGGAGGTTCCGGGGACGAACCGGCGGAAGGCTCGTCGGCCACAGGTGCGAACGGTGCCGGGAGCGCCGGGCGCATAGGTGCAGGGGCAACGGGCGGCGGTGACCTCGCCGGCGCAGGTAACTCGGGAACAAGCAACAAGGCCGCGAGCGGCGCAGGCGGACCGGGTAGCGCAGGTGCGGCAGGCGTTGGCCCAGGTACCGGCGGCGCACACGATGGCGGTGCGGGCGCGCCCGGCTCCGCCGACGCGGCAGCCGGCGCCGCGGAAGTCACCTTCAGCGACGTTGCGCTGACCCCACCCGACGCCGACGCTCCCGAAAACTTCCGCGTAGCTGCCGTTCCGTCCACGCTCGCGACCGGGCAACCGGTCATCGTCTACGCGGCCGCCTCGCTGGAAACCGCTGAGAGCGCGGTGGCCGACGCGCGTCGCGCCATGCTGATCGGGCTGCCGCTGCTGCTGGCCGTGGTCGCCGCGGTGACTTGGCTGGTCACCCGCCGCGCCTTGCGACCGGTGGAAGCGATCCGCCGCGAGCTCGCCGAGATCATGCACGGTGACCTCTCACGCCGGGTCCCCGAACCGCGCTCGCGCGATGAGATCGCCAGGTTGGCCGCCACCACCAACGAGACGCTCGCCGCGCTGGAGAAATCCTCGGAACGCCAGCGCCGCTTCATCGCCGACGCCGCTCATGAGCTGCGCAGCCCGATCGCCAGCCTGCGCACCCAGCTCGAGGTGGCGCAGGCACATCCGGATCTGCTCGAAATGGACGGCGTGCTCGGCGATACCGTCCGGATCCAGCAGCTCGCGGCCGATCTGCTGCTGCTGGCCCGGCTCGACGCGGGTGAGCAACCGCGGGCCGACCGGGTTGATCTGCGGGCATTGATCGAACAGGAGATCTCGCACCGGATCGGCGACCGCATACCGGTGGAGTACACGCTGCCCGACGAGCCGATCGAGGTCACCGGAAGCCGCTCGCAGCTCGCGCGGGTGCTCGGCAATCTCGTCGACAATGCCCAGCGGCACGCGGCAACGTCGGTGCGGGTGGGTCTCACGCGCAACGCCGGCACCGCCGTCATCGACGTCGTCGACGACGGCTCCGGCGTGCCAGAGGCCGATCGGGAGCGGATCTTCCAGCGTTTCGTCCGCTTGGACGAGGCCCGCAGCCGCGACGATGGCGGTGCCGGCCTCGGCCTCGCCATCGTCCGCGAGGTCGTCGAGCGCCATGACGGCGCGATCGGTGTCGAAGGGGCGCCGCAGGGTGGCGCCCGCTTCGTCGTCGAACTCCCGGTGGCGTGAGACCCGGGTCCGCTATCCCACGCGAGCGGCTTCGCGGGCCGCCTCGCGGGCGAGGATGCGTTCGCGCTGCTCCTCGAACTTGATCACATCACGGGTCAGCTTCTCCATGTACTCGCCGAGTTCTTCCCGGCTGCGTTCGCCGCGCGGCCCGAAATCGTTGCGCTTGAATACATTCCAGATGCGCAGCACGGGCAGCACGACCTCGTCGAGGTGCTGGCGCAGATCGTAGATCCCGTGCTTGACCATCAGCACGCCGTTGCGTCGCCAGTTCGGCATGCCGGTGCCGGGCATGGAGAACGTCTTCACGATGTGGGTGACCGATTCCATCGTCTGATCCGGGGCGATGTCGAAGGCCGCCGCGGTGACGTTGCGGTAGAACATCATGTGCAGGTTCTCGTCGGCGGCAATGCGTTGCAGCATGCGATCGGCGATCGGGTCCTCGCACACCCGTCCGGTGCTGCGATGGCTGATCCGGGTGGCCAGCTCCTGAATGGTCACGTAGGCGACCTGATCGAGCACGCCACCGAACCCCTCCGGGGCGTGCACACCGCGCGTCATGTGCACCATCCGGTCGTTCTCCAGGGCGACCGGATCGACCGCCCTGGTGCAGATCAGATAGTCGCGCATGGCGATGGCGTGCCGATTCTCCTCGGCCGTCCACCGCCCCACCCAGGTGCCCCAGGCGCCGTCCTGGGAGAAGTTCTCCGAGATCACCCTGTGGTAGGAGGGCAGGTTGTCTTCGGTGAGCAGGTTGGTCACCATCGCGACCTTGGCGACCTCCGACAGCCGCGACTGCTCCGGATGCCAGTCCTCACCACCCATGGCCGCGAAGTTGCGGCCCTCATCCCACGGCACGTAGTCGTGTGGATGCCAGTCCTTGGCCGTGGCCAAGTGCCGGTCGATATTGGTCGCCACCACCGGTTCCAGCTCGGTGAGCAGCTCGAGTTGCGTCAAGCCCCTTGCCATGCAGCGCCTTTCAATTCGATGGAGCACACCACGAACATCCCGCTGATCACGCATCACTGACTGTGCGGCCTAACCGCACCCACACCCTAGACGAGCCCGATCGGTGTGGTGCTCGATTCGCCGAGCGGCCGGCATCCTGCTCGCCGCATCCCGTCGGTCCCGGCCGTCCACGGCCGTATCGAGCTGGTAGAAGAGTGTAGCGAGCCCCCCGCACCGCCGCGACGGGCAACGATCGCGCACATACATTGCTCCGACGGGAGAACCCGCGGATCGCCGGCCATTCGAACAACGCGTTTTCGCTGGCAGATAGGTGTTTTGTGGGGCGGGCGGGGCTCGAACCCGCGACCAATGGATTATGAGTCCACGGCTCTAACCGACTGAGCTACCGCCCCCGGATGCGGTGGGTCCGCAGGTGCTGAGAATGGTACCGGGTCGGGCGCGGCGTGGGCCAATCGGGATGGGGCGTGGTTAGGGTGGGGCGTTGGCGCTACTGCTGAGGGGTTTGTATGGCCGGGGTGTTCACGAAAGTATTGCAGGCACACCAGTGGATCTATGAGCACAGCGGCGGATGGGTGGGGCATCGGCTGTTGTTCGGGAATCCGACATTGTTGTTGCGGACGGTCGGGCGCAAGACCGGGAAACCGCGGACGTCGGCGCTCACCTACGCGAAGGACGGGCGCGATTATCTGGTGACGGCGTCGAATGGCGGTTCGCCGCGTCCGCCGGGGTGGCTGGCGAACCTGAAGGCGCACCCGGAGTGCGAGATCCAGATCGGGCGGCGCACGATGTGGGTGACCGCCCGGCCGACGCTGCCGGACGACCCGGAGTACGCGCGGCGCTGGGAGCTGGTGGATCGGGTGAATCAGGGTCGCTACAGCGAGTATCAGGCCCGCACGCGGCGGCCCATCGCGGTGGTGGTGCTCACCCCGGCCGGATGACCGGGGCGAGCATCACCGTCTAGGTGGAGGTGGACGGTCAGTACTGACGTTCCCGTTCTCGTTCCGTGCCAGAGCCGGCACTTCGCCGGTTCGGCACCGCCGCACCGCGTGGTGGACGGCTGGCGAGATGTACTACGGACGCAACGAGAATGAGGATCATGACAACTATGGCTGCGGTAAGCACGCAGGCACCATAGCCCCAGAATCCGCTACCCGCTGGTATTCATTTCGGTCGGTTTGTGTTACTCAACAGTGTGCGTCCGATGGCGCTGCGCGATTCGATCGCCGCGTGCGCCGAATTCGCCTCCTCCAGCGGAAAAGTCTGTCCGATCACCACTTCCACTCGACCGGTCGCGACTTCCTTCAGGGCACGTTCGGCCAGAGCCGACCAATCGGTCGTTTCGGAGGTGATATCGAACAGGCCGAGCACCGTGAGCGCACGGCGTTGCGCGGAATCGGTGTCCACGGCCGCGAATTCGCCCGCCGCGGCGCCGTACCCGATGAACCGGCCGCCGTCGGCGAGCGCCTCGGCCGCCGCGCCACCGAGTTCACCACCGGCGCCGTCGAGCACCACCCGCACACCGGCCCCTCCGGTCGCGGCGCGCACCTCGTCCACCCAGCCGGGTTCGGAGTAGTCGACCAGTACGGCGGCGCCGAGCCGTTCGGCCAGTTCGAGCTTGGCCTTGCCGCGCGCCGCCGCGATCACCTTGGCGCCCGCGGCGCGCGCGAGTTGGGTCAGCAGGGTGCCGAGCCCGCCGCCCGCGGCGGTGATGAGCACCCATTCGCCGGATTCGATCGCGGCCTTGTCGAAGACGGCCAGCGCGGTCTTGCCGTCGTGGCTCAGTGCGACCGCCTGCTCCAGGGTGACGTCATCGGGCACCGGGGTCAGCGTGTCGACCCTGGCCAGGGATTTCTCCGCGTACCCACCGATCGGCAACCCACCGCCGACCCCGCTGCGCACCGTCTGGGTGCTGACCCGTCTGCCGATCCAGGAGGGATCGACCTCCGGCCCGACGGCGACGACCACACCGGCGACGGCCCCACCCGGGACATACGGCGGCTCGACGGGAAAGAAATCGGTTCCCCACCCCGAGCGCAGCTTGGTGTCGAGGAACATGACGTCGGCCGCGGCCACATCGACCAGAACCTCTCCGGCCCCGGGGACCGGTTCGGGCACTTCACGCACCTCGAGCACGTCTGGACCACCGAACTTCGTGGCGTACACCGCTCGCATGACCAACCTCCATCGTTTCCGGTTCTTCGGATACGACAAGCCTCAACCCTGAAGTATGGTTCAGGTCAAGCGCAGTGTGGAAGCGGTCACCAATGCGTGCGCGGCTCAGCCACCGCCACCCCCGCAGCCACCGCCACCGCCTCCTCCCCCACCGCAGCCGCCACCGCCACAGCCGCTGCCACCCGAGCCGCCATCACCCGAACCGCCGCCCCCGATGCTCCACCACCCACCGCCCGCGGCGGCCGCCGACCCGGTGCCACGCCTGGCGCCGGCGCGGCGCTTGGTTCGGGACCGCTGGGAGTCTCTGGTGAGCTTCGACATGGTCGATTCTTCCGATCGCCGCTGCTTTATGAGGAACACGATCGCCACCGCCGCAGCGACCGCGATCAAAACCAGCGCGAGCCCGATGAGAAAATCCGTCATCGCCATGGAGTACCCCGCGTGGAGGTATCAGGAACCTCCACCGCCACAACTGGATCCGCCGCCGCCACCGCAACTCGATCCACCACCGCAACTCGATCCGCCCGAGTCCGCCCCGGTGCCGTAGTCGCCGTGGTCGTGGCCACCACCCCCGCCCGGATCTCCGGCGGATCCCGCCACCCAGTACTGCCCGCGTGGCGCGCCCCGATGCTGCGCACGACCGACGCGCTGGACAACGACAACGATCAGCACGACGCCAACGGCCACGATCGAGACCAGCGCGGTCAGGACGAACAGCGCGATCAGAATCTCCATGCTCGCAGCGTAACGACCGCCGGTCCTACACTGAACTGTGTTCGGATTCGGTAAACGCAGCATCCAGCCGGTCGATCTGGCCACGGTCGACCGCGTCGTTCGCGAGCTCGAATTGCCCGACGCCATCTACAAGAGCTGTCCGTGGCAGCCACGCGAACTGGTGGACACCGGTCTGCGCCAATGGTTGCGCTGCTGTGGTGCGGCGATGCGCGACGGTCAGGTGATCGGGATGCCGTCGCATGCGGTCGATGAGGCCTGGCACGGTTTCATTCTGTGCACCCGACTCTATGCCGAGTTCTGCACGGCCGCCTACGGCCGCTTCTTGCACCACTTCCCGGAAGGCGTTGCGACACAGTCCGACTCACATGGTTCTATGGCGGATCAACTGGGCCGCACCGTGGTCGCCTGGTCGATGGTCGCGGCCCCCGGTGAGCGCTGTGTGCTCTGGGATCTGGACACCCGGGTCGGCGTGGACCAGCCGTGGGGCATCGGCGCCGAGCGGGTCGCCGCCATCGAAGCCGAGCTTCGCAGAGCGGGCGCAACCAAGACCGAGTGAACCGGCGGCCACATGCGCGCTGCCTGACGGCCGCCGGCTCGGCTGTCACTCGGTTCAGGTGAGCTTCACCCGCGCCGCCACGAAACGCACCACACCGGGCGCGAATCGGCTGAGCCGATACTGGAGCTGGGACTCCGGCGTCACCGGGACGATGCTGCGGCCGCGGGCGACCGCCCGCACGATCTGCTCGGCGACCTTCTCCGGACCGTAGTGGCGCATCCGGTAGAGGTTGTCGTAGTGCTGCTGCTTGCGCTTCTCCTCATCGGCATCGACACCCGAAAAGGTGGTGGTGGCAACGATATTGGTGTGCACGATGCCGGGGCAGATGGTGTGCACCCCCACTCCGCGCCCCGCGAGTTCGGCACGCAAGCAATCCGAGAACATGAATACCGCCGATTTACTGGTGGCGTATGCGCTGAACCCCTGCTGCGGCGAATACGCGGCCATGCTCGACAGATTGACGATGTGCCCGGCACCGCGCTCGGCCATCGCGGGACCGAATGCCCGGCATCCGTTGACGACACCGCCGAGATTGATCCGCAGCACCCGGTCGAACTCCGCCGAGGGCGTATCGAAGAAGCCGCCCGCCTGACCGACGCCCGCATTGTTGATCAGGATGTCGGGCACGCCGTGCGCTTCCAGCACCGCACGGGCGTGGTCGTTCACCGCGGATTCGTCGGAGACATCGAGTTGGTAGGCGTGGGCGATCCCACCGGCGGCGGCCACCAGTTCGGCCGTCTCCTTGGCCGCGGCCAGGTTGATATCCGACAGCACGATCTCGGCGCCGCGGCGAGCGAACGCCAGCGCGGTCTCACGTCCGATGCCGCTGCCGCCGCCGGTGATCACCACCAGCTGATCGCCGAATTCGCCTCGGCGGCGGCCGATCTCGGCGCGCCGCAGACCACGCGGTATCGGCTTGCCCGCGAGCGCGTCGATGAGTTCGGTTGTCGCGCTCGCCAGCAGCTCGGGATGGGAGAACGGCATCCAATGCCCGGCGGGAACGTCGCGCCGCCACAGTCGTGAGACCCATGTGCGCTCGTCGTCGTAGCCCGCGGGGCGAACCGCCACATCGCGTCCGGCGACGATCAGCTGCACCGGAACCTCGGTGTGCCGCTCCCGCGGCGCGAGCATGCGCGGCAGGATGTTCGCGCGGTAGATCAGCAAACCGTCGACGATGTCCTTGCGAAAGGTGTTGCCCACCGACACATTCGACGACGAGGTCTCGTTCATCAACCCCACGAACTGCCGCCAGCGCCCCTCGGTGGCCAGCTGACCGAGCACGACGCGCGGCACGACCGGCGTCATGAAGAAGAACGTGTACGCCGAGGAGGCCAGCTGGGTCAGCGGCTGCCACACATTGCGCGGTGTCGGCCGCGACAGCCGCGCACGCACCCATTTGCCCAGGTGGTCGAGGTTGGGCCCGGAGACCGACGTGAACGAGGCAACCCGCCGCGCCGCGCCGGGTTCGCAGACCGCTTCCCAGACCTGGACCGATCCCCAGTCGTGGGCCAGCACATGCACGGGCCGGTCGGGGCTGACCGCGTCGACGACCGCGAAGAAGTCCGAGGCCAGCTCCTCGAGCCGGTAGTCGGCGGTGCGCTGGGTCCGGGTGGATTCGCCGTGCCCGCGGGTGTCGTAGCTGACGACGTGGAACCGGCGTGCCAGCAGCGGCACCACCTTGTCCCACAGGTGGTGGGTGTCGGGCCAGCCGTGCACCAGCACGACGGTCTCGGCGGCCGGGTCGCCGTATTCGTGCACCGCGAGCGCGAATTCACCGTTGTGCACGGTGCGCCGGATGTGCTCCGGTTCGGTTGAACGGGTGGTCACGGGTGGTCTCCTCTACAGGTCCAGGGTCAAACGTCCACCCGCCGAACGGGATACGCAGATGAGCATCTCCCCCGCGGCACGGTCGGCGTCGGTGAGTACGGTGTCGCGGTGATCGGGTTGTCCGGCCAGCACCCGCACCGCACAGGTGCGGCAGAAGCCCTGACGGCACGAGTACGGCCGGTCCGGCCGGGTGTCCAGGACGACGTCGAGGGCCGTCCGGTCGGCGGGCACATCCAGCACCTCACCCGTGGAGGCGATCTCGACCTCGAAGGGCACCCCGTCGACGATCGGCGGCGGTGAGAACCGCTCGGAATGCAGTTCCACACCGGGCAGGTGCCGGACCGCGTCGGCGACCATCCCGGTCATCGGTGCCGGACCGCAGCAGTAGACGGCGGTGCCGCTGGTGACGGCGGGCAGCAGCGCGTCCGCGTCGGGCAGACCGTGCTCGTCGTCGGTGCGCACGGCGACCCGGCTGCCGAAGCGCCGCACCTCGTCCAGGAACGGGATGGTGTCGCGGTTGCGGCCGGTGTAGACCATCGACCAGTCCACGCCGAGCCGGTCGGCAAGCCGCATCATCGGCAGGATCGGGGTGATGCCGATACCGCCGGCGACGAAATGCAGCCGGGTGGCGGGCGAACCGTATCCGGGGACCGCGAACGGGAAGGCATTGCGCGGTCCACGCACCGTGATCGGCGTGCCGGCGACGAGGTCGCGGTGCACCTCGATCGAGCCACCACCGCCCTCGGGGATGCGGCGCACGGCGATTCGATAGGCGCGGGTATCGGCCGGGTCGCCGCACAGCGAGTATTGGCGCAGCCGGCCCGACGGTAGTTCCAGGTCCAGATGCGCGCCCGGACGCCAGGGCGGGAGTTCGCGGCCGTCGGGGGCGCGCAGCACCAGGCTGATCACGTCGGTGTCGCGGGCTTCGATGCGGCGTTCGGCGACGACCACCCGGATCCGGCCGTCGTCGGCGCGCGGCGTCCGTGGCCTTCGGTGCACCAGTGCGGCCCACCGCAATCGGGCCTCGACCACCGCATCGAGCAGCCGCACCGTGCGGTCGTGCGGCCGCTTGCCGTACAGGTCGGCGGGCGGGGTCGTGGTCACGACGCGGCTGCCCGGGCTGCCGGGGACGCGGCCAGATACGCGATGGCCTGCGCGGTGGAACCAACGGTTTCCGGGGTGTAGCCCGGCTTGAAGGTCGACAGCGCACTGCGCAGCAGCGATGGCACACCCGGCAGCGCCCCGCGCCACATCGCGGCGAACACCGCGGGTACCAGCCGGGGGTAGCCGTAATCGGGCAGCTCCGGATCCTGGCGCACCAGAAACTTGGTGCCACGCAGGACCAGCCCGAGGAAGACCGGGAAGACCAACATCATGATCGCCGCTCGCCGCACATAGCCCGCGCCGAAATACACCGCGACATCGTGGGCGACGTGCCGATGCTCGACCTCTTCGGCGCCGTGCCACCGGAACAGGTCGGCCACCCTTGGATCGGCGTCGAACTTTTCCAGATCGGCATTGAGCACCCAATCGCCGAGATAGGCGAAGAAATGCTCCAGGCAGGCGATGACGGTCAGCCGTTCCACCAGCTGCTGATGGCGCGCATTGCCCGTGTCCTCGCGCGGCCCGAGCGAGATGCGGAACAGGTATTCGGCCTGACGCAAGTACGGCGCCGGATCGATGCCGTGGGCGGCCAGCACCTCGTGCAGCACCTTGTCGTGGGTCTGGGCGTGCATGGCTTCCTGGCCGATGAAGCCGAGCATGGCCTCGCGCAGCTTCTCGTCCCGCACCGACGGCAGGGCCTCGGTGTAGGTGGCGCAGAACATGCGCTCGCCCTCGGGCAGGAGCAGGTTCAGGGAGTTGATCAGATGCGAGGCGATCGGCTCGGCGGGCATCCAGTGCAGCGGCGTGCTCGACCAGTCGAAACGCACATTGCGGGCATGCAGCGCCACCGGGCCCGGATCGGTGTCCGGGCGCGGGCGGCCCCGGCGAAGTAGCTTCATCGATACTCCTCAGCGTGTCACGGCGCATCGGCGACGATCATCGTCGATCTTCCTTCACGACCGTAGCAACAGCATACACATAGATGCGACCATGAGTTACATACAGATTCCGGACCGAGATCACCCGGTCACGATCTGGCAATATCGCCCGCTACTGTGATCGACTTCGCGTCGAACGAGCGCATTTCTAGAACACGTTCTAGTAGTCTTTTGCTATGGAACAACTCACCGGACTGGACGCAAGTTTCCTCTATCTGGAGACCGGAACCCAGCATCTCCACGTCTGCGCACTGCTGATTCTCGACCCCGTCGAGGGCACCTACTCCTTCGACGAGCTGAAGGCCGAACTCGGCCGCAGGCTGCCGCTCATTCCGCATATGCGGCGCAAGGTGCACGAGGTGCCGTTCAACCTCGACCATCCGGTCTGGGTCGACGACCCGAATTTCGACGTGGACTACCACATCCGCCGCGTCGGGCTACCCAAACCGGCCGGGCGTGCCGAACTCGCCGAACTCATCGGCGATATCGCCAGCCGCGCGATGGACCGGGACCGGCCGCTGTGGGAGATGTCGGTGGTGGAGGGCCTCGACGACGACAAGATCGCGGTGATCTGCAAATACCACCACGCCGCCGTCGACGGCATCACCGGCACCAACATGATGATGCACCTGTGCGATCTGGAACCGGGCGCCACCCGCCCCGACCCGCAGCCGTGGCAGCCCGAACCGGAACCGAGCGATCTCGAGCTGGCGGCCCGGGCACTGGTGCGATTCCCGGGCAAAGTGGGCGTGCTCGGGATGGTGCCCAAGACCCTCGGAATGGTCGCGGGTTTCGCACAGCGGCGGCGAAAGAACCAGGCGGGCATGGCTTTACCGTTCTCGGCGCCGCGTACCCCGTTCAACAAGGCCATCACCGGCCACCGCGCCGTCGCCTTCACCAAGGCCGATCTGGGCGCGATCAAGGAGATCAAGGCGGCCTTCGGCGTCAAGGTCAACGATGTCGTGCTCACCATCGTCGGCGGGGTGCTGCGCACCTACCTCGACAGCCACGGCGAGCTGCCGGACCGATCGCTGATCGCCTCGGTGCCGGTCTCGGTACACGAGTCCACCCGGCACACCGAAGGCATCAACAAGGTCTCGACACTGTTCTGCCGGCTCGGCACCGATATCGCCGATCCCGAACAGCGGCTGGAGATGCTCGCCGCGGCGAACGAGGAAGCCAAGAAGGAGCACGACCTGATCGGCGCCGACTTCTTGCAGGACTGGTCGAAGTACGCACCGCCCAACACCTTTCAGCTCGCCTCGCGGGTCTACTCGTCGCTGAAGCTGGCCGAGGCGCATCCGGTGGTGCACAACCTGGTGGTGTCGAATGTTCCCGGACCGCCGATGCCGCTGTATTTCCTCGGCGTCCGGGTGGACGGCATGTATCCGTTCGGACCGGTCTTCCACGGTGCCGGGCTCACCGTCACCGTGCTGTCCAACTGCGGCGATTTGGATTTCGGATTCATCGCCTGCCGTGAACTGGTGCCCGATATCGGCGAGCTGGCCGATGCGGTACCCGCCGTGATCGCCGATCTGCTGGCCGCGGCGCGAGCTCGGGGCTGATCACCGCTCCGACCGACCGCCCTGTTCGCCACCGGCGTCGAACAGGGTCGTCATTCACAAGCGCGCCGCCACCGCCGCGCAAGCCTGGTCGAGCACCGGAACGAACCGGTCCGCGGCGAACGCACAGGCGGTATGCCCCGCGGGAACCGGATGGATGGTCGTCCCCGGTATCGCGGCCGCCAACTCGATCTGCCGGTACACCGGAATCGCCTTGTCTTTCGTGGTGATCACCACCGCCGTCGGCATCGTCAGGCTCGACAGCCAATCGGTCGCGTCGAAGCGTCCGATCTCCGCCAGTATCGGCGTCAACGCCCAGCCACTGGTGCTGCGGAACTCCCCCATCGCCCAGCGGCGCAGCTGCCCGGGAACCAAGGCCACCGGCAGCTCCGGCAAGGCGCCGGCCAGCCGCTCGGCCCGCCGATACGGGTAGTCACCCAGCGCACCCGCCACGGCCGCGAAGCTGCGATGGAAGGCCCGTTCGCGCCATTTGTCCTGGAAGCGATACGGCGTCGCGCACAGCACGAGCCCGGCCACCCGCTCCGGATGACGATGCGCGGCCAGCAGCGACACCACACCGCCCAGCGAATAGCCAACGCTGACAAAACGTTCCAGACCAAGCGCGTCGGCCACGGCGACCACGTCATCGGCGCAATCGTCGAGCCGGAACCGTTGGGAGCGAATGCCGCGCCCGTGCCAGCGTTGATCGAAGAGCACGATCCGGTAGCGCTTGGACAGGGTTTCCAGTGCGGGGAACCAATTGAGCATCGCGGTGCACGCCGTGCCGTGCAGCAGGATCAGCGTCGGCGCGTCCGGCGGGCCGGGCAGGTCGACGACGTAGGTGCGTCCGCGGCCCGGCAGTTCGAGCAGGCGTCCGCCGGGGATCTCATCGATCGCAGGCACCACGAACGGACCGGTCCGCACCGATCGGTCGGTTCCCATCGCGAACCTCCAGAGGCTCTTCCGCGCACATTTCTAGAACTCGTTCTACTCGATGATGCCACACCACGCCTACCCGCCCCCAGCGTCATCGATACGGAATCATCCGGCCACCGGACCAACCCAACCGAGAGCTTCACTTCGACAACGAATACGCGGCTACTTTCTGTAACGTGTTTCACCAATAGTCAGGGATAAACCGAAGAGGAGATCGGCAATGGCACGATTGACCGGCAAGGTGGCATTGATCAGCGGCGGATCGCGCGGGATGGGCGCCGCGCACGCCCGGGCGATGCTGGCCGAGGAGGCCAAGGTGGTGATCGGTGACGTCCTCGACGAGGAGGGCAAGGCGCTGGCCGAGGAGCTGGGTCCCGATATCGCCTACGTGCATCTCGACGTCCGCGAACCCGAGGACTGGCGCGCCGCCGTCGCCGCCGCGGTCGACCAGTTCGGATCGCTGAACGTGCTGGTCAACAACGCCGGCATCGCCAACGGCAACCTGATCGCCGACTTCGAATACGCCGAATGGCAGCGAATCATCGATATCAACCTGACCGGCACCTTCCTCGGCATGCAGGCCGCCACCCCGGCCATGATCGCGGCGGGCGGCGGCTCGATGATCAACATCTCCTCGGTGGAAGGACTGCGCGGCAGCCCCGGCCTGCACGGGTATGTCGCCAGCAAGTTCGGCGTGCGCGGGCTCACCAAGTCGGTCGCGCTGGAACTGGCGCCCCAGGGCATCCGGGTGAACTCCATCCACCCGGGGCTCATCCGCACACCGATGACCGAGGGCATCCCGGAGGACTTCCTGCAGATCCCGCTCGGCCGCGGTGCTGATCCGGAGGAGGTCTCGGCGCTGGTCACCTATCTCGCCAGCGACGAGTCCTCGTATTCGACCGGCGCGGAGTTCGTGGTGGACGGCGGGTTGACGATCGGCGTGCCGCACAAATCGTCCTGAACCCGCCTGTCCGTCACGACATGAGCTTGCGGGCGATGGCGCTACCGAACGCCAGATCGATCATCCGCTCCAGCGTCCGCACGGTCTTGTCGGTGTACGGGTACCAGATGTTCTCCTTCTTCAAGCCCCAGCGGTCCAGCAGGACCGGCTGGGCATGGGTGAAGCCGCGCAAGGCGTCCCGGCCGTTGACGTGGCCGAGCCCGCTGTCCTTACGCCCGCCGAACGGCGCCTCGGGCACCCCGTAGATCACCGAGGCGTCGTTGTGCACCACCGACCCGGTGCGCAGCTGCTTGGCGAGGCGGACCACGGTGTCGGGATTCTTGCTGAACACGCTGCCGCTGAGGCCGTAGGCGCAGTCGTTGGCCATGCGGACGGCCTCGTCCTCGTCGGCGACCCGCATGATCGCCACCACCGGGCCGAAGGTCTCCTCGCGCATCAGATCCATGTCATGGGTGACGTCGACGATCAGCGTCGGCTGGAAGAACACGCCGTCGGCGGTGTCGCTCTTGCCGCCGACCAGCACCTTGGCGCCCTTGGCGACGGCGTCGTCGACGTGCCGGGTGACGATGTCGAGCTGGCGATCCCAGAACAGCGGGCCGACATCCTTGCCGGTGCCGGGACCGTAGGTGACGGCCTCGGCCTTCTCCTTCACCTTGGCAATGAACTCGTCGGCGACGCTGTCCACCACGTAGATCCGCTCGACGCCGACGCACACCTGCCCGGTGTTGAACATCGACAGGTACACCGCACCGGCGGCGGCCCGCTCCAGATCGGCGTCGGCGCAGACGATCATCGCGTCCTTACCGCCGAGCTCCATGGTGCACGGGATCAGCCGGGCCGCGCAGGCCGCGGCGATCTTCTTGCCCGTGGGCACGCTTCCGGTGAAGGAGATCTTGTCGATATTGCTCGCGACCAGCGCGGCGCCGGTCTCGCCGTCACCGTGGATCACCTGGACGACGTCGTCGGGAACGCCGGCCTCAAGCAGCACCTTCACCGCCCACTCGCCCGAATGCGGGGTCACCTCGGAGGGTTTGAGCACCACCGCATTTCCTGCCAGCAGCGCCTGCGCCACCGGGTTGAGCGAGAGCACGAACGGTCCGTTCCACGGCGTGATCACGCCGACCACACCGAGCGGCTGATAGTTGATGACGAGCTTCTTCAGCGGGGCGATGTAGCCGTGCAGCCGCCGCTTCTCGTCGGCCAGATCCTTGCGGGCCCGGCCGCTCCAGTAGTTGAGGAAATCGCAGGAGGGCACGATCTCCACCGCGAGCGCCTCCACCCGCGGCTTACCGGTTTCCGCCTGCACGGTGGCCACGATCTCGTCGCGCCGCGAGACCAGCACCTCGACCGCGCGGCGGATGATGTCAGCGCGTTCTTCGACCGGCCGCGCGGCCCATCCCGGCTGCGCCACGCGGGCCCGCCGGACCACCTCGGCCACGTCGTCCGCGGTGCTCACCACGATCTCGCCGACGTCGTCGCGGGTCGCGGGGTTGCTCAGGCCGAGCCTGCGGTGGCCGTCGGCCGTGGCGGGCAGCGATTGGACTATGGCCATGGGAATCTCCTCACCCGAGGAACGCTTCTGAAACAAGTTCTACTTTCGGCGCCAGACTACGACATCACCGACCAGCTGTACATGCCCTCAATCACCTGATTGAAACAACCGATTGACACGCGGTGCGGCCCTGGGTCACGATCGACTCGCGGCCCGCTCCCCCGCCGGGGCCCGACCGCCACTTCCCGGTACCAGTCGGCAGGAGCCTCATGACAGCCGAAACACCCCAGGACAGCCTGAACGCGCCCTACAGCCTGCAATTCCCGTTCAACCGGACGGTCGGCCCCACGGTCGGGACCTTCCTCGGCGGCCTGCGCGAGGGCAGGCTCTTCGGCGCCCGCACCGATCGCGGCACGGTCCTGTGCCCGGCCGCGGAGTTCGATCCGGTGACGGCCCGCGCGACCGGCGAACTGGTCGAGCTCGCCGCGACGGGAACGGTGAAACACTGGACCTGGGTGCCGCAGCGCGCCGGCGACGACCTCCCCCACGCCTACGCCTGGGCGTTCATCAGCATCGACGGCACCGAGGGCTGCCTGTTCCATGCCGTCGACACCGGCGGCGACCCCGCGCGCATGACATCGGGCCTTCGGGTCACTCCGCGCTGGCGCGACGAGCGGGTGGGCAGCATCCGCGACATCGTCTGCTTCGAGCCGGTGGATTCATGAGCACCCGGCTGCCCGAACCCGTCACCGAGTTCACCAATCCGTTCCGGATGGACTACACCTACGTCGCGGGGGTGGGCCGTTCGGTCTTCCTGCGCGGACTATCGCAGCGGCAGCTGCTGGCGCGCCGCTGCCCGAGCTGCGCCCAGGTGTACCTGCCGCCGCCGGAATTCTGCTCACGCTGCCTGACCGAGCTGTCCGCACCGTTCGAACTGCCCGGCGACGGCACCATTTCGACGTTCTGCGTGGTGAATTTCCCGTTCCCCGGCCAGGTGTTCACCCCGCCCTACGTGGTGGCCCACATCCGGGTTCGCGGCGCCGACACCCGGCTGATGCATCTGATCCAGGAGATCGAACCGAGCCGGGTGCGCATCGGCATGGCGGTCGAACCGGTCTGGTGCGCCGACGACGAACTCGATACGTCCATGAACGCCATCCGGTACTACCGGCCCGTCTCCTCCGGCGAAACCGCCGCCGAGGCAGGGGGTTCCGATGCGTGAGGTGGGAATCGTCGCCTTCGCCCAATCGCCGTGCACGGCCGCCGACCGCCGCCACGATATGGCCGAGATCCTGCTTCCGGTGATCCGGCGTGCGCTCGACACCGCTGGCATCACCCGTGACGAGGTGGACTTCTTCGCCTCCGGCAGCCACGACTTCTTCGAGGGCCGCACCTTCGCCTACATCGAATCCCTCGATGCGGTGGGCGCGTGGCCGCCGATCTCGGAATCGCATGTCGAAATGGACGCGGCGTGGGCCTTCGCCGAAGCGTGGAGCTGGTTGCAGCTCGGCGAAGGCGATATCGCCGTGGTGTACGGCATCGGTCGCGGGTCCTTGCCGCAGGATCTGGATCAGGTGATGGCGGCGCAGCTGGACCCGTATTTCCTCGCGCCGTTGCGCCCGCATCGCGACGCCATCGCCGCGCTCCAGGCGGCCGCGCTCATCGAGTCCGGTGCGGTGAGCGAACGTCAACTGGCCGAGGTGGTGTCGCGCAGTCTCGCCGCGGCCACCGGTAACCCCGCCGCGCAGAAATCCGGGGAGTATCCGGTCGATCAGCTGCTCGACGCGCCCTACATCGCGTCGCCGCTGCGCGCCCACGATGTGGGGCCGGCCGGTGACGCGGCGGCCGTCGTGGTGCTCGCCGCGGGTGAGACCGCACGCAGGCTCACCGATCGGCCCGCGTGGGTGCGCGGCGTCGATCACCGGATGGACAGCCACTACCCGGGAACCCGCGACCTCACCCGCGCCGGCACGGTCGACGCCGCCGCCGCGCGTGCCGCCGAGCTCGCGGGCTTCGGTCCGGGCGAGGTCGATATCGCCGAATTGCAGTGCGAATACAGCTATCAGGAGCCATTGCTGGCGCGCACGCTCGGCCTAGACGGGGCCCGGATCAATCCCGGTGGCGGCCCGCTGGCCGGACGTCCAGCGACAGCGACCGGGCTCATCCGCATCGGCGAGGCCGCCCAGCACATCCTGGACGGTCGCGCCGACCGCACCCTCGCCCACGCCACCAACGGACCCGCACTCCAGCAGAACATGATCTGCCTGATGGAGGGAGATCGATGAGAACCGCGGTCATCGGCATCGGCCAGAGTAAGCAGGCCAAGAAGCGCGAGGTCACCATCGGCGGGCTGGTGCGCGAATCGGTCGACGCCGCCCTGGCCGACGCCGGACTCGAACACCGCGATATCGACGCCATCGTGCTGTCGAAGACGCCGGACCTGTTCGACGGGGTGATGAATCCGGAGCTGTACCTGGCCGACGCCATCGGCGCGCGTGGCCTGCCGGTCACCCGGGTGTTCACCGGCGGCAGCGTCGGCGGCCACGCCGCGATCTACGGCGCGCACCTGGTGCAGACCGGGCTCGCGCGCCGGGCGCTGGTGGTCGCCTATTCCAAGGAATCCGAGGGCGATTTCACCTGGGCGCTCTCGCGCGGCCTGCCGTTCAGCGCCAATCTCGGCGCCGGCGCGGGCGGGCATTTCGCACCGGTCATCCGCGAGTACGTCCGCCGCTCCGGCGCACCCGAGCACATCGGCTGGCAGGTGGCGGTCAATCATCGGCTCAACGCGACCCGCAATCCGTACGCGCACATCCAACGCCCGGATATCACCGTGGCGGAAGTGCGGGATTCGCGGATGCTGTGGGATCCGATCCGATACCTGGAGTCGTGTCCGTCCTCGGACGGATCGTGCGCGGTAGTGATCGCCGGCGAAGCCGACGCCGAGCACAATCCGCAGCCGCCCGCCTGGATCCACGGCATGGCCTGGCGCACCGAGACCGGCCATTTCGCCGGGCGCGACGAGGTGAACCCGGAAGCGGGCAGGCAATGCGCCGCCGAGGCCTACCGGCAGGCGGGCATCACCGACCCGGCCCGCGAGATCGACACCGCCGAGCTCTACATCCCCTACAGCTGGTACGAACCGATGTGGCTGGAGAACATCGGTCTGGCCGAGGCCGGAGCGGGCTGGAAGATGGTCGATTCCGGCCGCACCGCCTTCGACGGTGACCTGCCGATCAACCCGTCGGGCGGGGTGCTGTCGGGCAATCCCACCGGCGCCACCGGTCTGTTGCGTTTCGCCGAGGCAGCGCTCCAAATGCGCGGCACGGCGGGCGCCCACCAGGTGCCGGACGCCAGACTGGCCATCGGCCACGCGATGGGCGGCGCCTCGCAATTTCATGCCCTGTGGGTCGTCGGCAGCGACCGGCCCGAGCACTGATCACCACCACACAACAACGCGCACAGCGCTTTCGAGGAGAATCACCGTGAGTCAGCGAGCCTTCGTCATCGGCGTCGGGATGACGAAATTCGAGAAGATCGCCAGCCGCGACTGGCAGTACCCCGACATGGTCGCCGAAGCGGTGGGCAAGGCGCTGGCCGACGCCGGCATCGACTACGACCGGGTGCAGCGGGCGGCCGTCGGCTACGTCTTCCAGCCGTCCACGGCGGGCCAGCGCGCGCTCTACGACGTGGGGCTCACCGGTATTCCGATGGTCAACGTCAACAACAACTGCGCCACCGGTTCCACCGCGCTGATGCTGGCTCGCGAATGGGTGCAGGCCGGGCTGGTGGACGTGGCGCTGGCCGTCGGCTTCGAGCAGATGACCAAGGAGGCCATGGCGGGTTCGGGCACGCCGGCGGTCAGCACCATCGACCGGCATATCGCGGTCCTGAAGTCCACCAACGGTTTCGGCACCGCACCGCTGACGGCCCAGTTCTTCGGCGCCGCGGCCGCCGAACACATGCGCCGCTACGGCACCACCCGCGAGCAGCTGGCCGGCGTCGCGGTGAAGAACCACGAACACTCGACCCGCAATCCGTACGCGCAGTTCCAGGACGCGTACAGCCTGGACCAGGTACTCGGCGACAAACCGGTGCACGATCCGCTGACCCGCTCGCAGTGCTCGCCCATGTCCGACGGTTCGGCGGCCGCGGTCGTCGTCAGCGAGGCGTTCGTGCGCGAACACGGTCTCGCCGATCGCGCCGTGGAGATCCTCGGCCAGGCGCTGGCCACCGACGACACCACCTCCTTCGCCACCGAATCCATGATCGACGTGGTCGGTGCTCCGATGACGCGCAAGGCCGCCACCGAGGTCTTCACCGCCACCGGCAGCACCATCGACGAGGTCGATGTGATCGAACTGCACGACTGCTTCTCGATCAACGAGCTGATCACCTACGAGGCGCTCGGCATGTGCGCGCCGGGCGAGTCGGGTGCGCTGATCGACTCCGGTGCCACCACCTACGGCGGACGGTGGGTGGTCAACCCGTCCGGCGGGTTGATCTCCAAGGGGCATCCGCTCGGCGCGACCGGTCTGGCCCAATGCGCCGAGCTGACCTGGCAGCTGCGCGGAGAAGCCGGGCCGCGTCAAGTCGATGGCGCCCGCCGCGCGCTCGCCCACAACCTCGGTCTCGGCGGAGCGGTGGTCGTGACGCTCTACGGTGCGCCCGCACCGCTCGATTAGGGTGCGCACGTGAGCCGAGGACTTTCGACGGAAACCGCGCCGGCCGGGCCGGAAGACACCGCCCTACCCACCGACCAGCGCCTGATCCTCGCCGCCGAACGGCTGTTCGCCGAGCGCGGGATCGACGCGGTGTCGCTGCGGGCGGTGATGTCGGCGGCCGGCGCGAACGTCGCCTCGGTGCACTACCACTTCGGTTCCAAGGACGCGCTGGTCGAGGCCCTGCTCGAACAGCGCGGCGGGCAGGTGTCGCAGCGGCGGTCCGAAGTGCTCGACAGCATCGAGGCGTCCGGCGACGCCACTGCCCGCACCTTGGCCGAGGCGTTCGTCCGTCCGGTGGCCGAGCAGATCGCCGCCGGCGGGACCGCGTGGGTGACCATCGTCGCGGGGATCATCGGCAGCAGGCATCCCGCGCTGTCGCGGATCACCGACGGCTTCGCACCGCAGGCGCGACGGTTCACCTCGCTGCTCGCCGCGATCTATCCCGACGTTCCCGCCCGGACCATCCGGTTCCGGCTGACCCAGGCGATGAGCCTGACCTTTCAGGCGCTCGGCGATCTCGACGGCCTTCGCGACATGCTCGCACTCAGCGGGACGCGGTTGTCGCCGGACGAGGTGCTCGAGGAGCTGATCGATCTGGTGACCGCGATTCTCGCCGGGCCACCGGATCGCTGATTCTCGCAGCCGTTGTCGCGGTCCTGCCCATCGATCCGGAATCGCTGGTCGTCATTGGCATTCCGCATGCCGACGATGGCCGCGCCAGGCAACGAAGGGCGGCGCCGGCGGAATCATCCGCCGACGCCGCTTCGTGGAGAGCTCAGTTCACCTGACGGGCGCCGTCGCTCCAGTACTGCGCGCGCAGGGCCTTCTTGTCCGGCTTGCCCAGCGGGCTGAGCGGGATGCTGTCGGCGAAATCGATGGACTTGGGTGTGTAGACGGCGCCTTTGCGTTCCTTCACCAACGCCTGCAACTCCTCCACCGCCACCTCGCGGCCCGCGCGCAGCACCACGACGGCCTTCACGGCTTCGCCCCACTTGTCGTCGGGCACACCGATCACCGCTGCCGCGCTGACGGCGGGGTGCGCGGACAGCACGTCCTCCACTTCGCGCGGATAGACGTTGAAGCCGCCGGTGACGATCATGTCCTTCTTGCGGTCGACGATGTAGAGGAAGCCGTCGGCGTCGCGGCGGGCGATGTCACCGGTGTGCAGCCAGTCGTGTTCGGTGGCCTCGGCGGTCTGTTCGGGCTTGTTCAGATACCCCTTCATCACCAGCGGGCCGCGCACGCAGATCTCGCCCGGCTCACCCGTTGGCACCTCGTTGCCCGCGTCGTCGAGCAACGCGACGTGCAGCCACGGCACCGGGCGGCCGCAGCTGGCCAACCGCTCGGGCACGGCCGGATCGTGATCTTCCTTGCGCAGCACCGAGATCGTCATCGGGCATTCGGCCTGGCCGTAGAACTGGAAAAAGATCGGGCCGAACTTCTCGATCGCCTCGGCCAGGCGGGTGGGCGAGATGGCCGAGGCACCGTAGAAGACCGTCTCCAGGCTCGACAGGTCGTATTTGTCGAGATCGGGGTAGTCGAGCAGGGCGTAGAGCATGGTCGGGACCAGCATCGTCGAGGTGATGCGGTACTTCTCGATGGTGGCGAGCACCGTGGCCGGATCGAAGCCGGGCAGCACCACGATGGAACCGCCTTGCAGGCTGGTCGGGTTCCAGAACGCGCCGCCGGCGTGGCTGAGCGGCGTGCAGACCAGAAACCGCACCTCCTGCGGCCACTGCCATTCGGTCATCTGGATGCGCAGCAGGGTCGCGCCGCCGCGGAAGCTGAGCATCACGCCCTTGGATTTGCCGGTGGTGCCGCCGGTGTAGGCGAGGCTGACGGTGTCGCCGGGCGCGACATCCGGGGCCACCAGCGGGGCGGGCTCGAACGCGTCGGCGGCGGCCAGCAGATCGGTGCCGGCCTCGGTGGGTCCGAAGGCCAGCAGGTTCTTCAGCCCGGGCACCCGTTCGGCCAGCTGAGCGGCGCGCTGCTCGTACTTGTCGGGGTCGTAGATGAGGGTCTCGATGCCCGCGTCCTGGAGGACGTAGGCGTGATCGTCGAGCGAGCCCATCGGGTGCAGCGCGGCGAACCGGACGCCGGTCACCGCGTTGGCGCCCTGGGTGAACAGCACCTCGGGCCGATTGGCCGACAGGATCGCCACCGGGCTGCCGATGCCGAGCCCCAGCGAAGCGTAGGCCTGCGCGAACTTGCTGATCTGGTCGCGCACTTGACGGTAGGTCAGCTGCTCGTCACCGATGTGCACGGCGGTCCGATCGGCGTACAGCTCGAGCGAGCGGATGAGCATATCGACCGCCAACGGCTCCCGATGGAGGAGATCGACCTCGGTGATCTGCGGATCAGTGTTCATTCATGCGCCTTCCGGGCCCGCGTCGTCGACAGATGCACCCTCAAAGTTAGAACGCGTTCTAGTTCGGGGCAAGGGGTTGCGGCACATCTGTCCGGTACCCGATCGGTGCGCGATACTCCGAGCGGCCGACACTCCGGACGCGGGGCGACGCGATAAGCCCTACCAGCCGGCTGCGACCTGCATCCACACCAGCATCACCACGACGCTCAACAGGCAGATCGGGCCGAGGGAGCGTTGCACTTTTACGCGGGTGGGCCCGGGTGCCGCCCAGACCACCCACAGCGAGGTGGTGCCGAGTGCGGCGAAGGTCAACCAGGTCACGAATATGCTCGCGAGGTACATCCGGGATCGACCTCCTGGCGGATTGACCGAGACGATCACCGTATCCACAGCCATATCGGAAAACATCACTGCGGATTATCGATTGGACAGGTCACAGACTCTGTTGATCGAGAATTGTTTCGGCACACACTGTCCCCGAAACCCTCCCGGGACAGCCGCAGTCGAGTCGCCACGAAACTGGCGCCTGCGCCCAGAAGTACTGGTAACTCGAACTTCTCAGCAGAATACACGCCGACGTGACCCTCCACTGTCCATCGTTCCGAACACCGGTGACCGTTTTTCGTGAAGTGTCCAGACACCGCCGTTATGGATCGGTCCACAGCCTTTCCGCAAATACCGTTGGCGCAGTTTTGGTGCCGCCGAATTACGGGGGCGCCATCACTGGAACGTTTTTGTTGCTCGGGAAGGCACGTGATGAGACGAAGTACCTCTGGTCGGTTGTGGCGTTCGCTGGTGGTGGTGAGTGCGGCGGCGTTGGCGTTGACCGCGATGGGTGGGCAGGCCGCGGCCGCGCCGACGGAGCAGGATTTGGCCGACTATATTGCCGCGGGGCGGTCGGTGGCGGGGCCGGTGGCCGATTCGGGGTCGAGTTCGGGGTCGGCGTGTGATTCCGGGAGCGGCGCGGGCTCGGGTAACGGGTCCGGTGACTGTTACGGCGGGTCGGGCTCGAGCTCGGGCTCCTCGGGTGGGTATGCCTCCGACACCATCGGCTGGGGTCCGGCGCAGACCTCGTGGGTGGCGGCGTTCGCCTACGGGCTGGCCAATGGTGATGCGGCTCCGCCGGGGGCCAATGATTGGAATTGCAAGCCGACCCCGCAGCATCCGCGGCCGGTGTTGTTGATCCACGGGACCTGGATGAATGCCTATAACGGGTTCGCCTATATGGGTCAGCCGATCAAGGATGCCGGGTTCTGCACCTTCACCTTCAACTATGGTCGCTCCAACCTGCTCGAGGGTGGTGGTCTGGGGTCGGTGTTGCCGGGGGTGATGGGTACCGGCTATATCCAGGACTCGGCCAAGCAGTTGGCGGTGTTCGTGGATCGGGTGCTGGCTGCTACCGGGGCGGCCGAGGTCGATATCGTGGCCCATTCCCAGGGTGGGTCGATGTCGAACTGGTACACCAAGTTCGAGGGGGGTGCGGCGAAGGTGAAGAACCTGATCACCTACGGCGCTACCCATCACGGCACCAGCCTCGACGGGATCGGTGCGCTGGGGCGCGCGATCAACAATCTGGGGATCGATATCCTCGGGTTCATCGAGATCTTCGTCGGTCATGCCGGTATCCAGCAGACCATCGGCTCGGATTTCGTCAACCAGCTCAACGCCAATGGTGACACCGTGGCCGGGGTGGATTACACGATTGTCGGGTCCCGTTATGACGAGATCACCAACCCCTATGACCTGACGTTTTTGAAGCCGGGTCCCGGGGCCACGGTCCGCAACATCACCCTGCAAGAAGGCTGCGAACAAGACATCTCCGACCATTTGACGATGATGTACTCCCCACGCGCGCTGTCGATCGCACTCAACGCCTTGGATCCGGTGCAGTTCCCGCAACTGCAATGCACCTTCAACCCCTGGCTCATCGGCGGCGGCGGACAACTCTGACCCGACCACCCCATGGACCGGCGCCCACCGGACCGGATCGACACCGACTCCGGCCGGTCCGGTGCGGAGCCCGGCCGCCGCACCTCAGCGAAACCCGGTGACCCGCGCCGGTTTTCGATAGAGGAACGGCGGATGCCCACCGAGCGGCTCAGGCCCTGCCCGCTCGGTGGGCATACCCATGTGCGGGGACGTCCGGATTCATCCGATGCGGGGAGCCTTCCATATCGAATGAGTTGCCGCGGCCGGGCGATCACGGCCGGTTGTGGACGCAGCCGGGAACTTCGTCGGCCGACCGCCCCGTATCCGTGCCGGTCCGGTAGTGGCTCGACCCGGTCCACCGCCCGCAGGTTCCCCGCGAACCATCCGCACTACCCGTGCACAAAACGGCGACGGGATCGAGTGGAATGGCTGCGGCGAGACCGCTTCCGGTGACAGCACCGCAGACCAGGGCCGCGATGACGAGCACGGCGTAACGCCGGAAACCGCCCATGGTGCACTTCCTGAACTGCCGCGGACCGGCCGCGTCTCACATCGGGTACAAGCTGTGCTTGCGCGGGTTGAACTCGGCCGTCGCCGCCTTGTCCTGCAGCAGGCGCAGTGCGTGCCGCAGCTCCAGGCGCGTCGTGGACGGCTCGATGACGGCGTCGATGTAGCCGCGCTCGGCCGCCACCCACGGCGTCGCCACGGTCGCGTTGTACTGCTCGATCATGAACTCGCGCACCGCGGCCCGCTGTTCGGGCGGCACCTGCTGCAACTGCCGGCGGCCCGCGATGTCGACCGCGCCCTCCGCGCCGATCACCGCGATGCGGGCGGTCGGCCAGGCGAAGCTGATATCGGCGCCGAGCTGCTTGCACGCCATGAACCCGTACGCACCGCCGTACACCTTGCGCACGACCAGGTTGATGATCGGCACGGTGGCCTCGATGATCGCACGCGGCACGCGCCCGCCCCGGATGATGACGCCGTTGCGTTCTTCTTCGACGCCCGGAAGGATCCCCGGCGTATCCACCACGAAGATCAGCGGCAGTCCGAACGCGTCGCACAGGCGGATGAAATAGGTGGCCTTATCGGAGCAATTCGCATCCAGCGCGCCACCGAGCACCAGCGGTTGATTGGCCAGCACCCCTACCGGACGGCCGTCGACGCGGGCGAACCCGGTGATCAGATTCGGTGCGTGGGCGGCGCGGACCTCGTGGAAATCTCCGTCGTCGAAGATCCGCAGCAGGATCTCGTGCATGTCGTAACCCTCGCGATCGGAGTCGGGAATGATCGACTCCAATTCCAGGTCGTGCATGGTGATCTCGGGCTCGAGGCCGGGGTTGACGACGGGCGGCTGCTCCAGACAGCTCGACGGCAGATAGCTCAGATATTTACGCGCCCAGTCGAAGGCATCCTGCTCGGTCTCGCACACCTGATGGATCACCCCGTTGCGGGCCTGCACCTCGGCGCCACCGAGTTCCTCGGCGGTGACATCCTCACCGGTGACCGCCTTGATCACCTCGGGGCCGGTGACGAACATATGCGCCTTCGGAGTCGCCACCAGTACATCGGTATTGATCGGCCCGTACACCGCACCGGCCGCGCATTTGCCCAGCATGATCGACACCTGCGGGACGAACCCGGACAACCGCTCCTGGCAGCGGCTCATATGCGCGAACCAGGCCAGCGAAGCGACGGCGTCCTGGATGCGGGCGCCGCCGGAATCGTTGATCGTCACCACCGGGCAGGCCTTCTCGAACGCGAAACGCAGGATGTGGGTGAGCTTGCGCCCGAACATCTCACCGACCGAACCGCCGTACACGGTCTGGTCGTGCGCGATCACCACCACCGGCCTGCCGTCGATGCGGCCGTGGCCGGTCACGACACCGTCGCCGTACATGGCGTCGGGGTCGCGCGGATTGCGTACCAGCCCACCGATCTCGGTGAAGGTACCCGGATCGAGCAGCGCCCGCACCCTGGACCGCACGCTGGGGATGCCCTTCTGCGCACGTTTGGCGATCCCGGCCGCACCCGCCGGTTCCGCCGCGATGGCCAGCACCTCGCGCAATCGGTCCAGCTTCGTTTCGGTGCCAGTCGTCATCCGGATACGCCTCTCGCCGTGCAGTGGTCCGGCCGAAGATAACCGGGCGAGCACGCGAGTCCGGCGCAGTAGGACGCAGTCTGGACACACTCACAGCGTCAGCGGATCAACCGCTGGCGATATGACCAAAGAATCCGCCTGATCAGGCTCCGCTGTCGCCGCGGCGCAACCGCTGGGCCGCCGCGACGGCCTCCTGCTTGGAGAACCCGTCCGCCATCCACTCCGAGTCCACGTACCACGCTCGCCAGGTGCCGTCACCACGCTGTTCGGTCCGCAAACTCTGGTCCATGGCAATCACCCGGGACTCCCCTGTCTGGTCGTCGGTCATCGACCTCGCGGTCGATCTGAGGCGGACCAGACCATACAGCCCCGGCCCGTCGAGGGCACGCATTCCAGGCCCGGCCCGCCCGGTCGTAATACAACTGGCATCAGGACGCCACGGGCGCAGCGGGCCCGACTGCTGTGCCGCCGGCAATGCGGCCAGTATCGTGGATGGGTACCGGTCGTCGCGCGGCTGCGTGCACCGGTATGACACGAAGGATGACGACCATGCTCGAACCCGTTCGCCCCGCCTCGGGTGGCGCTACGATCCGCGGCGGCGCCGCTCCCGGGTACCACAGGGCGGTCAGCGCTTTCGCGCGGTTCTTCGCCGGCGGACGCGGAGGCGGGGCGCTCGCGGTCTACCATCGCGGGACACCGGTGGTGGACGTCTGGACCGGCACCTCGGACGCCGAGGGCACCGAATGGCAGAAGAACACCGGAGCCGTGTCGTGGTCCACCAGCAAGGGCATCACCGCCACGGTGCTGCACCGGCTCGCCGCCCGCGGCCTGATCGACTACCACGCCCCGGTGGCCGAATACTGGCCCGAGTTCGCAGCCAAAGGCAAGAAGTCGATCACCGTCGCCGAGGTGCTGAGCCATCGCGCCGGGTTGTCCCGCATCGGGCCGCTGGCCCGCAGCACCACCGAGATGCTCGATCATCTGGCGATGGAGGACCGGCTGGCCGCCGCAGCGCCGGACCGGTTCCGCGGCGTCCCCGCCTACCATGCGATCACCTACGGCTGGCTGGCCGCGGGCATCGCCCGCGCGGTGACCGGCAAGGGCATGGCCGAGCTGTACCGCACCGAGTTGGCCGAACCGCTCGGCATCGATGGCCTCTACCTGGGCACACCGCCCGCCGGCAGCGACGTCACGGTGGCGACGCTGTCGGGTTCCTCGCTTCCGCTCGGGATCAGGAACGCCGAGCAGATCCTGCGCACCACCACCCGGCTGATCGGCCCAGGTACGGGTTTCATCCGGTCGATCTATGCCGCCGGGATCGCCGACCTCGCCGCCGGGCCGCAGGCTCCGATCCTGCGCACCGAGATGCCCGCCGCGAACGGGGTGTTCACGGCTCGGGCGCTCGCGGCGGTCTACAACATCCTCGCCACCGACAACGCGCTGCTGTCGCGGCGACGGGTGCGGGCCGCGTCGCGGATCCAGACGTATCTGCCCGACCGCAACCTGCTGCTGCCGATGGGCTGGCGTCTCGGCTACCACTCGCTGCCGATTCCCGGCGCGCCGCGCGGATTCGGTCATGTCGGTCTCGTCGGGTCCGGCGGCTGGGTGGACCCCGACAACGAGCTGGCCGTCGGCTTCGTGCACAACTGGCTGCCCGAGGCCACCAAACTCCCGCGTGATCAGCTCATTCTGGCGCGGCTGCTCACCCCTGTCGTGCGGGCGGCCACCGCGCCCGCCGCCGAGGACCGGTCCAGGCAAGCCAAGGCGGGCTGATCCGGCATCCCGTGCCGCGCGTGTTCGCAGTGAGGAGACGAGATGATCGACCTGATTGCGCCGACCGACGCGATCTTCCTGCTGAACGAATCACGCGAGCATCCCATGCATGTGGGCTCGCTGCAGCTGTTCGAGCCGCCGGAGGGCGCCGGGCCGGAGTTCGCCAGGTCGATCCATCAGCAGTTGATCGATTCACCGGTGACCGAGCCGACGTTCCGTAAACGTCCCGGCCGGATCCTCGGCGGCATATCCAGTCTGGCCTGGACCTACGACGACGAGGTCGACCTCGACTACCACGTGCAGCGCGCGGCCCTGGCCTCACCAGGGCGAGTGCGTGAACTGCTGGCCATGACCTCGCGCCTGCACAGCGGGCTGCTCGACCGGCATCGCCCGCTGTGGGAACAGCACCTCATCGAGGGGCTCGACGACGGCCGATTCGCGGTCTACACCAAGGTGCACCACGCGTTGATCGATGGCGTGGCGGCCCAGCGGCTGTTGCGGCGCACTCTCACCACAGACCCCTCGGACACCGAGATGCGGGCACCGTGGAACCTGCCGAAGCGTTCCCGTTCCGGCTCGCCCGACGGTCGCTCCCGGACCGCCGGCGCGGCCAGGGCGATCGGGAAGCTGGCGCCGTCGACCGTGTCGCTGATCCGCTCGGCGCTGACCGAACAGCAGCTCACGCTCCCGTTCACCGCACCCGACACGATCTTCAACGTCCGCATCGGCGGAGCCCGGCGATGTGCGGCCCAATCCTGGCCGCTGGACCGCATCCGCGCGGTCAAGGCAGCGAGCGGAGTCACCGTCAATGATGTTGTGCTGGCGATGTGTTCGGCTGCGCTGCGTGCCTACCTCCAGGAACAGAACGCGCTGCCCGATACCCCGCTGATCGCGATGGTTCCGGTGTCGTTGCGGACCGAGAGCGAAGCCGACAGCGGCGGAAACATCGTCGGAACCATCTTGTGCAACCTCGCCACCCACATCGCCGATGCCGCCGAGCGACTGGAGATCATCAGCGCGTCGATGCGCGAGGGCAAGCGACTGTTCGCGGAAATGCCCAGGATCCAGGCGCTGGCGGTGTCGGCGGTGATGGTGTCGCCGCTGGGGCTGGCGAGCCTGCCCGGTTTCGTGTCGATGACGCGCCCGCCGTTCAACATCGTCATCTCCAATGTGCCCGGCCCGCAGCAGCCGATGTATTACCGCGGGGCGCGGATGGACGGCAGCTATCCGATGTCGATCGTGCTGGACGGTCAAGCTCTCAACATCACCCTGTCCTCCAATGCCGACAATCTCGACTTCGGCATCGTCGGCTGCCGCCGCAGTGTGCCACATCTGCAACGGCTCCTCGGCCATCTCGAGGCCGGGCTCACCGAGCTCGAACAGGTCACGTCATGACCTACTGTGTCCCATTCAACAGCGCAGGCGCGGGATATGGCCCGCAAGTGTGACATGCTGGGTGACGAGCACGGGTAGTTCACGTGATCGCTCGGCTCGCAACAGGAAGTAAAAACAAAGTATGTCGCAAGGCAGTGTGAAGTGGTTCAACGGCGAAAAGGGCTTCGGGTTCATCGCGCAAGATGACGGCGGTCCCGACGTTTTCGTCCATTACTCCGAGATTTCCGGCTCCGGCTACAAGTCCCTCGAAGAGGGCCAGCGGGTCGAGTTCGAGGTCGGGCAGGGCCAGAAGGGCCCGCAGGCCCAGGCCGTCCGCGCCATCTAGCAGCGTTCAGCCCAGAAACCCGCGCCGAGGCGCGGGTTTCTTGCTTTCCGGACCGTGATCACCGGTTGGCCGCGACGGTTTCATGATCCGCGGCCGAGGATGTCACCGGCTTGCTCGGCCACCAGATGCGATCGCCGATCGTGGCGAACAGGGCCGGAATGATGATCGTGCGCACGATGAAGGTGTCGAGCAGGATACCGAGACCCACGACGATGCCGAGTTGGGTGAGGGTGATCAGCGGCAGCACACCGAGCACGCAGAACACGGCCGCCAGTACGAGTCCGGCGCTGGTGATGACCGTGCCGGTGGTCGAGACCGCCCGCACGATCCCCTGTGTCGTCCCGTGCCCTGGCGTCTCTTCCCGAGCGCGGACCACCAGGAAGATCGAATAGTCCACGCCGAGCGCCACCAGGAACAGGAAGGCGAACAGCGGCACGTTGGTGTCGATGGCGGGAAATCCGAACAGGTGCACGCTGACCCAGCTGCCGACGCCGAGCGCCGCGAGCGCGGAGAGCACCGTCACCGCAACCAGCACCAGGGCGGCCGGAATGGCCCGCAACAGCGCGATCAGTATGAGCAGCACCACCACCAGGATCAGCGGCATGATCACGGCGCGGTCCCCGCTCGCGGCGTCCCGGGTATCCAGGGCCTGCGCGTCGCTGCCACCGACCAAGGCGTCGGCGTCCGGTATCTCGGCCACACATTCGCGTATCGATTCGACCTGATCGAAGGCCCGTTCGGATTCCGGCGGCGCATCGATCACCAACGCCCAGCGCGTCAGTCCCGTATCGGACGTGCCGGTCCTGGTGACCCGCTGCACGCCGGGTGTATCCGTCAACACCTGCTCCACCTGCGCGGCCGATGCCGAGCGTGCGACGACAACGGCGGGATCGCCGGTGCCCGCCGGGAAGTGCGCCGCCAAGGTATCGAAGCCGGCCACCGACTCGGCCTGCACCCGGAATTGCTCGGTTTGCGAGAGCCCGACGTCGACGGTGAACAGCCCGGCCGCGCACACCACCAGCGCCGCCGTCGCGCTCGTCGCCACGACGGCCCGCCGCGCGACCACGCGAGTCGCGATCGCATGCCAGATCCCGGTCTCGGATGAATCGGGGCAACCGGCTTCCGGTACGAAGGGCCAGAACACCTTTCGGCCGAACAATGCCAGCGCGGCAGGCAACCCGAAAAGGACGAACAGCACCACCACCAGCAGGCCCGCCGCGGCCGACGCGCCCAAGCTGCGAGTGCTCGGCACCGAGGCCAGCAACAAGATCAGCAGCGCGGCGACGACGGTGAGGTTGCTGGCGAGAATGGCGGGTCCGCCTCGGCGGCACGCTTGCCAGAGCGCACGCCGATGGTCGGGTTCGCGGCGCAGTTCGTCGCGATAGCGCGAGACCAACAGCAGTGCGTAGTTGGTGCCCGCACCGAACACCAGCACGCTGGTGATGCCTGAGGTGGAGCCGTCGAAACTGAGATCGGTCACCTTCGCCAGCCCGGTCCCCACGCTGGTCGCGACCCGGTCGGCGAGCCCAACGATGAGCAGCGGAATCAGCCACAGCACCGGCGACCGGTAGGTGACGATCAGCAGGATGGCCACCACAGCCGCGGTGACCGCCAGCAAGGTGGCGTTCGCGCCGGAGAACGAATCGGCGATATCGGCGCCGAAGGCCGGCCCACCGGTCACCTCGAGATTCAGGGCGCCGGGCAAGCCGGTGGTGGACACCGTTCGGAGACGGTCGATCTCGTCGGTCAGCGCGAACCCGCTCAACTCCGCAGGGACCGGAACCTCGGCGATCGCGGCGACACCATCAGGTGAGGTGATCAGACGGACGTCGCCGGGTGCGCCGGACTTCGCCCGCGCCACCGCCTCGCGCGCCGCGGACAGGTCGGCCTCGGTCAGCGCGGCGCCGTCGGCGCGGGAGACCACGAGGACGGCCGAGGCGGAACCGGCATCGGGAAACTGCGCGAGCGCCTGTTCGATCCGCGCGGACTGAACACCGTCCGGCAGCGATGTCGGCGCCGCACCGGCGGACTCGTTCTCCCCCACCCCACCGATCACCCTGATCGCGGCAATGGCGAGCACGACCAGCAGCCACCACGACCTGCGCGAGCTGACCGCCGAGGCATACCGGCTCCAGATGTCCACCCGACCACCTTCTCAGAATCGACGTCCGTACTACGCTGGACCGCGATCACGGTCCGCAGACGCGGCCGTAACAAGCTATCGCATTTCGACGCGAAAACGATGCGTAAATTCGGTCAATGATCCTGGCCGATGATCAGGTCCACCGCCTCGGCGAGACCGGTCAGACCGGTTGTGGTAGCAGGCAGGATCGCCGACTCCCAGCCGGGTCCGCCCACGAACACCCGGGCACCAGCGGTCTCGCCGGCGCGGATCGCCGAGATCAGCGCGGTCGATTCCTGCTGAGACCACAGCACAACGACCGGCGTGCGGTCGGTGCGTGCGAGGGTGTCGGAGAGGGCGGAGGTGGGAACGTTCGCGCCGAGCATCCAGACGCCCACGCCCCTTTCGGCGAGAGCGGCCCGCAATGCCTCCAGCGGGAGCACGTGTGTTTCCCCGCTCGTGCAGGCCAACACCGCCGAGCGCGGGTTCGCCGCAGCGGTCGGCGGGATGTAGCTGTGCAGCGCCGCGGTGATCGACCAGGACAGCAGATGTTCGACATCGACGCAGCCCTCGCCACCGAGTTGTCGTTCGACGATCTGCGCGAAAGCCGGTCGGCACAACAACTCCCAGGTATCGATGACGCCATGCGCGCGAAGATGCGCGCCGAGCAGTTCGGCCATCGTCTGGGTGTCCATCTCGAAGGCCGACGCCAGTAGCGGCTGCCAGTCGCCACGTTCGGGCGCCCGCACCCGGCTGGTGACCTCCGCGGCGGCACTCGCCGGGCTCGCACCCGCCCGGACGAGTTCCAGCATCCGTTGCACCACGGCGATATCGGCCTCGGTGTAAAGGCGATGGCGGCCGGGCTCGCGGGCCGGGCCGATGCCGTAGCGCTGATTCCAGCTGCGCAGGGTCGCGGTGGGGATGCCGAGACGCTCGGCAACCACACGCACCGGGTATCCCGACGCGTCGGGGTGAGAGGCGGACCCGGCGAGCATGGTCTCATTCTGCCTGGTCCACCGGTGCAGCTCCGGACCACGACGCCCATACGCATCGTTTCTGCATCGTTTTATGGTAGCGTTGGTCCGGTCACCGCAGACCTGAGGAGCCTCCGATGAGAACACTCAGCACGTCCAGGCGTTGTCGAGGCGCGGTCCTGGCCTCGATCGCCGCCGCGGCGGTGTTGCTGCCGCAGACCGCGGCAGCCGACCCGCTCCCTGGCCCGCCGCGTCCGGTCGCCGGACTCGAGGTCGATCGCTACCTCGGTACGTGGCGCCAATTAGCCGCGATACCACAGGTTTTCAACGTTTCCTGCGCTCGCGACACGACCGCGAATTATCGGCTGACCGAGCGCGGCGACATCGCCGTGCACAACTCGTGCGTGACGTGGACCGGCGAACTGAACGAGATCCGGGGTACCGCCACCGTCAACGATCCGCAGACCAACGCCCAGCTGCACGTCAGCTTCCCCGGAGTGCCCGGCCAAGACCAGCAGCGCGGCGCCACCAACTACATCGTCACAGCCCTGGCGCCCGACTATTCGTGGGCCCTGGTGACCGACCCGACTCGGCTGTCCGGCTTCGTGCTGGCCCGCGAGACCGCCCTCGACACCACGACCTGGGACGACGTGCGTGCCGCGATCACCGCCGCCGGACAGAGCCCCTGCGTCTACCTGACCTCACCCACCACCGGCGGGATCGGCGACATCGCCCCGCTGTGCACGCGATGAAGCGGTGCACGCGATGAACGGACCGACCGACACGTCCGCCGCGCCGACCCCAGCCGGGGCGGCCCCCGCGATCGCCGTGTTCACTCGCGATCTGCGGGTCGAGGACAATCCCGTCCTCTCCGCGGCCCAGCACACCGGGTCGGTGGTGGTGCCGTTGTTCGTGCTCGATGACGAGCTCATCGCCCGGTTCGCCGCGCCCAATCGGGTGCGCTTCCTGCTCGCCGCACTCACCGAACTCGATGCCGAATTGCACCGTCTCCGTAGTCATCTGGTCATTCGACGTGGTGACACGGTGCTGGAGACCGCACGTCTGGCCCACCAGGCCGCCGCCGCGAGCGTGCATATCGCCGCCGATGTGAGCGCCTACAGCGCGCGCCGGGTGCGCCGCATGCGCGAGGAACTGACCGAGTGCGCTGTACATGTGCACGGCGCCTCCGTCACCGCCGTCGATCCGGGTGCTGTGCAGCCTTCCGGCGGTGGTGACCATTTCGCGGTCTTCACGCCCTATTTCCGCCGGTGGATCGAGGCGCGTCGGCGCACGCCCCTGCCGACGCCCGTCGGACTCGGCACTCCCCCGGTCGGCGGGGATCGGCTGGCCGCCGCCGCCGACCTGTGCCACGCCACCGGATCGCCACATCTGAATGTCGGCGGCGCCACGACCGGACGAAAGCTGCTGCGCCAGTGGGCTTCACGAGCGGTCCACGATTACGACCGGCTCAGCGATTCACTCGACGCCGACGCCACTTCGCATCTGTCGCCCTACCTGCATTTCGGCTGCCTGTCACCGACACAGGTGCTCGCGGCGGTCGACACGAACACCGAGGGCGGCCACGCATTCGCCAGGCAACTGGCGTGGCGCGACTTCCACCATCAGGTGCTCGCCGCTCGCCCCGACGCCGCCTGGTCCGATTACCGCGCCCGCCGGATCACCTGGCGTTCGGATCCGCATGCCGTCGCCGCCTGGCAACAGGGACGGACCGGTCTGCCGATCGTCGACGCCGGGATGCGGCAGCTGCTCGCCGAGGGCTGGATGCCCGGGCGGGCGCGGTTGATCGCGGCGAGCTTCCTGACCAAGACCCTGCGGATCGACTGGCGCATCGGCGCGCGGCATTTCCTGCACTGGCTCGTCGACGGCGATCTCGCCAACAACCAACTCAACTGGCAGTGGGCGGCCGGAACAGGCACCGATACCCGGCCCAACCGCGTCCTCAATCCGCTGCGCCAAGCCGCCCGATTCGATCCCGACGGTGACTACGTACGCCGCTGGATCCCGGAGCTGACGGAGCTGGCCGGCGCCTCGATCCACCGTCCCTGGCGTCACGGCGTCGACCCTGCGCGCTATCCCGCGCCGATCGCGGAGTGTGCGGGCATGTGAGGAGAAGACACCGCCACTCGCGACGGACTACCTGATCGACGCTGTGCTCATGCCGCCGAGGTGAATCCACCGCGGGCACCGGCCAGCTCGCGCAGCGCATGGGTGCCGCGGGTGCTGCATCGGCCGCGGTCCCAGCGAAACTGCATCTGCGTCCAGAAGCCGTCACCGGTGGTGTCGGGCCGGGAACGCACGGTCGCCGACGGCGCGAGCGCGTAGACGATCTGCCAATCGAGATCGTCGGCGTCCTGGCGCGGCACACTGTGGGTGGCCGCGCCCAACTGCACGTGCACAACGCTCGCGCTGGAGGTGATCTCGCAGTGCACCACGGCCTCGTCGTCGGCACTGCCGACCAGTTCGGTGGTCATCTCGTTGACGACCAGGCCGATCGCGTCGACGTCGTCGTGGCCGAAAGCCTCTGTCACCGCCACGGTTTCGGCGATCGTCTGCAAGGTCGCCGCAGCGTCCGGCCCGGCCGGAAGGCCGAGACTCACTGCCGCAGCGGCAATCGGTGTGGATTCGGAATCAGGATCCATTCTGCGCACCTTTCGGTCTCGCGGCCGGATTTCTCGGCGCTGCGCGATACAGGCCGACCTGCTGAACTATCTCGCGTCGAAATGACGCATGGTCAATGCCACGATGATGAGCAGCACACTGGGCACCAGCAACACCACGATCGCACTCGTCATCATCAGTGGTTTTTACCCGTCGAGTCGCGGAGGCAAACTTTCCCCACTTCACCGCTACTCGAGAAAACCTCGCAGCACGGCTCGCGCAATCGCAGCGGTATCCATCGCCGGGACCTCGAGGGTCAGGCGATCGAAGGCGATGCCGGTCAGCAGGGAGGCAATCGCGTCGGCCTGCTGCTCGGTGGCTTCGGGGTAGACAGCGCGAATCCGGGCCGCGCGCCTGCGCAGGGTGACGGCGCGGAGTTCGCGCATGACGGCGGCCAGGTCGGCGTTTCGACTGGCTTCCAGCGATAGTTCGAACCGGGCCAGGTAACGGTTCCTTGCCGGGCCCGCGCCGGCGTCGCCGGCGGCGGCCAAGTAGTCCGCGACGTCCTCGGCCGTCGCCTCGCCGTCGGCAGTATCGGCTTCGGCCTCGAGCTGCTGGTCGAGGATGCGACGCGCGATGGCCTCGTACAGCGCCGCGCGGGTGGGGAAATAGTTGGAGGTGGTTCCGATGGGCACACCTGCTGCGGCGTCGATGGCGCGGTGCGTGACCTGGGCCAGTCCGTAGTCATCGATCAGCGCCAACGCCGTGTCGGCCAACAGCACGCGGCGCTCACTTCTCTTCGGCATGCCTTGAGATTACTACATCGTAGTATTACATTGTCGTACTACAACGTAGTAGTTCCGCAGTGAAGGTGAGAACCAATGGCAGACAATGAGGTTCCTGACACCGGCGTCCTGATAGTGGGTGCCGGACCGACCGGCTTATGCCTCGCCGTCGAGATGGCCCGCAGAGGGGTTCCGCACCGGCTGATCGATGGCAAGCCAGCGCCCGCCATCGGTTCACGAGGAAAGGGGCTACAACCGCGAAGCTTGGAAGTTCTCGACGATCTCGGCGTGGTCGAGACGATCCTCGCGGCAGGGACGACCGGAATACCGCTGCGATTGCACCAGGAACGCGAGTTCGTAGTGGAATTGGCGACGGCCGGCTCCGGACCGCGTCCAGGCGTGCCGTATCCGGACCTGCTGGTGATCCCCGAATGGCGGGTCGAGCAGGTGCTGGCCGATCGGCTGCGCGAACTGGGCGGTGACGTGTCGTTCGGATGCGCGTTGACCTCGTTCCGGGAAGACGACGGCGGCGTCATCGCCGAACTCGACACCGGTGAGACCATTCGAGCCCGCTACCTGATCGGTTGCGACGGCGGGCATTCCACGGTGCGCCGCGAGCTCGGCCTCGGCATGGACGGGCGCACGCACGCCGACCAGCACTTCCTCGTCGGAGACGTGGTGATCGACGGGCTCGACGACGAGGCCGCGTATGCCTGGTTCGGCGAGGACGGCGGCTACCTTGCGGTGTCACCCCTGCCACATGCCGACGGAGCGTGGCAATTCCAGGCCAACGTCGTGCCCGGGCCGGACGGTTCGGTCCCCGAGCCCACGCTGGACCTGTTCCGCCGCTTGTTCGCCGATCGAACCGGCCGCACAGACGTCACCATGAGCCGCCCGACGTGGTTGTCTCGCTACCGGTTCAATGCCCGCATGGTCGACCGATACCGAGACGGAAGGGTGTTGCTGGCCGGCGACGCCGCGCATGTGCACTCCCCCGCGGGCGGCCAAGGCATGAATACCGGCATCCAGGACGCCTACAACCTCGGCTGGAAGCTCGCCGCGGTGCTCGACGGCGCATCGGAGGTTCTGCTCGACAGCTACGGCCTGGAACGAATCCCCGTCGCCACCAAGGTGCTTGCCGACAGTTCTCGCGGATTCGAGTCGGTGTTCGCGCTGCGCGGAATGCGGCGAGTACTGCGCGACCATCTGATCTTTCCGGTGATCAAGCGGCCCGCTGTGATGAGCAGGCTCCTCGCCGCGACCAACCAACTCGCCATCTCCTACCCGAACTCCCCGCTCACCGTCGCTGCCACCCGTCGCCACCGAGGGCCAGGCCCCGGAGACAGGGCGCCGGACGCTCGCGGCGTCGACGCCGACGGTTCACCGTCGCGCCTGTTCGACATCCTGCGCGGAACCCACTGGACCGTGCTCGGCTTCGGCCCCGGCTCGATCCATCCCCTCAGCGACCTGGCAGCCACTGTCGCCCCCGCTGTCCGCACCTGCCTCGTCCTCGATACCGCAGCCCGCACTCGCACAGGGTTGCCGGAGCTGCTGGTCAGTGCCGAAGCGGAGCGGATCTACCGAGCCCGCCCCGGCACCCTGATCCTCATTCGCCCCGACGGCTATATCGCCGTCCGCACACCCACCGCCCCGGCGATCTCCGACTACCTCCGCAGGTTCGACCTCGCTGAGTGATCGACCGATGGCCGGTCTGCACTCGACGCACTCACCTGGTCGCACGCTCCATGCAGGCCGGCCCGGACTCGAGTCAGCAAGATATCGACGCAATGTGGTCGATGCACTCGGATGCGTCCTGGCCATCAGGCTGGGCCAGCGCGATTCAGCTCGAATTCCTCGAGTGAGGCCGGCGACGCTGGTCACCGGCCCCAGCGCTAGCTCACGGCGACGAGGGCGACGATATCCTCGGTCCGGACGATCTTCCCGTGCGATCCCCAGTTGCCTTCCGGCACTTCGTTGATATGCACCCAAGCACTCGACGCCTGGCCGAATCGCGCCGGGTCCGTGTCGGCTTCGGCCAGCACCGCATTGACCCTGCGCACGATCTCGCTGCGCTTGTCATCATTCATAGTGCCCGCCGGGACACCCACTCGCACCAAGTATTTCGGCTTCTCCCCGACGGGAAGCTGCTGTCCGCCGACGAACCACGCGTCTATCTCGTTCACCACGAGCCACGAGATGGAGCGGGCGACCTCGGTGTCGGGCGCTCCCTCCGCGATCATCACCTCATGTACCAGGCGGCTACCGATCTTCTCTCGCTGCTCGGGATCGAGCGAGCCCTTGGGAACGAACAATTCTACGAACGGCATCAGTAAGTCCTTTCATTGAACTCTCTCTCTCGCCACACGATACGCAGGTGAGTTCAATGAAGCAACCCTCTACACTCGGGAACATGCAACGCACCAGCTTCGCGGAAATGCACTGCTCGATCGGGCAGACGCTCGAGCGCGTCGGTGAATGGTGGACTCTGCTGATCGTGCGAGACATCTATCTCGGCTTGCACCGCTTCGACGACATCGCCGAAAACCTCGGCATCTCACGCAACCTGCTCACTCGACGATTCGAATCCCTCGTCGCGGACGGCATCGTGGAGCGGCGGGCCTACCAGGAGCGGCCCCCGCGCTATGAATATCACCTCACCGAGGCCGGGTCCGAACTCGTGCCGGTGCTGATGGCGATGATGGCCTGGGGCGACAAGTGGGTGACGCCACCGGGCGGGCCGCCGGTTCGATTGGTACACAACGACTGTGGCGAAACATTCACACCGACGGTGTGTTGTTCGCAGTGCCGGGAACCGGTCCACGCGGATACCGTGTCGCCACACTCCGGCCCTGGAGCCGCGTCGGGACCCGGCACCCGCGTATTGGCACGCCACAGCGGGCGCAGTGAGCCGTCGACGGCACCGTAGGCCCGGACAGCAGCGGGCCGAGGCCTGTGCGTCGGAGCCGAGGACGGCGGCGGCATCACCACCATCCTCGGCAGCGACCGTTACCGGCTCGGCGCCGTGGTACTGAACCGGACTGTCGTCCCGTCGCCTGCGACGCGGCGCAACCCGGCCTTCTCCAGCACGCGGATCGATGCCGGATTCGTCTGGTCCACATCGGCGTAGACGGTGTGGACCTCAGGCGAAGTCAGGGCGAAGGAGACCATCACCCGAGCAGCCTCCGAGGCATACCCACGGCCCTGCCGCGATGCGACGACGCCGTATCCGAATTCGACGGCGCCGCCATTCGGCGGCCACAGCAGGCTGATACTGCCGACCACCAAGCCGGACGCCCGCTCGACGATCTGCCGGTGGGCCTGCCGGGTCCCGACCCTCTGCTGGGCGATCACGCCGGCGATCACCCGATCGCCCTCGGTGGGGAAATCATCTGCCCAGTGCGCCCGCCGGCTGTCGTCGCCGACGGCAGCGAGGTCGGCAGCGGGCCACTGCCGCAGGCAGAGCCGGTCGCTGAACAAATCAGCACTGGACAAGGGAAACGTTGTTGACACGCGACACTCCTGGTCGTGAAAGACCGGGCCGCTCGATGATCAATGATGTCGCGCAGCCCGGAAAAGGACATGCTGGTGGGATGCCTGACGGGCCATATTCATCACCTCCCTTGCGTTCTGGCACCTGCCATTCCGGTGCGTCGGGGACTATCTCACAGTGTGTCCGTACCTCCTCAGGAGGAGATGGCTTCCTACGTGGCTCGGAGGCCCGATGGCGCCGCGACGGGTTCAGCTCGCATGAACGGCCACCGCGGCGGCGCTTCCGGGCTTGCCGTTGCGGGCTGCGCGCCGGGAGCCCGCCAGTAGCAGACCGGCGACGAGCAGGAGGACGAGCAACGGAGAGGGGCCGCCCACCGCGACGGTGATCAGGGTCCACCCGGCCACCAGCCAGGCAAGGAACGCCGGCGGGGTGATCCCGTGACGATCCATCCACAGCACCAGCAGGCCGATGACGAGAAAGGGCACACCGAAGCTGAACACCGTGTACCACAAGGTGGCTTCGGCGTAGTCCATGGCGTTGGCATCCGCCGTCCACCCCGTTCCATCGAGCCATTCGTCGGCATGTTTGGGCGCCGACTCGATGAGAGAGCCCGTTGTGTGCCCGATTCCGGGGAACAGCACGATGAGCCAACCGGCCCACTTGATCATGTGAACTCCTTGTCCTCACGCGAAACCTGTCGGCTCCGCCAGGCACCCACACGGCGAGCAATTCCATCGCCGCGCTCGCCCTCAGCGAATTCATGTATACGGGTGCGTATAGTTGAGCATAGCTCCATGTATACGGCACCGTATATATGGAGCCGTAATGAAAGGGATCACACAACAGCGTGAGACATTCTTCGGCGAGCCCGCCGCGGCTACTACCGTCACGCGGCGAGGGCGTCGTCGAGAAAATTCAGGACGAGTTCGGTATAGCGCTGTCGCGCGAGCTTCAATCCCTCTAGGTGACCCGCGCCCGGCAGCACCCGCACCTGGCACCGCGGATACCTGGCAGCCAGGGCATGCACGGCATCCGGAGTTGTGATGGGGTCGTTTTCCCCGCAGATGAACAGTGCGGGTACCCGCTCAGCCGTCGGCGTCACCAGCGGCGGCCAGTCGACGCCGAGCATCGCCAGCCCGGTGGCCGACATCGCCGACCTGGTCATCGTCCCGGCTCTGCCGTCAGCGAGCAGGCCGGGAAGTGGCAGAGGCCCCGCTGCGAGGAAGCGTTCGAACAGTGCCCGCCCGTCGTCCACCGGCCCGCTGTCGCAGATGATCGCGTCCACGGCGAAACCCGGACGAGTCAGCGCGTTGATGGAAGGGAATGTGGAGAACGAAAACCCGAACAGCGCGATCTTGGCGTCGCGGAACTCGGCGCGTGCCCGCAGCGACGCGACGACTTCGACGATGTCGGTGGTGAATTGCTCACCCAGCCTGCGCAGTCCGTAGCGGTAGCTGCTCGCCCCGTGGTTGCGATGGTCGAACAGGCATACGGTGTAGCCGGCCTCGTGGAGCACCTTGGCATGCGCCAAGGACGCGGATTTACTCAGCCCGATGCCGTGGCCGAGGACGACCACGCGGTCACGGGCACCCGCACAAAACCACAGATGAAGCCGCCCGCCTCCCGGAACCTCGATCGCGTGCTCCGTCGAGGGCAGTTCGACGTCCTCGGGCCGTCGGTGATGCGGCCGTCGCGGCGGGTGATACATCCGAAACCCAAGGGCGACACCATAAGCGGCGCCGAGCGGCGCGGCCATCAGGGATAGCAAGCCCTTGCTATTCGAGCGCGGTGTGCTCACCGGGAGCTCCTTCCGGGTAGACGGCGGCGTCGTTCATCGAAGCTGGTGGTCGTCGGCATCGAGATCGACCAGCCCCTCGTGGCAGCTGGGGTAGCGCGGCATCCACCCGAGCTCCCGCTTCGCTTTGTCGTTCGACAACCGGATGCTGGTGCCGACCATCAACCCGTGCAGGTAGGGGGTGGGACGTAGTAGCCAACCAGGAATTCGCCGCGGTTCCGGCGCGCCGGACGCCCGGGCGATCGCGCGAATGTAGTCGTCGAATCCGAGCGGGGTGTCGTCGGCGATGTTGTACGCCTCACCACCGCGGCCGTGTTCGAGCGCCGCGACGGTCGCCGCGGCCGCATCGGTGATGTGGATCGGCGAGGTGACGCCGGCACGCGTGGGGACCGGGAGCCGGCGCGCGCGGGTCAACGCGGCGAAACGCCGCGTGCCGGGTTCGGGTCCGTAGAACAGCCCGTAGCGCAGGGCTATGCCATCGATCCCGTTGGCGGCGAAGACCTGATCCTCGTTCGATCGCATCGACCGCAGATGGCGATCGAAGGGGGTCCCGTCCGGGCGGCCGAAAAGATGGTCCTCGGTGACGGGCTCGCTGCCGTGATCACGGTAGCCGTAGCCGAGGAAGAACGACTGAGTGAGGAACCGGCGCGCACCGACCGTCTCGGCTGCCAGCAACAGGTGCGTTGTGCCGATGTCGCGCAGGGCATTCGTGGCATCGAGGCGGCTGTGTGTGATGGGCATCCTGGTGAGTGCGGTGGCCTGGTGGATCACGGCGTCGGCGGTATGGCCCGCCAGCGCCGTCAGCAGGCCCTGCTCGTCCATCACATCGGCCACAACAGCTTCCGCACCGACAGCCGTCAGTCGTTGGGCGCCCTCCGGTCGGCGGCACAAGCCGGTCACCGCATGTCCTGCGGCGATCAACTGCTCGGTCAGGGCCATGCCCAGCGTGCCGGTCGCGCCGGCGACGATCACCTTCATTTCATTCACCCTTACGCTGGTCGAGAATTCGTAAACGCACGCCGAGCGCAGCCACCGCGATCACCGAAGCTGCTCCCAGCGTCCAGAAGTCCGAAGAATTGCCACCGAGGTCGGCGTCCATCGCGTGGTTGATGGCGTGGAAGGTATTCGCGAAAGCGAAGCCGAACAGCACCACCGCCAAGGCATCTCGCCACCACAGGGCACACAGCATCATCAATCCGATACCCAGCTGGAATACGCCCGCGTCGTGCAGGAAATGCACATGGTTGGGCCAGTTCGCCCACTCGGCGAAGCCCGCCGGATCCACCCGCATCCAGGCACCGAACACCACCATCGTCGCCGAGCAGATCACCGTCGCGATTGTCACGAAACGCCCGGAGGCTCGGACCCGTGTGCCATCAGCCGTCATCATTACCTCACCTCGTCGAATGGGAGCCGCGAGCTCCGTCTCTTCGAATCCCCTGTAGACCACGCCTTTCCGGCGTGTACCTGGGCAATTCGCGGGTCAACCCCGCTGCGTTCCCAGCCGGAGCGCACCGTCGATGCGAATCGTTTCGCCGTTCAGCATGGCGTTCTCGATGACATGGATGACCAGTTCAGCGAACTCACCTGAGTCACCGAGGCGAGACGGATGCTGCGCGACCGACAAGGTGGCTTGCTGCGCGTAATCCGGGAGTCGAGCGAACATCGGGGTATCGAAAATGCCGGGGGCGACAGTCACGACGCGAATGAGCGCCGGGGCGAGATCCCGGGCCGCGGACAAGGTCATCCCGGCCAATCCGGCCTTGGCGGCGACATAAGCGACCATGCCGGGAGGAGCATCGAGGCCGGCGATCGAACCGACGTTGACAATGACACCCCGCTCCCCCGCCACCGGCTCGAGGTCGGCCATTCGAGCGGCCGCCAAGCGCAGGATATTGAACGCGCCGATCAGATTGACGCGAACCACCTCGGCGAACTGGTCGATAGGCAAGGGCCCATTCGCATCCAGCGTCATTCCGACCCGGTCGATTCCGGCACAGTTCACCACCGCGCGCAGGTGGCCCAGTTCGCCGGCATGATTCAGCGCCGAGGCGACATCGTCCACGTCGCAGATGTCGCCTGCGACGTGGTGAATTCGACTGCCGCCGTCGTTGTGCGAGTCGATATCGAGGACGACCACCCGCGCCCCCAGCCGATCGAGATGTTGCACCACCGCGCGTCCCAGGCCCGAGGCACCGCCCGCGACCAGCACAACCGAGCCGTCGACCTTCATCGCCTGGTCCCCATCGGTCGGCCGACCGCATAGAGCGGTACCGCACACAGCCGGATGGCTTCTCGGTGCTCACGCTCGGTGAGCCTGCGCTCGGCCTCGTCGATCCGGTGCGGGCTCGAATCAGTTGTTGTCATCGGTTTTCCATCTCCCATCGGGGCAAATGCGCACGGCGAACTTGCCGACGCGGTAACGGGAACGAAGCGAACTCGGCGAGCCGATGGCCGGCGCGTTCTATGTCAGCCAACATAGTCCGTGCTGGCTGGCTGGTCAATGGCCGACTGAGCTAGGCTTGCGCCGCCGGGACCTGGAAGGACGGAACGAAGAGATGGCAGATCGACGTGCCGAGACCACACGGGAGAGCCGCAGGCTGCTGATCGACGCCGCTGCCGGGCTCTTTGTCGAAAAGGGCTACCAGCAGACCACTTTCGCGGATGTGGCCGCCCGCTCGGGCGTCAGCCGCGGGTCGATCCCATGGCATTTCGGCAACAAGGAGGGGCTGCTCATCGCGGTTCTCGACGAGGCGGGCGAAACATTACTGGCAGGAACCGACGCGATGGTTGCCGAAGGCTCGCCGAATCCGGCCCCCGATCTCCTGGCCCGGGTCAAACAGCCGGAGATCGCGAGATTGTCCCTGCTGTTCGTGACATTGTTCGTCGAAGCAGCGGACCCGGCCTCGCCCATCCATGGCAAATACGCGGAGCTGCATCAACGCCTACGTCGAACGACCCAACGATGGGTCGATGCGCACATTCGATTGCCAGACGGCGTCCGAGCGGACGGCCTCGCCGCCATCTTGGTCGGCGCCGCCATCGGAATTCATGTCCAGGCCGCGATGGAGCCGGGTGTCGTCACCGTCGATGACATGGCCGAGCAACTCGAAGGGTTGATACGGCCATTCCTCATCGAACAACCGCCCCGCTGAGTAAGGCCGAAGAAATTCGCTGGTGCCCGCGCCCGGCCGAGGTCTACAGTCCTCGATCGACCCCATGACACAAAGATTTCCGACCTTCGGAGGATGAGGCATGTTTACTCCCCGGATGGCGCCGAGCGCGCCTCACCGAATGACCGATTCGGTTATCGACCAGGCCCGGCCTGCTCGATAACGCGCTATCCCCGAGGCGCACTCGGCCGGCTCTCGCTGTTACTTTCCTCGTCTCAGTCAGGAGCTTCCGGGTGTCCGACACCACCACACACAACAACCCGAGTCCAGCACAACGGACCGGCACTTTCACCTGCCTCAGATGCGGGCTGGTAGTCACCGAACTCGCGACCGACGACAGCAGGCGCAATCACTGCCCGAGCTGCCTTCATTCCCGGCATACCGTCGACCATCGCGAAGGCGGCCGCTCCGAGTGCGGTGGCCGGATGGCTCCCCTGTCCATCGCGGCATTGCGAACCGGGCAGTGGGCCATCGTGCACCGATGCGTGCGGTGCGGCGAACTATCGCTGCATCAGGTCGCGACCGATGACAATCAGCTGATCCTGATGCGCATGGCTGTCCGGCCGCTCGCCGAACCTCCCTTCCCGCTCGAAGTCTTCAGCGAGCTGTGAGGACATGGTGATGCCGCGAAAAAACACCACGCGACAACGCCGGCAGCGCACCAAGGACGTGCTTCACGCAACGCACACCGGATCGCCGGCGGGCACCTTCCGCTGTCTGCATTGCCGGTTCGATGTGCCCCTTGTCGCACCGGGCACCGCACATCGCAACCACTGTCCGCAATGCTTGACCAGCCGGCACGTCGACGGCCGGCGTCCCGGCGACAGAGCCGAGTCCTGCCGGGGCCGGATGACGGCGATCAGCGTCTCGGTGCGCGACAGCGGTGAGTGGGCGCTCATCCACCACTGCCTCGCCTGTGGCGCCGTGCGCTCGAACCGCATCGCCGGCGACGACAACGCCCTGGCGCTGATGCGCATAGCGGTTCGGCCCCTGGCTGATTCGCATGCCGGAAGGCGAGCCCTGCTCGCGCTGTAGCACCACCGCTGCGGCCGTCCTGCCGGGACGGCCGCAGCGGATCACGCGTGCCCACTCGGCCATGAAGGCTCGGTCCGCACCAAACCGGCAGCATCGGCGACACGAATCCCCTGCTGTGAATTTCGACGATGATCCGTCATCCCGCAGCCGAAGGGGCTCGCCAGTGAAAATGGCACGATCGACGCGAACGACAATCCTGCGGTGGGCATTGGCCGGCATGCTGGCTGCCGTGGCCTCGGCGGGCGTGGCCGGCACCGGAGCCGCTGCACCGGAGATTCCCGGCATCGTGTCCGCGAATCAGGTGAACAGCCGTGAGTTCGACGTCATGGTCTACTCGGCGGCCATGGGCCGGCCCATTCCGGTGCGGGTACTCCGTGCCGCCGACCCGGCGACGCCGCGGCCGACGTTGTACCTGCTCAACGGATCCCAGGGCGGCCCGAACGAGAGCGGCTGGGACGCGCAGACCGACGCGATGGCTTTCCTGCGCGACAAGACGATCAACGTCGTCATGCCGATCGGCGGAGCCGGCTCCTACTACACCGACTGGGTACACGACGATCCCGTCCTCGGCCGCAACGCCTGGCAGACCTTCCTCAACGAGGAGCTGCCGCCGGTGATCGAGCGATATCTCGGTGCCAGCGGAAAACGTGTGCTTGCCGGCGTATCCATGAGCGGCACCTCGGTCCTGAACCTCGCCATCGCCAAGCCCGGGTTCTGGCACGGTGTCGCCGCCTACAGCGGTTGCGCGCAGACATCCGATCCGATCGGACAAGAGTTCGTCCGTATCACGGTGGAGAACTGGAGTGGCGCGCGAAGCGTCGAGAACATGTGGGGCCCGCGCAACGGCCCGCTGTGGCGCGCGAACGATCCACTGCTCAACGCGGAGAAACTGCGCGGGACAGCGCTCTACCTGAGCTCGGGCAGCGGCATCCCGGCCGCACCACACGACACCCCGGCGGATCGCCGGGTGGCGGAAGGACGTATCCCGCTTCCGGTTCAGATCGCCTTCGGCGCGCCGATCGAGGCCGCGGTCCGCTTCTGCACGGTGAACCTGACCGACCGGCTGCGTGCGCTCGATATCCCGGTCACCTTCGATGATCGGCCGGTGGGCACCCACTCCTGGGGCTATTGGGAGGACGACCTGCACCGCTCGTGGCCGTTCCTGGCTCGCACAGTCGGTCTCGGATAGCGACCGAGCAACGCCGGCTCGGGCCTCGGCGGCATGCGCGGTGCAGGCCCCAGTGGATGGTCATGGAATTCGATCACGACCCGACCCGTCCGGCCTCGATCGCAAGACGAACTCCGTACGGCAGATACGAACTGAACGACCGTCCAGGTCGTCGAACCGAAAGAGATGAACCCGATGAGAACCACTCGCAGCACCCTCGCGATCGCGGCGATTTCGGCCGTGGCATTGCTCGGCGCGTCGGCATGCGGAGACGATTCGTCAAGCGAATCATCTCCTGCCACGACGACGTCGTCGCCCGCGATGCAGACCAACGAGCCCACCGCCGACGCCGCCGCGGCAGATCTGGTCGGCCCAGGATGTGATGACTACGCCGCACAACTGCCCAGCGGCGCAGGATCGGTCAGTGGCATGGCACAGGACCCGGTGACGGTGGCGGCGTCGAACAACCCGATGCTGACGACGTTGGTCAAGGCCGTGTCCGGGCAGCTGAACCCGCAGGTCAATCTCGTCGATACGCTCAATGGCGGTGAGTTCACCGTGTTCGCACCGGTCGACGCCGCCTTCGCGACAATCGATCCAGCCACCATCGAGTCGCTCGGAACCGACGCCGACACCCTCACCACCATCTTGACCTACCACGTCGTCCCCGGCCGGATCGCGCCGTCCGATATCGCGGGCGAACAGACGACAGTGCAAGGAAGCAAGGTGAACGTCACCCGCTCCGGCGACGACATCAAGGTCGGCAACGCGTCGGTCATCTGCGGCGGAGTGTCCACCGCCAACGCGACGGTATACATGATCGACGGCGTCTTGATGCCTCCCGCCTGACCTGGTGTCGCGCATACGCTTGCTGCGGAGCCCGCCGGCCTGACCGCGCACCTTCATCGCCGGGTGGAGAGCCCAACCGAGGTGCTCGCCACCCCGGCGATGGAGGCACTCGGCGGTGACCACAGGACGTACTCGACCACTTTCTCGTCAGATTTCGATACGAGGGCGCTATGGACCCCACGCACGACCCGAACCGTCCGGCCCCGAGCGCGCCGTCACCGCCGAGACCCCCGGGAAAGACCGCGGCAGCACTCGCGGGAGCGGCCGCTACCGCGGTCGTGCTCGGTGTGGCAGAGCTCCTCGCCGCAGTGACGAATCCCGCGGCAGCCCCCTTCCTCGCGGTCGGTTCCACCGTCGTCGATCGCACACCGGAACCGTTGCGCGAGTTCGCCATCGAACAGTTCGGTACCCGCGACAAACAAGTCCTCTTCTTGTCGATGGCCCTCGTGATCTCGGCGCTGGCGATTGCCATCGGGCTCCTCGAGCGCCATCGGCCGTGGGGAAGCGCGGCCCTCGGTGTGCTGGGTATCGCGGTCGGCATCGTCGTGCTGCAACGACCGGACGCCGCGACGACAGACGTGATCCCGACCGTTCTCGGTGTTGCCGCGGGAATCGTCACCCTGCGGGTGCTGATCAGCCGCGCGCCCCGGTCCGGGGCCGGGCGGGCCGACCTTTCGCGACGCCGGTTCTTGATCCTGACCGGCGGTGCGGCCGTCGTCGCGGCCGGCGCGGTGGCGACCGGACAGTGGCTCGGCCAGCGCCTGCGCGCGATCACCGCCGACCGCGCGGCCTTCCGGCTGCCGAAACCGCAGACAACCGCGGCGCCGCCGCCACCGGGGACCGACCCGCCGGTGCCCGGACTCACTCCCTTCGTGACTGCCAACGACCGGTTCTACCGCATCGACACCGCATTACGAATCCCTACCGTCACCCGCGACGACTGGCGGCTGCGCATCCATGGCCGAGTCGCCCGGACCGTCGAGTTCTCGATGACAGACCTCGAGAAGTTCACCGCGGTGGAGAAGATGATCACCCTGACCTGTGTCTCCAACGAGGTGGGTGGGGACCTCGCGGGCAATGCGGTGTGGACCGGATACTCCCTGGTCGAGCTGCTCTCCGCGGCCGGCGTCGCACCCGAAGCGGACATGTTGCTCTCGCGCAGCGCCGACGGATTCACCGCCGGGACCCCGATCGCGGCGATTACCGACGGACGGGATGCCCTCCTCGCGGTCGGCATGAACGGCGAACCGCTACCACTCGAGCACGGGTACCCGGCACGCCTGGTCGTCCCCGGACTGTACGGCTTCGTCTCCGCGACCAAATGGGTTGTGGACCTGGAAATCACCCGTTTCGACGAAGCGACGGCATACTGGACCGCTCGCGGCTGGGCCGAACGCGCCCCGATCAAGGTGGCCTCGCGGATAGACACGCCCAGTGCGTTCGCGACCGTGGCGGCCGGACCGACGATGGTGGCGGGGGTGGCGTGGGCGCAACAGCGTGGCATCGCCATGGTCGAGGTCCAAGTCGATGACCAGCCATGGGCTCCGGCCTGCCTGGTCCCCGAGTACTCGGCAGACACTTGGCGGCAATGGACCTGGCGATGGGATGCGGAACCCGGAAGGCACACCCTGCGGGTGCGGGCGACAGACGCCACCGGGCAGCGGCAGACCGACCAGCGCGTACGGCCGATCCCGGATGGCGCCACCGGTTGGCACTCCGTCGCGGTGACGGTGGCCTGAGCAGCAAGCCCACGGGCCCGGCTTTCCCAGGGTCAACCCAGAGATACAGCGGCGACCGGGTCGGTGGTGGGCGCGGGAGAGCCGCCGGCGGGTTCGACCGTGACCGCCAATTGCGAGGCGTCACCGATGCGCACGACGAGCGGGGAGCCCCGGGTCGGGATGGTATCCAGAACTCCCGCCGAAAGCGGTTGCCCGTCAGCCGGAATCAGCCACATCTGATACACCTTGCCGGCGGGCGGCGACGGCAGATCGTCGAAAGATACCGCGGCGGCGGCCAACCCCGGCGACGCGAAGACCCACATCGTCCCACCGTTGGATGCTTCGGCCACCCGGCTGCGGGTGTCGGGCTCGTCGAGAACCTCTTGCGCCGTGATCCCTGCCGTCTCCTCGCCGCCGCCGATGGAAACGGCAACCCCCACCCCGACGGCAATAGCGACGATCGCCGCGGCCGCTGCCGCCAGCCAACGCAGCCGTCGTACCCGGTGGGCGTGCTCGGAGAGCACCTCGACCGTGGCCGGCTGCTCATCGAGGGCCTGCAATATCGCGGTCTCGACCCTCGGCGGCGCCGGCACCGCATCGATCACGGCCATCCGCGCCAATGTCTCGCGCACGGATCGAACCGTGGCCCGGAATTCGGCCGCTGATCGCTCATCCGCCTCGTCGAGCAGACGTTCGGTCGCTCGCCTGTCCGCATCGGGCAGGGCATCGAGCGCGTACGGGTAGGCGAGATCGACCAGCTCGCCGGGCGGCATATCTTCAGGCATCGCTCACCGCTCCTGCCAAACAGCTCTGCAGGCGTTTGAGCCCGTCACGGATGCGGGTTTTCACCGTCGACAACGGTATGCCGAGGTAGTCCGCGACTTCGGAATACGTCCGGCCACCGTAATAGGCGAGGGCTACCGTCTCACGTTGCCGATCGGTCAGGGTCTCCAGGCATCGGATCACCGCCTGCTCCTCATCGCGCTGACCGACGGCCTCGGCGACCGTATCGTGGTCACGACCGAGATTGCGTTGACCGTACGCGAGGTCTCTTGTTGCCGAGGAGGTTTCGGTTCTGACGCGGTCGACGGCTCGACGATGGGTGATCATCATCAGCCAGCCGATCGGGCTGGCCAGCCGCTGGTCGTACTTCGCGGCGGTATTCCACACGTAGAGATAAACCTCTTGGGTGACCTCTTCGGCCGCCGCAGGTCGCCGCAGGATGCGCAGCGCGAGGCCGAACACCCGGTCATGAGTGGATCGGTACAGCTCGGTGAACGCCGTACGGTCGCCGTCGGCGATGCGTCCCAGGTATCCGCCGAGCCGAACCATGAGTTCTTGTTCCGCACCCGTCCCGGCCACCGGGCACGCGGCGGGCGGATCGGATTCGCGGTCGGGTTCCTGCTGGCCGAAGCGAGGTCCGTCCGCCATTGCTGTCCGTCTCCGTGGGTCGAGGGTGCCCGAGGGCGGTTGCGCGCCGCAGCAATGACCCGTCCGACCGGTCCTGCCGGGCGCCGGGCAGGATGCTACTCGATGGTCGGCCGGTGCTGTCGGCTGATACCTATCGATGCGGCGTAGCTCGACGGGGCCTGCCCGCAGTAGTCGCCGATACATGCGAGGGGTTCGATACGGCCGGGCGATCGGTTTGGTCCGATGGCGAATCGAGGCGAGATCCGCACCGGGGAACTGACGCCGAACGCGGGTACCTCGGCACCGACAGGCCGATGCCCGGCCGGGCTACTGGGAAAACCAGTGAGCCGACCGGGCACCGGCGGTTCGGTCCAGGCCGCGAGTCAGTGCACGCGGCGTCCTGTGACGGCCAGATACAGGGCGATCAGAATGACCGCGACCACGATGCCGACCACCAGCGGGATGATCTGGAAACCACCATTGCTGTTGGAGTACCCCACCTGATAGGAGATCCAGGAGCCGGCGAAGGAGCCGATCACACCCAGCAGGATCGTCATGATGACACCGATGTTCTGCTTACCCGGCATCACCAGCCGCGCAACCGCGCCAACGAAGAGTCCGACGATGATCGCGCCGATAATTGTTCCGAGCATGGAGATCCTCCTTCTGCGACACGGGCCGGCGGGCCCACGATCGGGCATTCCACCGATCCCGGCGACCAAACACCCACGATCGAAAGCCGCCGCGCTCCCCGCTGCTCCTCGCCTACGGCACGGCGTACGCACCGGGGCTCAACGAGATTCCTGGAGGATCCGCGGCGGCTACGCATCAACGATGAGCGCGGCCACCATCTGGCGGATGGCCGGGCAGGTGAACAGGCCCATCGTCTCCCAATGCCGCAGAACACGGGTGGCGGGGCCGAACAGCGTGGCCCACGAACCTTTATGCCGATCGTGATTCGACGATGTGCAGCTCCCCGGAGGCAACCGCCGCATCGATCGTATGCCGGATCCGTGAACATCCTGCCAGTGCCGGTCCCGACGACGGCGACGCGGCCAATTCATAGCAGGCGGAGCGCGCTTCGGCGTTCCACTGCAGGCTCGTCTGGGCTCGGCTGCTCTTGCGAACCAACACTAGGGCGGCGCACTCGTGGCAACGCAGAGGTCGCAGGGGGACGTCGTCGAGTCGGTTGTCGGTGCGTTCGGTGGTCATGCCGGTGATCCGGTCGACTTCGCCTGACCAGCCATGTTGTCGGCTACTTCCTTGCGCCACACCGCCTGAGCCCTGGAGAGGTCGAGTTCGTGTTCGAATCGGTCCACCATCTCGGGGGTGACCTCGGCACGGTCCAGATAGAACTGGTTGTACCAGCGACGCAGCTGGTAGACCGGCCCATCCTCCTCGCACAGCAGCGGATTATCGATGCGAGCCTTGTGCCGCCAGATCTCGACGTCCTGTTCGAATCCGAGGCGGATGTAGTCGCCGAGCGCGACCGCGGCCTGCACCGCCACCTCCTCGGGCACACCGGGCATCTTCTTACCGATGATGCCGTACATCAGCACGAACTTGTCGGCACTGACCGGGTAGTGGCAGTTCAGCAGCACAGTTTGCTGATCACCGGTCTCGTAGTGGTAGGTGAGGTCGTCGATCATGAACGCGGGCCCGTAATACGAGGCGACCGAGGTGGAACCGAGCAGTTTCGGCTGCCCCTCCGGCGCCGCGAAGTCCGCCCGAGCCTCGCTCTTGAAGTACTGGGTGGCGATATGCCCCTCGAAGACGTTCTTGAAGTACGACGGCAGGGAGCCGTGTACATAGTAGAAGTGCGCCATATCGACGACGTTGTCGATGATTTCGCGGCAGTTGTTGTCGACAATCGTTGTGTACCAATGCCAGTCGGTCCACTCGTCGCTCTCGGCGCCTTCGATACGCGGGATGGTCTCCTCTGCGGTAGGGGGCTTGCCTTCCGGGTCGTGCCAGACGAACAGCATTCCGTCTTGTTCCAGGCTGGTCCACTCCCGGGTGCGGGCGAGGGGAGGAACGCGGCGCGCGTAGGGGATTTGCTTGGAGCGACCGTCGCCACCCCAGCGCCAATCATGGAACGGGCAGGCGATCTCATCGCCTTTGACCTCGCCTTCGGACAGATCACCGCCCATGTGGCGGCAGTAGGCGTCGAGGATATTGATCTTGCCGCCGCCGGCTCCCCGGAAGACGACGAGCTTGGTGCCGAAGGCTTCGACGGTATGTGGCTTCCCGTCGGCGAAATCGCGAAGGAGGCCAAGGCAGTGCCAGCCTCGCGCGAAGCGGGCAGGCGCGGAGTCGGCCTCGATTTCGCGGATGTCGGAGTCTGATCGCAGAAGTGTCATTGCACCCTCCTTGGAGGAAGTGTGTTCGAACGCGGCAGCAGGCTGATGTCTGCCAATCGAACGGCGAGAACACGTTCTAACACGATTCGCATACGCCCGGATCGGTCGATGTTCACTGATCGGGAAAGTACGCATCGGCCACGACACTGATGTCGGTGGCGCGTCAGCGAGGCTGTCAGGACGGCGTCAGGTCCGTGTCAGCGCGACCGGGCAGATTGTGTTCATCGAACGAAACGGCCCGAACCTCCAGGGCCACTAGCGAAACGAGGAACACGACATGACCACCACCATCGCCCTGACCGACCAGGACAAGGCCACCATCCGCACCGCC
>NZ_BAFY01000327.1 GCF_000308555.1 Nocardia cyriacigeorgica NBRC 100375 | reverse complement strand
CCTCGACGCGGCCGGGTCGTTGGACTTCGATCACGGCGTCGGCGCCGGGCGCCAGGGCGCCGGCGATCGCCGCCCATACCCGTGCGCGGCCGGCCGCGTCGAAATGCCCGATCACACCGAGCGCGACGACCGCGGCGCACTGCCTCGGCAGCGGCGCATCGAGAAAGCCGCTGGGCAGCACGGTGATCCGCTCCCGCAGGTCGCGGCGGGCAGCCAGCCGCGACAGCAGGACCGCGCGCATGGCGGCGGCCGGTTCCACCGCGACGATGCGCGCGTCGGGAAGGGCGTCGGCGACCAGCATGGTCGACAGCCCGGTACCCGCGCCGATGTCGAGCACCGGCCCGGCGATGGTGTCCACTCCCGCCAGCATCCGCGTGAGCACCGGCTCCACACCGGCGACATACGGTGTGGCCATCAGGTCGTAGAACTCCGCCGCGGCGGCGTAATCGTCGCTCACGGCTGCTCCGTCCGGTCGAGGGTCGCCAGCAGCTCCGACACCATATGCGCCACTGTCGAGACCGCCGGTGGTCGCAGCAGCGCATAGTGGTGCGCGGCGATCGGCCGGCTGTCGATGACGGCGTCGGTATGGGCCGCCCAGCCCAGGTCGGTGAGGTCGCCGCAGTCGTCCACGCCCATGCCGACACCGGAGTTGTGCGGCGCGGGCAGGGCGGCACGCACCAGCAGCACCGCCGTATCGGTGCCGTCGAGGCTCGCGGTGTCATGCGCGCCGAGGGCCCGCAGATGCCGGCGGAACACCTCTTCGTCCAGTCGTTGATCATCCGGGTTACCGCGCTCGGGCACCCCTGCCGCCGCCAGGCGGCGCCTGACCTCGGCACGTTGCCGATCGTCGGTGGCCGTATCGAAGTCGGCGCCGAAGCCGGTGGCGATATCGAGATCCCGGAACGCGGCCAGTGATCCCACATATCGGGTCCAGAACGCGCTGCCGTCGACATGGTGGATGCGGTCGGCGATATTCGAGTCGAGCATGATCAGTGCTTCCACGGTGGCGCCGTCGGCGCGCAGCCGCCGCGCCACCTCGTGCGCGAGGATGCCACCCATCGACCAGCCACCGAGCCGGTACGGCCCGTCCGGCTGGTGGGCGCGGATCACCTCCGCGTACACCCGAGCCGCTTCCGCGATCGTCGCGGGCCCGGCCGAACCGGCCAATTCAGGGTCTTGGATTCCGATGATGGGCGCCGTCGTGTCGAGCAATCGGCTCAAGTCCAGGTAGCACAGGACGTCACCGCCGGTCGGGTGGATCAGGAACAGCGGCCGGCCGGTGCCTTCGCGCAGCGGCACCAAACAGTCCAGCGGTATCTGCCGGTCCGGGCTCTCGTGCCGCGCGGTCGCGGCCACACCGGCGACGGTGGGGTCGGCGAGGAACGCTCGGGGCGTGACCGACAGACCGAGCTCGGCCCGCAGCCGGTTGAGCATCCGGATGGCGAGCACCGAGTCGCCACCGATGGTGAAGAAGTCGGTGCCGCGCTCGAGCGGGGCCGGGGCATCCACCATGCGCGCCCACAGCTCGGCGACGGCCCGCTCGGTGGAGGTGGTGGGCGGTCCGTCCGCCGCTGGCCGCGTCTGCGGGGCCGGTGCCCGGTCGAGTTGCTCCGGCGCCGGCACCTCGACCACCGAGGTCCAGAATTCCGGTCGGTCGACCAGGGTGGTGACCGTGTCGCAGACGTCGGCGAACAGCGCGTCGAGCACACCCGGCGGGAAGAGTTCGGCGACGGCATCCAGGTTCACCATCACCGAGTCGTCCCAATCCCATTGGAACACCTGCATATCGAGGGCGACCTGCGGAGTCCGCACCCGCTGGTAGAAATCCCGGACCTGCACGGTGTCGGGGGTGCCGCCGGGCGGATGCAGTCCGAGGGTGCTGTGGAAGACGACCGGAGCCTGCGGTGCGGTGTCGCGGCGGCGGCGGGCGAGTTCACGCAGCACTTCGACCCCGGTCACCTGCCCGTGGTCCAGCATGGTGGCCGTGGCCTCCTGCACGTGCCTGGCGGCGGCGAGGAAGGTCGGCGCGGCCGGCAGTGCGACATCGAGCAGCACGGTGCCCGCGTACGGCCCGATGGCGTGGTCGAGATCGCGCGGCAGATGCAGCCGGTTCAGATACAGCACGTTCAGCAGGAACCGGCGGTGTCCGGCCAGCCGGGCCAGTGCCAGCGTCCAGCAGGTGGCGAACGCCGCGGTCGGCGTGATGTTGTGCTGAGCGCAGAGCTCGCGCAGGACCGCCATGCGCTCCCCGGACACCCGGAATTCACGGCGTTCCAGGGTGTCGGGCCGTACCTGGTCGAACGGCGCGGCCAATGGCAGTGCGGGCGCGGACGGCAGGTCGTCGATGCGGTCCCACCACCACTGGCGCTGCGCCAGCCACTCGGCTTCACCGCGTTGCCGGGAGATGGTCTCCACATAGTCACCGAAATGGGCGGTGAGCGCGGGTAGCACCGCATGCGGTTCGTCGAGGTAGGTGAACAGTTCGGTGAACATCAGCTGCACCGACCAGCCGTCGGCCACCAGCAAACTGCACACGATGTGCAGGCCGAGTTCACCGGAGGGCAGCCTGGCCGCCGTGATGGTGAACGGCCACGGATCCATCTGTGGCCCGGTGCGTTGCAGCTCGGCGCGGATCTCGGCGAGCCGCCGGTCGACCTCGCCGGCGCTCACCTCGCGCAGATCGAGGTGGGTGATCGGCAGGTCGGCCAGCCGCGGATCATCGGCGGGCAGCACCTGCTGGGTTCCGTCCGGCAGGAAGATCGCCCGCAGCATGGGCTGGCGCTCCACCTGCCGCCGCACCGCAGGTTCCAGCATGGACGGATCGACCCCGGAGAGCCGGAAGTCGACGTAGTTGTGGGCCGAGTCGTAGCTCAGGGCGTAGCCGTGCTGCTGCCCCACCCAGTAGGCCTGCTGCAAAGGTGTGAGCGGGAAGGGGCTGCTGGAATCGGCCTGTCGCACCAGTTCGATGCTCGGGGCCGAGACCTCGGAGCGCCGCTCGGCGACCAGCTCCACCAGGTCCGCGAAGCACAGATCGCCGACCAGGTCCGCCACCGGAACCGCGACACCGAGCCGGGTGCGCACCATCGTCGCCATCCGCACGGCGAGCACGGAATCACCACCGAGTCCGACGAAGGTCGACGTCGAATGCACCGCATCGGCGTCGAGTTTGAGCACCTCGGCCCAGATGTCGGCGACCGCACCGGTGAGATCGTCCTGCGGTTGCGGCGACTGCGCGCCGGTGTCGGTCTCGGTCCACGCTCGCGGATCGGCGGCCAGGCGACGCAGCGTTTCCACATACGACGCGAAGGCGATGTCGGCGGCCGCGGGATCGAGGACGGTCTCGAGCACATCCCATTGCAGTTGCAAGCCGTCGGTGTGCACGAACGCCTGATGGTCGAGCCACACCTGCGGGGTCTGGCTGACGCCGTGCACGATGCGGCCCGCCCATTCCAGATCCGGGGCGCCACCGACGAGTTCCGCGGCGTCGAGCGCGCTGGTGAACACCACCGGCAGCAGGGTTCGCCGGCCGGTCCGGGTGGACATCTCGGCGAGCAACTCCAGGGCCGAGTATTCGCGGTGGTCGATATCGTCGAACAGCCGTCGTTGCGTGCGAGCCGATCGGGCCGCGAAATGCCCGCCCCCGGTGCGGTCGACCTCATGCGCCATCAGCGTGGTGAAATCGCCGACCGCCGCGTCGATCGCGGGCAGGGCGACGGGCCGGTCGATCAGGGTGAGCGACAAGGTGAATCGTTCGCTTCCGGACCAGGCCGCGAGAACGTCGGCATACGCGGTGAGCAGGACCGCCGACGATGTGGCTCCGTGCTCGGCGGCATGGCGGCGCAGCTGCTGCCATTCCGCGGTGGTGAGGCGCGCCTCGCGGCGGGCGAACCACGGCTGGGTCTGGGTCCTCGGCCGAGTGGGAAGCTCGGGCGGGCCGGGCAGTTCGTCGATGCGCTGCTGCCAGTACTCGACCGCGCGACGGCGTTCCGCGGAATCGAGGCGGGCCTCGGTATGGGCGACGTAGTCGGCGAATCGTATGGACAACGCCGGCAGTACGGCCGCCGGGTCGGTGTAGAGCTGTCGCAGATCACGGTCGAGAACGAGGAAGCTTCCCGCGTCGCAGATCAGCGCATCGATGCCGATGAACAGGCGCGTGGTCGTGTCGTCGATGAGTGCCGCGCGCACATCGAACAGCGGCCATCGGTCGGGTCGGTGGACGCGGTGCGACAGGCGGCGCCGCAGATCGGTGAGGGTCTCCTCGCGCTGTTGTGCCGATCGGGTGAGGTCGTGGCGGCGGATGTGGAAGGCGGGGACCTCGGGCAGCACGCGGTTGCGTCCGTCCTCGGTGATCACCGCCCGCAGCATCTCGTGCCGCTGGATCAGCAGATTCCACGCCCGCTCGTAGCGCTCGAGATCCAGTTTGTCGCAGTCGTATTCGAGGTAGATGTGACACGCGACGTCGCTGAGCCCGAACGCGCCCGACCGGCCCACCCAGTACGCGTGCTGCACCCGGGTCAGAGGGAAGGTATCGGTCGCTCTGCGCTCGTCCGGCGCAGCGGCGCCTTCGGCAGCGGCCGACACCCGAACCGCGGGCGTTGCTGGTTCGGGACGGGCCGCCGGACCGGTCGGCCTGCGCTGCTCCACCAACGCGGCGAGCGCGGCGACCGTCGAGTTCGCGAGCAGTTCCCGCATCCGGATGTCGGTGCCCTCGCGCTCGTTGAGCAGGTCGAGCATCCGGGTCGCCAGCATGGATGTGCCGCCCAGCGCGAAGAAGTCGTCTGCGGGGTCGGCGACGTCTTGGCCGAGGAGATCGGACCACAGGGCGGCAACAATCGCCACGTCCGGGTCGGCTGCTTGCCGGGGATCGTCGGAGGGGCGTCCGCCTACCAGCGTGGCGGTGGAATCTCCTTGCCCGGGATGCGCGCGGTCGTCTTCTTCCGCGCGACCGTACGGTGCGACGTTCGTGGCTGTGCGAGCCGGTATCCGTGCCATGGCGTCGTCTGCCGTCATCGCCGCTGGTTCAGCCGTGACGACTGATTCAGCCGCCGTGACCGTCTCGGCCGTAGTGACACTCGGCGTAGCCACGGGCACTCGGGTCGAGGTCTCCGGACTCGACGTCTCGGCCGCTGCCGTCACCACTCCATTCGACGCCCCCGCCGGAACCGGACCACCGGTCACGATCGAGCCGACCGACAACGATGCGCTCCCAGGCGAAAACACCGCTGCGGCAACCCGTTCCACCGCGACGCGATCGTCGGCACCCCCCGAACTCGGCGATGCGGCTACGCGCTGCACCTCCGATACCGGGTCGGCGTTGTCCTCCTCCGCGGCGATGCGCTCGGCGGCTGTGCCGGCCACCCGATCGCCGGACGGCGGATCGACCCAGATCCGGCGCCGCTGGAAGGGATAGCTGGGCAGGCGAAGTCGGCGACGACCGCGAGACAACGCGTCGACAGCGATATCGGCGCCCTGACACCACAGGTGCCCCATGGCGGTGAGCAGCGCGCTCCGGTCCGCGGCCTCGCCGGTTTCGCCGGCGTCCGGCAGCGTCGGCACCGCGACGGTGAGCCCGGCCGGGGCGTTGCGGCGGGCCAGCACGGCCAGACCGTTGCCGGGTCCCACCTGGACGAGGACGGTCGGCGCGCCTGCCACCGCGGTCTCCAGAGCGCGGCCGAACAGCACCGGTTCACGCAGGTGCCGTGCCCAGTGCTCGGCGTCGACGGTGCGCAACGTGGCGCCGGTGCGGGTGCTGTAGAGCGGCACCGAGGCCGGGGCGAACGGCACCGACGCCGCCGCAGTACGCAGCGGGTCGACCGCGGGCTCGACGGCCGGTGAATGCAACGCGGCACCGATGCGCAGCCTGCTGGTCGGAATACCCGCTCGTCGCAGGGCGGTCGCGAAGCTGTCGATGTCGGCGGCCGGGCCGGAGACCACGCAGGAATCCGGTCCGTTGACAGCCGCGATGGTCAGCTGCGGGTAACGCGCCAGCGCGGCGCGCACATCGACGTCCCCGAGCGTGACGGCCAGCATCGCACCGGCCGCGGTCTGCGCGAGTGCGGCCGACCGGACGGCCACCAGATGGGCGGCATCGGCGGTGCTGAGCATGCCCGCGACGACCGCGGCCGCGTATTCGCCCAGGCTGTGACCGATCACGCCGGCGGGTTCGATGCCGTAGCCACGCAAGGTGGCGGCGGTGGCGAGTGAGACCGCGAACAGCGCGGGCTGCCCGTACCGCACATCGTCGACGTCGTGCTGGGGTGCGCGGCCGGTGATGATCTCGCGGATGTCGTACTGCAGCACCGGCCGCATGGCCTCGGCGCATTCGTCGATGCACTCGGCGAAGACGGGCTCGTCGCGGTAGAGGCCCGCGCCCATCCCCGAATACTGCGATCCCGCGCCGGGAAACGCGAAGACGATATCCGGTCGGCGGGCCGGCATTTGCGCGGTGGCGACCGGCAGCAGCGCGGACTCGCCGGTCACCACAGCCGTGGCGCGCCAGCCCGAGTCGTGGTGGCGACCGGCCGACGCGGTGTAGGCGTAGTCGGCCCCGGTTGCCGCGTTGACGGCGGCGGCCGCCTGCGCGAGTTGGTCTCGGCAACCGTGTTCGGTCGCGGCCGATACCAGCAGCAGCTGGGCCCGCGGATCCGGTTCCGCCGTATCCGCGCGCGTGGGAGCCTGTTCGAGGACCACATGGCAGTTGACGCCGCCGATGCCGAACGAACTCACCCCGGCGATCCGGGTGCCGTCACGTTCGGGCCAGTCGCGGGTCTGTTCGACCGTGTCGAACAGACCTCGGCGCTGCTCGAGATCAGGATGCCGCGGCCGCGCGTGCAGCGTCGTGGGAAGGCGTCGATGCGACAGTGCCAGCGCGGTTTTGATCAGCCCGGCGATGCCGGCCGCACTGTTGGTGTGCCCGATATTGCTCTTCACCGACCCCAGGGCGATCGGCTGAGCCGCGACTCGGTCGGCGAACACCGCGGTCAGCGCCGCCAGTTCGATCTGATCGCCCAGCGCGGTGGCGGTGCCGTGCGCCTCGATCAGGTCGACAGCGTCGATACCGACATCGGCGACCGCCAGCGCTTCGGCGATGACCCGCGCCTGCCCGGCCGCCGAGGGCGCGGTGAAGCCGGCTTTGCCGCCTCCGTCGTGGTTCACCGCGCTGCCGCGCACGACCGCGTAGATGGGATCACCGTCGGCCAGAGCGTCGGCCAGGCGACGGAGCACGACCATTCCGACACCCTGGCTGTGCACCATGCCGGACGCCTGCGCCCCGAACGAGCGGGTGTGGCCGTCGGCGGAGAAGATCGCGTCCGGCACATGCAGGTAGCCGCGGCCCTGGGGCACGATCAGCGAGGCACCGCCGGCGAGCGCAGCGTCGCATTCCTCCGACAGCAGCGCCTGTGCCGCCATATGGACAGCGACCAGTGAGGTCGCGCAGGTGGCCTGCACCGCGACGGCCGGCCCGGTGAGGTCGAGGCGGTAGGCGATCTGCTGCGCGAAATAGTCGGTGAGCGTGCCGGTCTCGGCCTGCAGAAGGCCGAGCGGGTCTCGTGCGGCGCGTTCGCGGTAGGTGGCGAGGTTGTGTTCGAGATAGTCGCTGCGTGCGGCCCCGGTGAAGACGCCGACCGCGTCGAGGTCGGCTCCCCCGCGATGTCCGGCGTCGCCGAGGGCGTCCCATGCGCATTCCATCAGCAGCCGCAGCTGCGGGTCCATCAGAGCGGCATCGCCCGCGGGGATGCCGAAGTGCTCGGGTTCGAAGTGGTCCTGTCCGTCGATGAGTCCGCCGACGGGCACGTAGTGGCGATGGCCGCGCAGATCGGCCGGTACCCCGCGTGCTGCCAGTTCCGCGTCGGCGAAGCGGGTCATGCCCTCCCGGCCCGCGCTGATCAGATCCCAGTAGGAGGCCAGGTCGGGGGCGCCGGGGAATCGGCAGGCCATCCCGACGATGGCGACGGCGTTGTCGTCGTTCATGATTCGATCTCCACTTCCGAGTCCACCGGCTGCCGGCCGCGCATCATGGCCAGCACGGGACAGGATTGTTCGACGAGTCGGTGCAGTTCCTGGTACCGGCTCGGTGCCGCCGGGCCGCTCACCCGGGCCAGCACCCGGATCCGGCCGGGCTGTGCCGGTTCGTCGAGTCCGAAGACCGGACCGAGATCCAGCTCGGTCTCGACCCGGACCGACAGCGAGTCGATGGCGATACCGAGCCGGGCCGCGTGGAACCGGTAGGTGACCGCCTGGCAGGTGCCGAGGGCGGCCAGCGCCAGCCCGATGGGGTCGGGCCCGGCGTCGCCGCCGCCGGCGGCGACCGGTTCGTCGACGACGAAGCTGTGCCGCCGGATCCGGACGCCCATTTCGGTGGCCGTGCCGGGGCGGTGCTCGGCCGTGGCGGTGAATCGCTGTCGACGATCGGCCGCGCGCACTGCGGCGCTGCGCAGCCGGAACACAATGTCAGCGAACGACATCCGCCGGCCTCGCTTTCACTCGGTTGCGGCGCCGGCGGTGCCCACGACTGGTCGCCGCGGTCAGGTCGATCGGGACGAGGCCGGATACCGGGGCGGGCGCGCCCGCTTCGCCGTGCTCGGCGATCCACTGCGCCAGCCGCCGCACGGTGCCGAGCCGGAAGATGTCCGGCACGGTCAGGGCCGGGGCGAGATGGCGTAGCTTGCGGTGCGCCCGAACCAGGGTCAGCGAGGTCGCGCCCAGATCGTGGAACGGGACGGTCGGCGAAACCGGCTGGCCGAGCAGGTCACTGAACACCTCGGTGACCGCGGCTTCGGTCTGCGCGCGGTCCGGCGCGGTATTCGAGGCAGCGACGCCGACGACGAGTTCGGCGACCTCGCCGTTGCGGGCCATCGCCGCCACACCAGCCGTGGTGGCGGCGGCGTGCAGCTGGTCGAGCCAGTCGGTCGCGCCGGTGGAGCTATCGGTGGTTTCGGCGGCTTCGGCGCGCAGGATCAACGTCAGGCCGCGCTCCGCGGCATCTTCCGCGGCTAGTCGCAACCAGTCACCAAGACCAGCGGCCACCGAATCCGGTGTTTCGACGCGGTCGGCCGACGCCACCGGGCCCGCGGCGGGAGGTGTTTCGTGATCAGGTGCTGATCCGTTGTGACGGAACGGGTTCGGCAGCCGGCCGTGGTCGACCTTGCCGTTGGGCGTCAACGGGACGCTGTCGAGCAGCACCCAGCGCGACGGCACCATGTAGTGCGGCAGATGGCGACCCGCGATGTCGGCGAGCTCGGCGGTGTTCACCGCGTTTTCGTCGGCCGCCACGTAGGCCACCAGCTGGGGCCGGTCGTCGGCGCCGGGCACGGCCGCGGCGACGCATCGGCGCACACCGGGATGCCCGGCGAGCACCGCCTCGATCTCACCCAGTTCGATGCGATGTCCGCGCACCTTGACCTGACGGTCGGCGCGACCGAGGAACTCGATGGTCCCGTCGGTTCGCCACTTGCCGAGATCGCCGGTGCGGTACAGCCGCTGCCCCAGCTGTGCATTGCGCACGAAGCGGCGTGCGGTCTGCTCGTCGTCGCCGACGTAGCCGCGGGCGAGCCCGGCACCACCGATGAACAATTCGCCGGGAACCCCCACCGGGCAGGGCCGTCCCGCCTCATCGAGCACCACGAAGAACTGCTCACGCAGCGCCGTGCCGTACGGGATGCTGGTCCACTCGGGCCGAACCTCCCGCACGGGGTGGCAGATCGACCAGATCGCGGCCTCGGTGGCACCGCCGAGGCTGATCACCCGGACGTCGTCGCCGATCAGTGCGCGTAACCGGGTGGGTAGTGAGAGCGGAATCCAGTCTCCCGACAGCAGCAGCACCCGCAGCGAGCGCAGGCGCGCAGCCGCCGCCGGGTCGGCCTCCGCGTACTCGACCAGCATTTCGGCGAGCGCGGGCGCCGTGTTCCAGACCGTCACCCGGTGATCGGCGACGAGGTCACACCAGTGCCCCGGGTCGCGCAGCCGGTCGGCGTCGGGCAGAACCAGGGCTCCGCCGGCGCCGAGTACACCGAAGATGTCGTAGACGGACAGATCGAAGCTCAGCGCCGAGAGGGCGAGTACCCGGTCGGCGGGACCGATGCCGAAGCGGTCGTTGATGTCGTCGATGGTGGTCCGCGCGGCGCGATGCTCGACCGCGACGCCCTTCGGCTCACCGGTCGAGCCGGAAGTGAAGATGACGTAGGCCAGGGCATCGTCGGCGGTGCCGACCGGCTCCGGGAGGGAACCGCGGACGGTCTCGACGACGATCGGGTGCGCGGTGACGGTCTCGGGCAGCCGGACCGGGGCCGCGCTCAGGGCATGGGTGATCCCCGCGCGGCGGCACACCGAGGCGATTCGCGGCTGCGGCCAGTCGGGCTCGATCGGGACGAACGTCGCGCCCGCCGCCAGGACTCCGTAGACGGCAACGATCTGGTCGGGCGATTTCGGGGCGACCACGGCGACCCGGTCCTGCGGGCGCACCCCGGCGGCGATCAGCCGCGCGGCGACCTCGTGTGCCCGCTGCGCGAGTTCACGGTGCGTCAGCGACCCCGCGGGACCGAGCACGGCCGCGGCCCCCGGTCGTGCCTCGACCTGATGGCGCTGCAAGTCGGTGAGCAGCCCGATTCCCTGACCCGACGGCAGCGGCCGCACGGCCTCGAAGTGCGGGTTCCAGCCGAGAGCCCGATCCTCCCACGCAGCGGGATCGTCGGCGAGCCGCCGCAGCAGACGCTCGTGCGCGGCCAGCATCTGCGCCACGAACTCGGTGGGGAAGACCTGCTCGACCGCATCCCATGCCAGCCGGAGACCACCCGCCTCGTCCCACACAATGTGGTCGAGTGTCACCTGCGGTGTCTGCGAAACGCCGAACACTTCGTCGCCGAGCCAGCCGGCGGCGGGCTCGGCGCCCTGGCCGAGGCCGACACCGCTGGTGAAGACGACCGGATATCGCGGAGTGAGATCGGCGACCTGATCACGCTGTACCTCGATGCCGCTGTAGGAACGGTGTTCCAGGTCGGCCCAGAACTGCGTGTTCACCTGCCGCGCGAACTCGCCGAACCCACGCCAGGAAGCCGGTTCCGGGGACGGCATGGCGACCAGGGCCGTGGTGCTGAAATCTCCCACCACACCGTCGGCGCTCTCGCCGAGGTCCGGCCGATCGAACAAGGTGGCGTTGAGGCAGAACGGATCCGTCGCGCCCCAGCGTGACAGGGTCAGGCCGAACGCTGCGAGCAGGACCGCGGTGGGGCTGAGGCCGCGTTGCGCGGCGCCCGCGCGCAGCGCTGTCCAGCGCTGCGGGTCCAGGTGGGCCTCGTGGCGCCGGAACCGTGCGGCCCGGATCGTCTCGGGTGCCACCGTGTAGGGAAGCTGTGGGCCGGGCGGCAGCGCCGCGCGTCGCTGCTGCCAATACGCGCGGGCGCGGTCCCTGTCCTGCGACTCGCCCAGACGACGATCGCGCAGGATGCGTAGAAACGAATTCGGCGGTGGCGCAAGCGCGGTCGACGGGTTTGCGACGAACTGCCCCCATTCCCGCATGATCTGGATCCAGCTCGCCATGTCCAGCACGATGATGTCGAATCCGACGAACAGCCGCAGCGCGCCGGACGGCAGCAGGGCGGCGTGGATGTCGAACAGTGGACCGGTCGCGGTATCGAGGACCTGATGCGACTTCTGGTGCCGCAGCTCGGCCAGCGCGGCGGTGGCGTCGGTGTCGGGGTCGCGCAGGTCGGTGACCTCGATGCGGTAGGGCCGGCCGGGCGGCCGCGCTCGCTGGCGGCCGTCGTCGGTCACGACCGCGCGCAGCATATCGTGCCTGGTCACCACCTTGTTCCAGGCCGTCTCCAAGGCGGCGACCTCGCCGTGCGCGTCCGCTGCGACGAATCGTTCAGGATCGCGGTCGAATTCGAAGTAGTAGAACGTGGCCACCCCGCCCAGCGGCATTCCCACCTCGCGGCCCACCCAGTAGGACGCCTGAATTGGGGTCAGCTCTTCCTCGTCGACACCGGCGGCGGCACTCGGCAGGGGCGTCTCCTCGGCCGCGGCGCCGGCGGAGGCAACAGGCGATAGAAGTTTCTCGATCTCCGCGGCAAGTGACCCGACAGTCGCTCCGACGAAGGACCCCAGTGGCACCCGCACCCCGGTCCGTTCGCCGAGCCGTAGGTGCAGGCGTGCGGCGAGGAAGGAGTCCAGACCGTATTCCTGTAGCGGCCGTAGTTCGTCGATGGTCTCCGCATCGATCCCGAGAACGGTTGCGGCGCAATGCCGCACTTCATGTTCGATTGTCGCCATCCATAGCCCTTGCTCAGCAAAACCAACGCGCCTACACTAGACGCAAATGACAATCCTTTTCAATAGTGGCTTGGACGACTACCGCCTACTCGGGCGCTCGGGCCTGCGGGTTTCACCACTGGCACTGGGCACCATGACATTCGGCACAGACTGGGGCTGGGGCGCAGACAAGGCCGAAGCACGCAAGATCTACGACACCTACCTCACCCGCGGGGGCAACTTCCTCGACACCGCTGGCAACTACACCAACGGCACCGCCGAGGAATGGCTCGCCGAATTCACCTCCTCAGAACGGGATTCGCTCGTTCTGGCGTCCAAGTATTCCGTCCTACGCCGGCTGACTGATCCCAACGCTGGGGGTAATCACCGCAAGAACATGATCGCCTCGGTCGAGGCCTGCCTGCGCCGGCTGCGCACCGACTATCTCGACCTGCTCTACCTGCACATGTGGGACGACCGCACACCACCGGAGGAGATCATGCGCGCCATGGATGATCTGGTGCGCTCCGGGAAGGTGTTGTATCTGGGCATCTCCAACACCCCCGCCTGGCAGATCGCCCGCATGCAGACCATCGCCGACCTGCGCGGCTGGAACCCCCTCATCGCAGTCCAGCTCGAATACAACCTCACCGAACGCACCGGCGAGCACGACATGCTCCCGATGGCACGCGAACTCGGGCTGGGTGCCATCGCCTGGTCCCCGCTGGCGGGCGGCGTCCTCACCGGCAAGTACTCCCCCGCCGATCTGCCCACTACCGAACGGGCCCCGACGGTCGCGACATCGAGGCGAGAGCTGATCCTGGCCGGCGGCGGACTCAGCGATCGCACACTGTCGGTCGCCGATACCGTGCGCCGCGTGGCCGGGCAGTCCGGCCACTCGCCCGCGCAGGTGGCACTCGCATGGACCCTCGCGCAACCCGGTATCACCGCACCGGTCCTCGGCGCGCGCACCCTCGCACAGCTCGAGGACAACCTCGGCGCGCTCACCGTGCACCTCGACGCCGACCAGCTGCGCTTGCTCGCCGAGGCCTCCGCCCCCACCCCCGGCTACCCGCACAACGCACTCGCTCGACCCATGGCGCAGCGAAGCCTGTTCGGGGACATGTCTATTCGACCACGAACCCACCACTGAACTCACGACTGGACAGCTGATGACCCTGATGGACACCTTCGTCGACCGGCTCTTGCGCCGCCCCCGCGGACCGCTGGCCCGCTTGATGTGGCGTGATATGAAATCTCACCACGACATCTTCCGTGACACCCTGGCCGCGTTGAATCTCGACGATGGCGACCACCTTGTCGAAATCGGCTGCGGCGGTGGATCGTTCGCTGCCCGCGCGCTGGAATCCGGCTGTCGGGTGACCGCCGTCGATCACAGTGCCGATATGGTCGCGCTCACCAAGTCCGCGAATCCGGCCGCGCTGGCCGACGGCCGTCTCGAGGTGATCGAAGCCGATGCCACCTCGCTTCCGCTACCGGATGCCCACTTCACCTGTGCCACTGCGATGAACGTGCTGTTCTTCGTCGATACCGGATCGGTGCTCGCCGAACTCCACCGCGTCCTGCGCCCGGGAGGGCGCCTGGTGGTCCACACGGTGGCACCGGACCCGCCACGCACGCTCATGCCCGCCCCTGTCGCGAAGCGGGCACGGTTCCACTCCGACACCGAGCTGACCACACTCCTCGAGGCAGCCGGATTCGACAAGGTCGCCGTGACCCGCAAGGACAACACCTTCCAGTTGGTGACCGCCGTTCGACCAGCCTGAACCGGCTCACGATCCCTCGGGCGGCCTCGTAGCGGCCGCCGTGCCGGCAGTCCTGCTGCTCGCCGGTGACCGGCATGGAGCCGCCGCCGCAGCGGCGCTCGGCGCGATCGTGGCGGTGCTGCCGGTCACCATCCTGGCCGACGCCATGGTGTACGAGAACGTCCCGATCCCGACAGCCCTGGTGCATATGGCCGACTGGGGTCTCGAGCTGGTCCGTCAGTGGGGTCGTGCTCGGACTGTTCGTCTGATCGCCGCACCTCTCACGACTGTGCGGGCAGCCGCACCGTCACCCGGAGACCGCCGGCGGGACACGGTGTGAGTGTCAGGATCCCATCGTGCGCCGAGGTGATGCTGTCGACGATGGCGAGCCCGAGGCCAACGCCTTGCTGGTGCGTGCGGACGCGTTCGGTGCCGCGCTGAAAGGGCTCGGCCAGCGTGGAAACCACCTGCGGGCTGAGCATTTCGCCGGTGTTCTCGACAGTGAGCACCACCCAGCCGGGCTCGACACCGGTGCTGATCCACACGGCGCCGCGTTCGGGCAGGTTGTGCACGATCGCATTGTGCACGAGGTTGGTCGTCATCTGCTGCAGAAGAGCCGCCGAGCCGAAGGCCGGCGCGATCTCCCCGGCGGTTTCCAGGACGACACCGTGACGCTCGGCCAGCGGGAGCAGTGTTTCGGCGGCTTGTTCGGCCAGCAACGACAGGTCGACGGGCTCCCTGGTGAACGCGCGGCGGTCGGCGCGACTGAGCACGAGCAACGCTTCGGTGAGGTCGATCGCCCGGGTATTGACCGCGTACAGACGGTCGACGAGTTCGGCGGTGGCACCGTCGCTGTCGTTGCGGGCGACGTCGAGCAGGGTCTGCGTGATCGCCAGCGGCGTGCGCAGTTCATGGGAGGCGTTCGCCGCGAACCTCTGTTGTTCGCCGACATGCGCTTCCAGGCGCGCGAGCATGGTGTCGAAGGCGTCGGCGAGTTCGCGGAATTCGTCGTGGCGGCCCGGTAACCGGATGCGGTGCGACAGAGATCCGTTCGCGGCCAGTCGGGTGGCCGCCGCGATCGGTGTCAGCGGGGCGAGCATCCGGCCGGCCAGCAGCCACCCGCCAAGCAGGCCGAAAACGAGCAGGAAGACGAGCACCAGGGCCATGAACGGGGCGAAGGCCCGCAGCAGCAGCGAGCGGTCGATCCAGAAGTTTCCGCTGGCGTTGATCCAGCCGGCGGGCAGCAGGTACAGGTAGAAGACCAGGACGGCGGCCAGCAGCAGGACACCCGCGAGCATGAGGAAGCCCGCGTAGCTGAGGGTGAGCTTGAGCCGAACACTCAGGCCAGGCGCCCTATCCACGCTCCGCTCCCCCGTTGGCCGGTTGCGTGTCGATGCGATACCCGACACCGGCGACGGTCGCGATGACCCACGGCTCGCCGAGACGTTTGCGCAACGCCGATACCGTGATCCGCACCGCGTTGGTGAACGGGTCCGCGTTCTCGTCCCACGCCCGTTCCAGCAACTCTTCGGCACTGACCACGCCTCCCTCGGCGGCGACGAGAACTTCGAGCACCGCGAACTGCTTGCGGGTCAGCGCGACGTAGCGGCCATCGCGGTAGACCTCGCGCCGGAACGGATCCAGCCGCAGTCCCGCGATCTCGCGCACCGGCGGGCGGTTGTGTGCGCGCCTGCGGTCCAGAGCTCTGAGCCGCAGCACCAGCTCGCGCAGTTCGAACGGCTTGGTGAGGTAATCGTCGGCGCCGAGACCGAATCCGCTCGCCTTGTCGTCGAGCCGGTCGGCCGCGGTGAGCATCAGGATCGGCAGACCGCTGCCGGAGGCCACGATGCGCCGGGCGATCTCGTCGCCGGAGGGCCCGGGAATGTCACGGTCGAGCACGGCGATGTCGTAGGCGTTGACGGCGAGCAGCTCGAGGGCGGTCTCACCGTCACCGGCGATGTCGGCGGCGATCGCTTCCAGGCGCAGCCCGTCGCGGATGGCTTCGGCCAGATACGGTTCGTCCTCGACGATCAGTACTCGCATAGACCCTCGATCCTCCCAGCCGGGACATATCGTCGGCGTATCCGAAATCGCATACGTGCTGACAACACGACGCTGCCTTCACTGGAGGCATGAACCACAGCGAACCAGCACGAACCGCGCCTCACCGTAGCCGCCTCACCGTCCTCGCCGCCTGCGGCCTCGCCGGGGCGGCCCTGATCGGTGTCGTCGTTCATCAGTCGCCGGCACCGTTGTCCTCCTCGGTCGCCGAGGCCGTCGATACGATTCGTGGCGGCCATCATGGTCCGCCGGGTGCCGCGTCATTCGATGACGGGGTTCCGTCCGTGTCCGACCTCGAGCCCGCTTTGCTCGATGCCTTGCGCCGGGCGTCGACGGATGCCGCGGACGACGGTGTCGAGTTGGTCGTGACCAGTGGCCGGCGTTCCGCGGAGTACCAGGACCAGCTGTTGCGTGAGGCGGTCGCGACCTATGGTTCGGCGGCCGAAGCCGCCCGATGGGTGGCCACTGCGGAAACCTCGGCGCATGTATCGGGTGAGGCGGTCGATATCGGGCCCGCCGAGGCGGCGGCTTGGCTGTCGGCTCACGGCGCCGGATACGGCCTGTGCCAGATCTACCGCAACGAGCCCTGGCATTTCGAACTGCGCCCCGGGGCGATCGCTCATGGGTGTCCGGCCCAGTACGCCGATCCCACCGAAGATCCGAGGATGCACCGGTGACCAGCACGCGCGAGCCCGCGACCAGCAGCGTGCAGGCAGCGTCCTGGCATCCCGCGACGCTGTTCGCGTTCCGCTTCTGCGTCGTCTATTTCGGCTTGTTCTGCCTGCTCATCCCCTACATCGTCTTCGCACTGCTCGGCCCCTTCGGCCGCTGGGTGCAGGGGCATGCCGGGCTGTGGGCCACGTCGATGACCGACGCCGTCACCGGTTGGGTCGGCGCGAGGGTTTTCGGGGTCGAGGCGGTGCTGCACAAGGACTCCGGAGCCGGCGACCAGACAGCGATGTGGGTGCTGGTGTTCTGCCTGCTGGTCGCTGCGGTGGTAGCAGCCGCGGGGGTGGACCGCCGTCGACCCCCGGAGCTCCCACCCCAAGCTGTTGGCGTGGTTCACGCTGTTTCTGCGGCTGTGCCTGGCCGGGCAGATGCTGTCGTTCGGACTGGCCAAACTCATCCCGAACCAGATGCCCGCGCCCGGCCTGGCGCAGCTGTTGCAGCCGTACGGCAGCTTCAGCCCCATGTCGGTGCTGTGGCTTCAGGTCGGCAGCTCGCCCGCGTACGAGATGACCCTCGGTGCAGCAGAAGTCGCGGCCGGGCTGCTGTTGTTGCTGCCCCGGACCGCGATACTCGGTGCCGCGGTGAGCCTGGCGAGCACGGCGCAGATCCTGGTGCTGAATATGACCTTCGATGTGCCGGAGAAGCTGCTGTCGGCCCACCTGCTGCTGATCAGCCTGGTCCTGCTCGCCCCATATCTGCGGCAACTGTTCGACCTGTTCGTGCGGCAACGCGCCTGCGCGCCGTTGACCCTGCCTGCCCTGTTCACCGATCCCGGCAAGAACCGCATCGCGACGTGGTCGCTGGTGGCCCTCGCCGTCTGGGTCACGGCGAGCGGTGTCCAGGACAACTGGCGAGTCTGGCAACAACAGCACGGTGCCGCGAGTCCCAGATCCCCGCTCTACGGGATATGGGATGTGCGGGACTTCGTACTCGACGGGCGACCGGTCGCGCCGCTGACCACCGACGAGAACCGTTGGCAGCGAGTGATGTTCGATGACCCCGAGGAAGCTGCTTTTCAACGCATGAACGGTGATCTGGTACCGGCACGCGCCGTTTTCCGCACCGACGGACTCCTGGAACTCACCATGCTTGCAGTGGACGAGCGAGCCGAGTACCGCGCACCATTCGCCACCTTGTCCTCCGAACAGCCCGCCCCGGATCGCCTGATCCTGCGCGGCACCCTGCACGACCGCCCGGTCTCGATCACCCTCGATCGCGTCGATCCCACCACCTTCACCCTGCGCAGCCGCGGATTCCACTGGGTTCAGGACTACCCGTACCTCCGCTGAGGGGGTTCTCGGCGCGAACCGCCATGCCCGCGGCGGCGAAAGGCGGACTGGGGCAGGCGGTTCCATGGGCTCAGCTGCCCGGGAAGTCCGGCGGCAACGGCTGGAAGGGGGCATGGAACTTCGGGCCCGGTGAACCGCCGCGCAGCACATGGCTGATCCAGGCCGTGGCCGGCGCCCAGCCGACGCCCGCGTTGACGATGTGCTCGGGGATCGGGACCGTGACGAAGCGCAGGTCGGCGCCGCGTTGCCAGAGGCTGTCGACGGTCGGCAGCACGACCGACGGCGGGATCAGCTCATCCCACACTCCGTGCCACCACAGCACCGGGCTGTCGGGGACGTACTTGCCGAGACTGTTGTCGCGCAGGATCTCGATGATCTCCGGTGAACCTTCGAGCGATTTGCCGGGCCGGTAGTACTCGCTGATGGGGCGGTACATGCCGGTCGGTGCGATCGTCAGGACACAACGGCTCGCGATGTCGGCGACGATCTGCTGCCCCTCCGGGGTGAGCAATTCCGCGGGATCGAACACATCGGGGTATTCGCGCGACAAACTCGCCAGCCCGAGCCACATGGTGAAGTTGCTGATCCCGGTCAGCCCCGGTTGCGGTTGCGTGGCGTAGTGCGCCTGCGCGACCAGGTCACCGGGCGTACCACCGATGGCGGTGGCCAGCAGCCGCACATCCGGCGCGTAGCTGTGGCGCAGTTCGGCCGCCCGCATCGATCCCGACCCGCCGCCGGAGTAGCCGTAGAGCGCGATCCCGGAATCGGTGAGCCCCAAGGTGGGGTCGTTCTTCATCGCGCGCAGGCTGTCGAGGACCATCTTGCCCTCGTCGTAGGTGTTGAATGTGTTGAATTTGCCGTCGAAGTCGGGCACATTGATCGCAAATCCCTGCGCCAGCCACCCGGCCATCAGCGTCGACTCCTTCATGGTGCCGGTCTGCAGGGTGTAGGACGGGTTGCACGCGGAGTTCGTCGAGTCGATCGCCTCCTGGAAGGAGACCACCGGACGCGGGCTGCCGTGCCACGGGATTCCCGGAACGATGACGGTCGTCGCGGTGACGATCGGGTTGTCGTGCACATCGCTGGACCGGAACAGCAGCTGCTTGGTGTAGACCGGGAACGGGATCCCCAGCAGCCGCGTCTGCACTTCCCTGCTGCGCACGATCGCACCGGGGGCATACGAGGCCGGATTCGGCGGATCGTCATACCACGGGTCTTCGGCCGGCGTCGGAATCGGCAGCATGTCATACAGTTGCGGCTCCGACGGCAACTTCGGCAGCTGGTTCTGGTCGGGCGGGAAGCTCGGCGGAAACGCCGAATCGGCCGCCGCCACGCCCCCACCGGCCCAGGCGACGCACGCCGCCACAACGATCGACGCCAGCCGTGTCGTTCTCACCAGAGGTCCTCCGAATCGTCATTGATTCCCCGCCGAGCGCCGCCGGCGATTGCGCTCCTGGGCCAGCCGTCGGCGACCCAGTGGAATGAGTTCACAGCACCTCGGCGCCCGGCGCCATTGACACGATGCAGAACGGTGACCCCGGAATTTGTGCATGTGCACAAGAGACCCACACCGGCCTTTCGGCCGCCGCCAAGCGGGCGAGGTCCTGCGCGGCCCTGATCGTCACGACGTCCGGTCTGTCCGGTGACCAATCGCGCCGGTCTACGGCGAGATCGGCGGCAGGCGGAAGCCGATGCGAGCGCCGGGACCGGGTTCGGCGAAGACGGTGCCGTGGTGGGCGGTGACGATGTCGTCCACGATGGCCAGGCCGAGGCCGGATCCGGGGATGGCTTGGGTGCCTTCGGCGCGGTAGAACCGGCCGAAGACGGCGGTGGTCTCCGACGGGTCGATGCCGGGCCCCTGGTCGTGTACCGCGAGTTCGGTGCCGTGGATGTGCACGATGATCGGAGTGCCGGCGGGACTGAACTTGATCGCGTTGCCGATCAGGTTGTCCACGCAGCGGGCCAGCGCCTTGGGGCGACCCCGTACCGGGGCCGGAGCATCCGCGGCGACGGTGACCGAGCGAGAGCGGCAGTACCGCCAGACACTCGCAGCCGCCGCGCCTTCGGCCGACAGCGCGTTCAGCCTCCCGGGGTTCAACGCCGCGGTGCGTGACGGTGGCGACGCGTGCATCGGATGGCCGAACATCACCGCGCCACAACCGGTTCGGGCGAAAGGTGCGCTGCCGAACGTCCCGGTGCTGGTGCTGTCGGGCGACCTCGACGCCATCAGCCCCGACGCACATGGTGAGCAGGTCGCCGCACGCTTCGCCGACGCCACGTTCGTCTCGGTGCCGAACACCGGCCATGTCCCCGATCTCGAACCAAGCGGTTGCGTCACCGGGATCGTCGATCGGTTCATCCGCACCGGCACCACCGGCTCGACCACATGCGTCGAATCCGTCCCGCCGATCGTGATGGAACCGGTCATCGGCTGAGCCGACTCCCGCGCGACCAGAGCTCTTGACTCTGTGACCCACCACACGTATTTTCATCTGAAATCATTTCATGTGAAACTAATGGTGGTGGTCATGGGCAGTGTCGGTCTGCTGTACGTCGGAGCCGTTCTCCTGGTGAACGGACTCATGCTGCTCGGCGTTGTCCCGCCTCGCTCGGCGGCCGTGCTCAATCTGTTCGTCGGAGCTATGCAGTGCGTGCTGCCGACGATCGTGCTCATCCAGTCCGCCGGGGACCCGGCAACGATCCTGTCCGCATCGGGTGTGTACCTGTTCGGTTTCACCTACCTCTACGTGGGAATCGGCACGCTCGCCGGATGCGAACCCCAAGGGATCGGCTGGTTTTCGGCCTTCGTCGCCGCGGCGGCCCTGGTGTACGCCTGGATCTCGTTCGGACGGATGGCGGATCCGGTCTTCGGTGTCATCTGGATCGCGTGGGCGCTGCTGTGGGGCCTGTTCTTCCTGGTCCTCGGCCTCGGCGTGGACGGACTGACCCGCTTCACCGGCTGGGCCGCCGTGCTGCTGAGCCTGCCGACGTGCACCGTCCCGGCGCTCTTGGCGCTGACCGGCAACTTCCACCCCACCGCAGGCATGGCCGCGGTCTGGGCCGCCGGAGTCGTCGCCGCGCTCGGCGTCGCCTGGTTGCTCGCCGGCCGGTACCGCCTCGCGCCCACGAATGTTCCCGCGGCTTCCTGAACCGCGCCGATCGCCCGAAACGGGTCCGACAAAGGAGAAATCGAATGCGACACGGTGATATTTCATCCAGCCCCGACACCGTCGGCGTCGCGGTGGTCAATTACAAGATGCCGCGCCTGCATACGAAAGCCGAGGTCCTCGCCAACGCGCACAAGATCGCGGAGATGCTGATCGGCATGAAAACCGGTCTACCGGGGATGGATCTGGTGATCTTTCCCGAGTACTCGACTCAGGGAATCATGTACGACGAGCAGGAGATGTACGCGACCGCCGCGACCGTGCCCGGCGCGGAAACCGAGATCTTCTCGGCCGCATGCCGGCAAGCCGGCGTCTGGGGTGTCTTCTCGATCACCGGCGAGCAGCACGAGGACCACCCGAACAAGCCGCCCTACAACACGCTGATCCTGATCAACGACCGGGGCGAGATCGCGCAGAAATATCGAAAGATCCTGCCCTGGTGCCCGATCGAGGGATGGTATCCGGGCGACACCACCTACGTCACCGAAGGGCCCAAAGGCCTGAAGGTGTCGCTGATCATCTGCGACGACGGCAACTACCCGGAGATCTGGCGCGACTGCGCGATGAAGGGCGCGGAGTTGATCGTGCGCTGCCAGGGCTACATGTATCCGGCCAAAGATCAGCAGGTGCTCATGGCCAAGGCCATGGCGTGGGCCAACAATTGCTATGTCGCCGTCGCGAATGCCGCCGGGTTCGACGGCGTCTATTCCTACTTCGGGCATTCGGCCATCATCGGGTTCGATGGCCGAACCCTCGGCGAAACCGGCGAGGAGGAATACGGAATCCAGTACGCCCAGCTGTCGGTCGCCGCGATTCGAGACGCGCGCGCGAACGACCAATCCCAGAACCATTTGTTCAAACTGTTGCACCGCGGCTACTCCGGCGTGCATGCCGCCGGTGACGGCGATCGCGGGGTGGCCGACTGCCCCTTCGAGTTCTACAAGTTGTGGGTGACCGATGCGGTCAAGGCGCAACAACAGGTCGAGGAGTTGACCCGCGACACCGTCGGGGTCGCCGAGTGCCGGGTCGGTGCGCTGCCCGTCGAACAGACCACCGAGGCCTAGGAGGAATTCGTGCCATTCCTGACCGACATGCTCCAGGACCAGAACCGGGCGCCCGTCGCACCGGCGCGCCCCGCTTCGGCCACCGGATTCGATCGGCAGGCGCTGGCAACCCGGCTCGGTGAATCCGTCCTCGGACAAGCCGACGCCATCGACGCCGTCGTGCGCGCGGTGACCCTCGCGCACGTCGGCGCCACGGACCCGCACGGCCCGTTGGCCAGTGTGCTGCTCGCGGGCCCCACCGGAGTCGGCAAAACCGAGCTCGTCCGCCGGCTGGCCGCCGAGTTGCGCAGCGGCCCGGATGATTTGTGCCGAGTGGATATGAACGCCCTGGCGCAAGAACACTACGCCGCATCGTTCAGCGGCGCGCCGCCCGGTTATGCCGGCAGCAAGGAATCGCTGACCATTTTCGACCGGGATACCGTCGAAGGCACCAGTTATCGGCCGGGGATCGTGTTGTTCGATGAGATCGAGAAGGCCGATGTGACCGTGCTGCGGGCACTATTGCATGTGCTCGACACCGGGGAGCTGCGTTTGGCCAATGGCAAGGAACGCATTTCCTTTCGCAACTGTTATGTCTTCCTGACCTCCAATCTGGGCTCCGCGCAATGGGTGCACCGGCGCACTCGATGGCGGCCGCGTCTGCGCACCGATAACGGCGCGCGGCATCGAGAGCTCACGCTCGAGGCGGTGCAGCGGTTCCTCGATCCGGAGTTCTACAACCGGATCGACGAGATCGTCGTGCTGAACCCGATCACGGCCGACACCGCACGCCGGATCGCCCGGCTGGAGACCGACCGGCTCGCCGCCCGGCTCCGCCGCCGGGGCGTGCAGCTCACGTGCGCGGACTCGGTCATCGACCTGCTGGCCGTGGAAGGGTTCGATCCCGCGTTCGGCGCTCGCGCCATGCGGCGACGGCTCCGGTGCCGGGTCGCCGCCCCGATCGCCGAGGCGATCCTGCAGCACCGCACCGCCGGGGAACCGCTGACGTTGTCAGTGGCCGTTCGCGACGACCGTGTGTTGGTCTATCGCATCGACGAAGTCGACTGAGCCGCCGCACGGAATCCCACTGCGCTGATCGGCGTGCCCCACTGGGTGGCACGCCGATCAGAGGCACGTCACGATGTCGAAATCGAAGCCATTCGCTACCGCCAGGTGGATGCGCTGCTTGGCCTCGATTCCCTGGAACTCGATTGTTCCGCGCGGACCCTCATAGGCGATGCCGTGCGGGACGGGGTTCAGATCGTCGAGCCGGCCGGCGCGACGAGCCATCGCGGCCAGCAATTGCCCTCCCTCATAGCAGGATTCGGCGGCCGCACCGATGGCCGGAGCGACCGGGCCGTGCAAACCGGTGTATCCACGGACCAGCTCCATCGCATTGCCGTCGGTCAGGGAACGGAAATAGCCCGAGGCCACCACGAGTCCGCGTGTCGCGTCGGCGCCGCTGGCCAGCAACATGTTCTCGTCCATGAGCGGGCTGAACCGCAAGATCGAGTCCTGCAGCCCACGCCGGGCGAACGCTCGATTGAACTGCACGGCGTCCTGACCGACCAGCAGCATGAGCACCGACTCACAGCCCGACCGCGCGACTTGCTCGACCACCGTGCGCATATTCCCGCCGCCGAGCTTCACGAACGCGCCGCCGACGAGATCCAGCCCGAGTTCGGCGGCGAATCGCCGGACCGCACTCAGCGATTGCTGCGGCCACACGTAATCGTCGCCGACGACGAACCACTTGCGGGTGCCGGTGTTGTCGCGCAGCCACCGCAGGGCCGGTGCGATCTGCTGACGCGGCGTCTCACCGCAGCAATACACCCCGGGCCGGGTCTCCCCGCCCTCGTACAGGGAGCTGTACGCGTACGGGATCCGCCCGGCCAGCACCGGCGCGAGCGCGTTGCGCACCGATGAGATGTGCCATCCGCTCACCGCGTCGATGTGGCCGGCATCGGCCAGCCGGGCCACCTGCGCCGCCACCCGCGACGGCGCGGCGCCACCGTCGACGATCTCGAGCACGACCTCGCGGCCGAGCACACCGCCGGCCGCGTTCAGATCATGGGCGAGCAACTCGCCGACCGCCTCGCAGGACGCACCGAACAACCCCGCCGGCCCTTGCAGCGGAATCACCAGGGCCAGCCGCCAGACGTCGGCGCGGGCACGCCTGAGCACCGGACCGCGGTTCATCGACTATCCCGGCGGGCCGACAGGCGTGAAGTCACGACCGACGCTGATATCATTTCAGGTGAAAGTATTCAGGTCGATCGACCCGGCCGCAACGGTTCGAGAGGATTCGATGGAGCACGACGTCGCAACCACCGACAGCGACCCTTCGCTGACGACGCTGCTCCTCACCACCGCCCGCGAACTGACCGCCGCCGTCGAACGCCACCTCGCCGAGACCGGCCTCGGCATCGATGACTGGCTGGCGATCGCCACCTTGGCGAGCGCACCCGAACTCACGATGACCGAACTGCGCAACAGAACCCTGACCTCCGCCCCGACGCTCTCCCGCGTCACCGACCGTTTGGTGTCGAAGGCGCTGGTATTCCGGGAGGTCGACGCCGCCGACCGGCGACGCGTGCGCCTGCACCTGAGCAAACGCGGGACGGAGCTGTATCAGAAGCTCAACCCCCTGATCCAGGCCGCCGAACGCGACTGGGCCGCGGCCAACGACAGCAACCCGCTGGTCCGCTCACTCCAACGCCACCGACTCCGTTCCCGCTAGTTCCTCGCCCGAGGTGTCTTTGAGGGCGACGCCGGAGCGGCCGAGCGCGCGGGCACCCGCGACCAGGCCGGCGGTGATGGCGGCCGCGCGGCGGTAACCGAGCCCTTCGGGCGGGTGGATGTTGGAGACGCAGTTGCGGTCGGCGTCGGTGCGGCCGGGCCGGGGCAGGTGGGTGAGGTAGATGCCGAGGCTGTCGGCGACCGAGAGACCGGGGCGTTCACCGATGAGCATGATCAGGGTCCGCACGCCGAGCGCTGCGCCGATATGGTCGCCCAGAGCCACGCGGGCCTGCACCGCGAGCACCGGCGGGGCGAGGCTGTAGTGCGGGCGCAGCTCCTCGGTCAGCGCTTCGAGCAGGCCGGGACCGTGTTCGTCGAGAGCGCGCGGCGACAGACCGTCGGCCAGCACGAAGCCGATATCGGCACCGGTGTGCGACAGCGATGACAGGTCGGCCGGGCTGCGGCCGAGATCGGGGCGGCGCAGGTATTGGCTTCGGTCGCTCGCTTTGCTGCGGACGACGGCCGGAGCACCGAGGCCCAGGTCCGCGATCCGCTCGCCGAGGACGGCGGCGTCGATTGGCAGGTGCACGGCGTCACGGGCGGCAGCGTGCGCGGCACGGAACTCCAGCACCCGCTGGGTGGGCAGGGCACTGCCGGTGCGGCCCAACCCGATTCTGGCCTGGGTGGTGCGGCGCAACGGCGCCCACACGTCGTGCGGGGAATCGGCGGCGTTGTCGATCTCCACGGAAAGATCCTCCTGGTCAGCGGGCGGTGAGGGCGAGCAGCGGTGACGCGGCCGCATCCACCGGCAGGATCCGGCCCGAATCGTCGGCCATCCCGAGCCCGCGCAGCCAGGCCTCGAACTCGGGTGCGGCCCGCAGCCCCAGCACCTGACGCACATACAGCGCGTCGTGGAACGACAGGCTCTGATAGCCGAGCATGACGTCGTCGGCGCCCGGCACCGCGATCACGAACGCCGCGCCCGCGACCCCGAGCAGCGTGAGCAAGGTGTCCATATCGTCCTGGTCGGCTTCGGCGTGGTTGGTGTAGCAGACGTCGACGCCCATCGGCAGCCCGAGCAGCTTGCCGCAGAAGTGATCCTCGAGCCCGGCGCGGATGATCTGCTTGCCGTCGTACAAATACTCGGGGCCGATGAAACCGACGACGGTGTTCACCAGTAGCGGATCGAGCGCCCGCGCCACCGCGTAGGCCCGCGCCTCCAGCGTCTGCTGATCCACCGGTCGCCCACCGGTGCCCACATGCGCTCCCGCTGAAAGCGCCGACCCCTGACCGGTTTCCAGATACATCACGTTGTTTCCGACCGTCCCGCGCCCCAGCGCCCGAGCCGCTTCGTTCGCCTCGGCCAGCAAGGGCAGCGTCACGCCGAAACTCGCGTTGGCGCCTTCGGTGCCCGCGATGGACTGGAACACCAGATCGACGGGAACGTTGTTGTCGATGAGTTCCATCGTCGTGGTCACGTGGGAGAGCACACACGATTGCATCGGGATGTCGAAACGGGTACGCACATCATCGAGCAGATGCAGCAGATCCGCTGTCGCCCTTGGCGAATCGGTCGCGGGGTTGATGCCGATGACGGCGTCGCCGCAGCCCATCAGCAGTCCGTCGAGGGTCGCGGCGGCGATGCCGCGCGGATCGTCGGTGGGATGGTTCGGCTGCAGGCGGGTGGCGATCCGGCCGGGCAAACCGATCGTCGTGCGGAAGGCCGAGGTCACCGTGATCGCCTTGGCCACCGCGATCAGGTCCTGGTTGCGCATGATCTTCGAGACCGCCGCCACCATTTCCGGCGTCAGGCCGGCCGCGATCGCGGACAGGGCGGCCGCGGCGCCGGGTGTGGCGGCGGTGGCCAGTAGCCAGTCGCGGAAGCCGCCGACGGTGAGGTGCGCGATCGGGGCGAAGGCCGCCCGGTCGTGGCCGTCGACGATCAGGCGGGTCACGTCGTCGGTTTCGTACGGCACGACCTGTTCGTCGAGGAAGGTGGTCAGCGGGAGGTCGGCCAGTACCCAGCAGGCGGCGGCGCGTTCGGCGTCGGATTCGGCCGCGCAGCCGGCGAGCTGGTCCCCCGAGCGCAACGGTGAGGCCTTGGCCAGCACTTCCACCAGCGAGCCGAAGCTGAAGTTCCGGCCGGAAACGCTCTGGTGGTAGGTCATTCGAGTTCCTCCTCGGCGCGGGCCAGCACCGCGAACTCCTCGTCGGGCGAGTTCGCGACCAGCCGGTGGCGGCTGTAGAGACCGAAGTAGGCCAGGAACGCGGCGAACACCGCCAGGCAGCACAGCGCGGCCTTGGTGTCCACCAGGAAGGTGGCGACCACCGCGAACGCGGCGACGACCAGCGCGAAACCGGTGGTGGCGATGCCGCCCGGGGTGCGGTAGGGCCGCGCCATCCCCGGCTCGCGGCGGCGCAGCACGATGTGGCTGGTCATCATCAACACATAGCTGAGCGCGGCGCCGAAGACGGCCATATTCAGCAGCATCGCGCCCTGACCGGTGAAGGTGAGCCCGAATCCGATCGCACCGGGCACGATCAGCGCGAGGACCGGTGCCTTGCGAGAGTTGGTGACCGACAACGATTTCGGCAGATAGCCCGCCCGCGAGAGCGCGAACAGCTGGCGGGAGTAGGCGTAGATGATGGAGAAGAAGCTGGCGATCAGACCGGCCAGGCCGATGTAGTTCACGATCTTGGCCGCGCCGCTGTCGCCGAGCGCTTCCACCAGCGGGTTGCCCGAGGACTGCATGGCCTCGGCTCCGCCGGCGCCGGTGGTGAGCACCAGCACGAGTGCGCAGGTCACCAGCAAGACCCCCATCGCGGCGACGATGCCGCGCGGGACATTGCGCTCGGGATCTTTCGTCTCCTCCGCCGCCAGCGGCACACCCTCCACCGCGAGGAAGAACCAGATCGCGAACGGGATCGCCGCCCAGATGCCGAGATAACCATGCGGCAGCACACTCGAGGCGCCCGCGGCGTCGCTCACCGGGATGTTCGTCAGGTTGGCCACCTCGAAGTGCCCGATGGCCGCGACGACGAACACGATCAGGCCGACCAGCGCGATGGCGGTGATCACGAACATCACCTTCAGCGCCTCGCCGACGCCGCTGAGATGGATCCCGATGAACACCGCGTACACGGCCAGATACACCCACCAGCCGTCGTGGATGCCGAACAATCCGAGCGATTCCACGTAGGCGCCGATGAAGGTGGCGATCGCGGCCGGTGCGATGGCGTATTCGATGAGAATGGCCGTGCCGGTGGCGAATCCGCCCCAGGGTCCGAGCGCGCGCCGAGCGAAGGTATATCCACCGCCCGCCGCGGGTAGCGCCGAACTCATCTCGGCCATTCCCAGCACCATGGCCAGGTACATGGCGGCGATGATCACGGCGGCGATGGCCAGGCCACCGAATCCGCCTTGTTCCAGGCCGAAGTTCCAGCCGGAATAGTCGCCGGAGATCACATAGCTCACCCCGAGCCCGGCCAGCAGCAGCCAGCCGGCGCTGCCCCGCTTCAGCTGGCGTCTGGCCAGATAATCGCTGGATTCCTGGTGCGATTCACTTCCCTGATTCCGGGATTTGTCGGCGTCGAGAACAGACATCTGCGGCTCCATACGGACATCGGATATTCGGCTGCGAGCAGCGATCGCGGGCGCAACCTGCGCAATTGCTCACGTCGGCACAACGTACTGAGCGGATATGACGGGCGGCCTACGTTTGTCGAATCTCCTGTGAGAAATCGTGCGCCGGAAATTCCCACCCCGCGTAACACGCCGGAAACATTTCCTCCGGTGGGCTTGTGATAATCGTCGATACGGCGCCGGTCGTCGGCGTCGTGCAGACAGGACGGAGCGCGATGCCCGAGGCGCAGGGGCGGCACCTGATCGCCGAGAAGTCGCCGGTGCGCGGGCTGGACCGGCGGCGCTTGCCGTTCGCTCCCGTGCTTGCCCAGTCGGTCGCCGCGGTAGCGCCCGCCGGGACCGCGGGCGTGACGCCCGCGCTGGTGCTGGCGACCGCCGGGGGTGGCGGCGCGCTGGTCGCGTTCGTGTGCGCGGCGGTGCTCACCGTGCTGGTCGCGGGCTGCATCCGGCCGATGGCGCAGCGGATGGCGTCGGTGGGCGGGCTCTACACCTACGTCGCGCGGGGGCTCGGCCCGAAAGCGGCGGTGCCGACCGGATGGTCGGCGATCGTCGGTTACGGGGCGGTGTCCATCGCGGGTCTCATCGCGGTCGGCGCCTACCTCGCGCATGTGGCGGCGAGTGTTGGCCTCGCGCGCGGCACACCCGCCGTGACGGTGGGGGCGGTCGCGGTGGTGGCGGCGCTCGCCGTCGGCCTGGTCCTCATCCGGGGCATCCGGATGTCGGCGTGGACCACACTCGGGGTGGAGTGTGTGTCGATCGTGATCGTCGCCGCGGTGCTGCTGGTGCTGATGACGACCCAGCACACCGATGCCCCGGCGAGTTCGGCGTTCACCTTCGACGGTGACCTCCAGTTGCTCGCCGTCGGCGTGGTCGTGGCGGTGAGCGCGTTCGTCGGATTCGAGAGCTCCACAACGCTCAGCGGGGAAGCGCAGCAACCGTTTCGCTCGATCCCCCGCGCGCTGGCGTGGACGCCGGCGCTGTCGGCGGCGATCTACCTCACCGCCGTGCCGGTGCTGGCCATCGCGCTGCACCAGTCGCCGGCCGCGGGCAGCTCCACGCCCTTGGTGGAACTGCTCGTCGCCGACGGCTCCCGCACGCTGGCCGCCTTCCTGGACCTCGGTATCGCCGCCTCCTTTTTCGCCTGCACGCTGGCCTCGATGAACGCACTGGTGCGGGTGCTGTTCTGCATGGGCCGGGAGGGGGTCGCGCCACGCGCCTTCGGCCACGTGCATCCGCGTTTCCGCACGCCCTCACACGCGGCGTTGGCCGCGCTCGCGGTGGTGGCGGTGGTGCCGGTGGTGGTGCTGGCCGTGGGGGCGACGCCCGAAGACGGGTTGCGCGCGTTCCTCACCCTGAGTGCCTGCGGATATCTGGGTAGCTATTTCGCGGTCTGCGTGTCGGCGCCGGTGCTGCTGCGGCGGATCGGGGAGAACAGCGCGCGGCTGTGGGTGCTCGGCGCGCTCACCGCCACGTTGCTGCTGTTTCTCGCGGGCAACGCGGCGATCTCGACGGTGCGGGACGGCAACCGGGTGATCCTGGTGTACGGCCTCATCATGGTGGCCGCGGTGGTCTACACCGGTTGTCTGACGGTCTTCCGGCCCGCGCGGCTGGCCGCGGTCGGCATCTACGACGAGACGCAGCGCTCCGACCTCGCACGGGCGGCCACGTTCCGATGAGCCCGTTGCGCGATCCGTCCCGGCATCACCCGAGCACCGTCTCGAACTCGCTGCGCATCCTCGAAGTGGTCGCCACCCTCGGGCTCGGCGTGACGGCCAAGGAGATCGCCGCGGCACTGCACCTGCCCGCCGCCACCGCCTACCGGCTGCTCAACGCCCTGGTCGCCGAGGAATACCTGGTGCGCACCTCCGATCTACGCGGCTTCGGGCTCGGCGCCCGGCTGGACGGGTTGATCAGTGCGGCCGCTCGGCCGATCATGCCGTTCGCCGCCCGCGCGGCGATCGAGGAGTTGCGCTCGTCGGTGCGCTTCGGGGTGCACGTCATGGGATTCCGGGCCGGCACGGTGCATGTCATCGACGCCGATCCGGATCATCCCGTGCGAGCCGAGCGAGAACTGGTCCGGTACCCGCACGCCTCGGCGGCCGGCAAGCTGCTGCTCGCCCACGACCCCGCCGCCCTCGACGCACTCCCCTCCCGACTCCCCCGCCTCACGCCCGCCACGGTGACCGATCACGCCACCCTCCACGCCCAGCTCGAGGCGGTGCGCCGGGCGGGCGTCGCGACCCAGATCGACGAACTGGAGCCCGAACTGAGCTGCGCCGCGCTGCCGATCAGTGATGCGGAGGGGAGGGTGCGCGGCGCCCTGTGCCTGGCGGGGACCTCGGCTCGCGCCCAGGTGATCCAGGCGCAGGTCGATGCCGCCGCACGGTGCGCGAGATCCCTTGGGGCGCTGCTGTATTGAGTCCTAGGATATTCGCGCCGGCTGATGACTGTGGCCGATCAGGGACAGGAATCCGGTGCCGCGTCGGCCCATTCCTCGGGGCGTTCCGCGGCCAGCGCGTGGCCCGAGTCCAGCACCACCGCTTCGGCTCCCGCGATTCCGTGTGCGAGTTCGTCGGTGAGTGCCGCGAGATCACCTGATCGTGCGCTCCGGCGACGACGAGTGCCGGAATCGTGATCCCGGCCAGGTCAGCGGTGACATCGACCCTGGTCAGCAGCTCGAGCTGGGCATCGGCACCCGGTGGGTAGGTGCGGCGGAATATCCTCCGCGGGCTCGGCGAGTTCCGCGCCGGCCAGGCCATCGAGCCAGGCCGCGCTACACCCGATCGGGATGAGGTCGGTAGCCGGCGCGCGTCGATCGCCTGCTCGGGCGAGCGTGCGCCAGGTATCGACGAGCAGCAGGAGCCCGGGGGCCGGGCCGGGCAGGCCCGGCGGACACGATGAGCGCACACAGCGCCGTCCTCACCGCAGGTCGAGCCCCGCCGCCTCGAGCCGGGCCCGCATATCTTCCGCATGCAGCCGGGCGAGGTAGCGGTTGTAGTCGGCCAGCTCCCGGTCCCCGTGCGAGACGTACTCCGGGCGCCGTGCGACGACAGGCGGCGCGAGCCGGTCGTCGGGCGCTTCCGACGGTGAGCTCGGCGCGGACTGCTCCCATTGCCGACTACGCAGCAGGGCGAAGACCAGGAACCCGCCGAACACCGGCCACAGCAGGGCGTACCCCAAGTTCTGGTCCACACCGACAACAGACTCCGCACCGAGGAGCCGAATACCGCCGATGCCGATGAAGGCGATCGCCGTGCCGATGAGCGTGACGGCGACGGCCGTGCGCCGGGGAGAAGGTGCGAAGCCCATCCCGAATGTCTACTACAGACACCGTAGACGTTGCGCAGCAGGGTGATCGAGAGCCGGGACGGATGTCGGCCGGCGCCTGCCGCCGTCGGATCCGACCTTGCCCCGGCGGCATGTTCCGCCGGCCGAACTACGCTGATGACCGCACCAACGTCCACCCGGCTACCGAAGGAGACCATGAACGCGATCGCCAACCAGCTCGCCGATCTCGCCGAACGACATGGCCTGACGGTAGCCGTCGCCGAATCGTTGACCGCGGGCAATCTCGCCGCCGCCCTGGGTGCCGCACCGGATTCCGCGGCTTGGTTTCGCGGCGGCGTCATCGCCTACGCGGCCGAGGTCAAACACCGCGTCCTCGACGTCCCCGACGTTCCCGTGGTTTCCGAGACCGCGGCAACCGCTATGGCCGAGGGCGTCCGAACCCTGATGGACGCCGATATCGCCGTCGCCACCACCGGCGTCGGTGGTCCTGGCCCCCAAGACGGCGAACCCGCCGGATCGGTGTGGTTCTGCACCAGCTCGCGCGCTGACGTGCGGACAAGCCACCGGCAGTTCGACGGCGACCCGGCCGAGATCCTCGAACAATCAGTGCAGTACGCGATCGAACTCCTGCTGTCGATGGCGAGAATGATCACCGAGTGATGGCGGCCGCGCCCGTAGGCAAACGTTTCATCGTTCGACCTCAGTTGGTGGCGCGGACGGGTTTCGGCATCGGATAGGTGCCGTCGAGGAGTCCGGAGGCGGGCCCGTAGAACCGAGCGGCGAGCTGGAAGGTGTCGCCTGCCGGGGTCGGGAGCCAGTTGCGCATCCGATCAGGGTCGGCCGGCGAGTCGGGCTGCAGATAGGTGCCCGGCGCCCTGTGCTCGACGGGCACCTCGGCTCGCGCCCAGGTGATCCAGGCGCAGGTCGATGCCGCCACACGGTTTGCGAGATCCCTTGGGACGCTGTTGCATTGAGCGCCTATGGCCCAGCTGTCGCAGCTCACCGCGTGGCGGTGAGCTCGGTGACGTCGACGGCCTCGGGGTCTTCGAGCTGCCACTGCTTGTTCATGACCCCGTGGCCCACGCCATAGAAGCGGAACATCAACTCGAATGTCTCACTGTCACCGGTGCCGATGAAGTTGGCCTCCAGCCCTGGTATTGCCTTGGGGCCGAAGTAGACATCGACGGAGCCATCATCATTGACCCGTAGGCCGGGTTTCTGGGAGGACACCGAGTACGTGGTGTTGCCGCGGATGAGGGTGTGGTCCTCGCCGTCGTACATCGTGACCGACCAGTACTGGGATACCGGGACCTCGGCGGGCACGCGCATGCGATAGGTGCGGTCGGATCGGAGGATCTCGCCGCGCCTATCCCGTAAGTTGACCAGCACCGACCGCAGCAAGGCATACGTCCGATCGATATCCGAGGACAGAACGAGATAGCCATCGAGCACCGTGCCGTCGAATCCGGGTGGCAGGATCAGGTAGCGCGCGCCATTGCCTTCATCGGCGCCGAACTCCCCGACGCCTCGACGGCCCGCCTCTACACCAGGCGATCGGCGGCCCCGCGGGTCGCGCCCGGCGCTCATCCGGATGAGCTGTCGATGGCACCGGGACGCCTGTTTGGCAGAGGTCGACGCGGGTACGCCGGTCACAGTCGTTCTCGCCTCAGCGCATGGAGGTTGCGATGGCGTTATCGAGCTCTGGGCTCGCGATGGCCAACGGGATGTTCAATGTCGTCGGTGGCGGCTGGCCGCTGCTCCATCGCCGCAGCTTCGAAGCCGTCTTCGGGCACAAGGAAGACGAGTGGCTCCAATCGACGGTCGCGGGGTTGCTCGTGGCCAACGGCACCGTCCAATTGCTGGCCACCGGCAGACCCGGCGGTGTCCGCAGCGCCGCCGACATCGGCATCGCGACCGCGGCGACGCTGCTGCTCATCGACCTGGTCTATGTCCCGAAGGGACGCATACCGAAGAGCTATCTGCTCGACGCCGCCATGGAGGTCGGCTGGCTGGCCGCCTGGTGGCGCTACCGGCACGATCATCGCGCTCAGTGATGCGCGCGGTGCCATGGATCGGCGAGTTTCCGCCGCTGCTTGTGCCCGCAGCCGTTTCCTCTCGCCGTGGGCGGGCAACCGCCGGGTATGAGCACCGACAATTCCGCAGAGCACCCTGAGACCTCCCGAACCCAGGTCGACGCCGCCGATCTTCGTCGGCTGCTCGACGCGGACCCGAACAGTTGCCTGCTGCTGGTAGAGGGCCGCATCCAGCTGCATACCGGGCCGGTCGAGGACCGCGACGGCATAGTGGTCGTCACCCGAGCGGATCTGGCCGACCAAATCGGGGCGCAGCCGGAGGAGGCCCAGCTGCACACCCACGCGGCCTTGCTCGACGACAAGATCCGGCTATTGGGCGCATGAGGCGGCCGCGCTGATCACTGGCCGCCGCCGACTCGACTCGGCTCAACTGCCGCGCCGCGCCGGCGAGCGCGCACGGCGTTCGCCACGGCCAGTGCCGCGCCGAGCGCGAGGAGCAGCAGGCCGCGCACCCACACCTCGCTCTCTATTCGGGTGAACAGGAACAGGCACGACGCCAAGCCGAGCCAGGGAACGACGGTCGGGATCCGGAAATGCCCGGGCTCGCCCGCGTCGCGGCGCAGTGCCAGCACCGCCGCGTTGACGGCGGCGAAAACGAATAGCAGCAACAGCACCAAAGTCGCTGCCAGTGAGTCGATTTCACCGGTCAGCGCCAAGACCAGCGACACCGACGAGGTCGCCAGAATCGCGATCCACGGCGTCCGTCTGCGCGCGGAGATCCGGGCCAGGACCGGCGGCAGGAGACCATCGCCTGCCATGCCGTAGGCAAGCCGCGACGACATGATGCCGGTGAGCAGCGCACCGTTGGCCACCGCGACCAGTGCGACGACACTGAACAACCAGTCCGGCACCTGCCCCGCGACCCGGACGACCTCGAGCAGGGGCCCGCTGGAAGCCGCCAACTGCTCGGTGGGAACACACGCACTGGCGACCACACCGATCAGCGCGTACACCACACCTGCGGTGAGCAGCGCGCCGAACAACGCCGTGGGATACGAACGCCGCGGGTCCTTGACCTCCTCGGCCAGGTTCACCGAGGTCTCGAACCCAACGAACGAGTAGAAGGCGAGCACCGTTCCGGCCAGCACAGCCCTGGCGGCTCCTTGGTCGCTGGTTCCGACCTGCACGAGCCTGCCCGGGTCGGCATCGCCGCGCAACATCACCCACCCGCCGAGGCCGATGATCAGCAGCAGCCCGGACAACTCGATCGAGGTGGCGACGACGTTGGCGCCGAGGGACTCCTTGATCCCACGGATGTTGAGGGCGGCCAGCTCGACCAGGAAGACCACCACCACGAGCACCGTCGGCAGCGAGACCAGTGCCTGCAAATAGTCACCGGCGAATCCTCGGGCCAGCGCCGCCACCGAGACGATTCCCGCGGCGAGCATGCAGAACCCGATGAACGATCCCGCTGCCGGACCGAATGCTGTGGTGACGTAGTGGGCCGAGCCGCCTGCCCGCGGATACTTCGTGGCCATCTCGGCATACGAGCCAGCGGTGAGCGTCGCCAGCCCGAGCGCGATCAGCAACGGAAGCCACACTGCCCCACCCGTCTCGCGCGCGACAGTGCCGACCAGCACGTATACCCCGGCACCGAGGATGTCGCCGAGAATGAAGAAATACAGCAGCGGGGTGGTTACCGCTCGTTTCAGCATGACCGCCATGGAAGACACATACCCGCGCAATCTCTCGGCAAGCGTCCAAGACAACGGCTGGCCCGCACGGAGGAGTCCGGTGTGTGCGCACGCATAGTCGCGTTCATCGACGGTCCCCCGATCAGGCCGACAGCGCGCGACGAAGGGCGGCGCAGAGTTCGGCCGATCGGCGCTGCGACACTTCGGCGGGCAGGGCCTGCGAGCCATGGAAGGTGCCCGGCCACCGGTGCAATTCGACCCAGACACCGGCCTGAAGCACTGTTCGGTGTGAACGGCGCCGGAATCGCGCTGATCGCCGGCGGCGCCCACAAGGCCTGGCTGATCGCGCTACTCGCCGCGGCACCCTGAACCCGAGCACCGGCATCGTGACCGGGCCGGCGCCGTGCGGTGCTCGCCGTTACCCTCGATGAATCTGTTGCTCTCGGTGAATCTATCGGGCTGCGGGTTGAAAGAGTTCGACGAGGTTACCGGAGGGGTCGGCCAGCAGGATCTGGCTGCCGCCGGGGCCGCTGATCTCCTCGCTGCTGAACGACAGGCCCGCGGCCCGCAGCCGATCGATCTCGGCGCGGAGGTCGTCGACGACGAGCTGAATGCGGTTGCCGCCCGCCGTACGCGCGCCGGCGGGTGTCGCACGGGCGCCGGAACTGGCCGATCCGGACAGCAGCAGTTCGAGTGATCCGCGCGCCACCGCGGCGAAGGCGGGGGCGGCATTCTTGGCCACGGCGAAGCCGAGGTGGGCGGTGTAGAACTCGACTGCCGCGCCGACATCGTCGACGAGGTAGCGCACCCGAGCCCGGCCGGTGGATGAGGTGGTCATGGCGTCTCCTCTGATACTCCTTGCAACGATAGATATCTGATGCGGGAATCGAGTTCGATTGCGAGACTGTGTAATTCCCGATAACCGCGCTGTCCGGGATCGAGCGAGGGAGCGGGCAGGCTCCAGTGCGCTGCCACGGGGACACCCTGTGCGCGGGCGAACTCGCGAACCTTGTCGCACAAGGTGATCACATGCTCGAACCGTCGATCCGACAGCAGCTTCGCCAACGATTGCGGGGCCCGCGGCGTGAATCCGATCCCGAACTCCTCGTGTAGGACGCGGGCCACGGCGGGGTGCACGCGGTCGGCCGGATGACTGCCGGCGCTGGCGACCTCGATGCCTTCGACGCGATGCCGCAGCAGGGCCTCGGCCATCGGCGACCTGACGCTGTTTCCGGTGCACACGAACAGCACCGATCCACCAGCGCGCCGCGGAACAGACGCACCGAGTCCTGGATGCAGGGCCGTCGCCGCATCGGAGAATGCCTGCGCGCACCGAGCCAGATCGAGGTGGTAGTAGCTGTCGCGCCCATCGAAGCTGCTCCGGCGCGCCACGACCAGCCCCGCCGACCGCAGCACGCGCAGGTGATAGGACACAAGATTCTGCGGCTGACCTACCGAGGCGACAAGCTCGCGCACCCGCCGGTCACTGACCGCCAACTCCCGCATCAGCGCCCAGCGCACCGGATGCGCCGCCAGACCGATCAATGGTGGAACACCGCGTATGATCCCGCTCACCCTCGCAGAATACATCAAACCATTTTGATCCAATAGTGTCGGCGTAACCGGGAACGCAGGCACCGCCGCAGGTTGGGCTGCCCCCGTGGTCATGTTCGTTTACGTCGGTGACGTCGACGTGTCACCGCCCGTGCGGTCAGGCTCGGCGCCAAGCTCCAGCGGCCCGCACAGGACCAGTTCTACGGCGACCGCGACGGCTACATCATCGACCCCTTCGGCCACCGATGGACGATCGCCTCCCACGTCGTAGATGTCGAACCGGAGGAGATGATGCGACGCATGGCGCAGAGGCACGCAAATGCATCCTGAACCCCGGCGGGACCGATCGACCCGACTGGTACATAGGTGTGAGCCCCGGCCGTATAGGTGTCGGCCGGGGCTCACGTGTCGGATGGGCGGATGACATCGGTGCGCGACGCCCTCGTCGCCGGATGACGTTCGGCTATGCGGAGCGACCCAGGTCGGCCAGAACGGCCAGTGCTGAACGCTCGCCCGAGGTGGCCGCGTCGGCCAGCGAGGGCACGTCGAGCTGGTAGTCACCGGCGAGATGGATGGGGCCGAGCGGATCGCGCAGGGTGGGGAGCGTCTTGCGCCGGCCGGGTGCCCAGAACGGGACGACTCGACGGTGCCTGCGCACGATGGGCTCCCCCAGCTTGCCGTCCAGTTCGGGCAGCACGCTGAGCAAATCGGCCCTGAAGCGGGACACGATCTCCTCGTCGGGGAGGTCGAGCAGTTCGTCGGCCTTGCCACCACCGGCGAAACACGCCAGGGCGCCGCCCGGCTTGCGGTCGTCGCCGGTACGCAGCGCCGCGGCGTGGTTGAACACCGCCTGGAACGACAGCTGCGGTGCGGAGATGGCGAAATACTTGTCCCAGCGCTGCGGGCCGACCTCGTCGGTGAAGAATCCGACCACCACGTAACGACCGTAGGTGATGTCGTTGAACGCATTGCGGTACTGCTGCGGCAGATCCGGAATGATCCGTTCGGTGATGTCGGCGGGCGTGGTGACGATCGCGCGCGCGGCCCGCAACCGCCTGGGCACGCCACCGTCGAGATAGTCGACGACCACACCGTCACCGTCGCGGCGCACCGATCGCACCACCGAGTTCAGCCGGATGCGAGCGCCCAGATCCTCGGTCAGCACATCGGTCAGCGTCTGGTTACCGCCGACCGGCAGCGAGAAGTTCGGAACCTTCTCCGGGTCGGCCAGCGCGATGCCGACCGAGTAGACGAACTGCGCGGCGGCCGTCTCGTCCGGATCACAGCCCATCCACTGCGCCGACCACGACCGGACCATAATGGCGGCCAATTCCGAACGCACGCCGTTCAGCAGATACGACGCCAGCTTGGACTCGAGCCTGGCCCGCACCCGCTGCGCGAAACGGCTCTGCGACTCGAGGAACGGCGCGGCCGAGAGGATGCGCGCCCCGACGATGGCGAGGCCGAGCCGATCCATCATCGTCATGCGTGTGCGGAACATCAGCGCCAGCGGATTCGAGGTATCGACTGTCGAACCGTTCAAATGCAACGCGATGCTCTTGCCGGCGAGCGAACCCATCTCGATGTTGTGCCGTTCGAGCGCGTCGATCAACGTGCCGGTGCCCTCGGTGAACTGGGTGCCGACATTGATCCAGTAGTCGCCCTGGCGGACGGTGTCGACGCGTCCGCCGGTGCGGTCGGTGGACTCGAGCACGACCACCTCGGTGGTCGGGGCCAAGGTGGTCGCGGCCGTCAATCCCGCCATTCCGGCGCCGATGACGACGACCTCGGTCGTTTCTTCCTGCGTATTCTGCGTTGGCATTTCGTCTCCTGACAGGCCTGACGACAGTGCGGCATTCACGCCGTGACGGGGGCGTCACCGATGACAGCCGGAGCGTCGACCTTCTTGTTGTAAGCATCGAAGGCGCGGTAAGCGCGGTAGTAGGTGAACATCTGCAAGCCCCAGGTGGACAGCGCGAAGATGTAGAAGATGGTGTGCTCGGCATCGTCGCCCGGAATGTGGACGAAGTCGTAGGTCGCGGCGATCACGAATCCGCACGCCGTCGCGATTCCGGCCCACACCGCGTGCCCGCGCTCACCGATCTCCCAGAGCCGCTTGGAGAAATAGATCAGGAACAACGTCGTGAGGACGTTGGCCACGATGTAGAAGATCTTGCCCGGGGTACCGACCTCCTCGGCGTAAACGCTCAGAACGAAACCGACCACACCGGCGAGCGCGAACGCGCCGACGTCGACCGCCACCGAGGGCTTGTACCGGTGGGTGACCTTCATCAACCCGAGTACCAGGATCAGCGTGATACCGACCGAGCGCGAGAAGGCGTCCAGGAAGTAGGCGAACGCGTACATCGGGCTGTCATGACCGGCTTTGAGCAAGCCATAGATCAGGAAGTTCGTTCCCGATGTCGCCACGATGATCCACTCGAGTCCGAGCAGATAGTTCCGGTAGTTCCGGATGAATTTGATGCCGTAGGTGAAACCGACGGCGATCATCCAGATGTCCGCGACCGCGAACAGCAGTTCCTTGATCGACATTGATCTTCTCCTTGAAGGGGTGACACCCGCCGGCCAGCGGCAATGGGTCGTTTTCGTCAGCGCTACCGAGCGATCGAGGAACGGTAGTCGTCTCGTTCCGGCAATCCATGGGTCCGACAGCCGGCCGCTGATCCAGGTATGCAGCGGGGGTCGGAATGTGATGCCAGTCATAACGGTACCGGGAGTGGGTCATATGATCAAGCCATTTGACCCACTAATTCGTGCGAATCATTCCCCATGACACACGGAGGGCCGACATGCCGAACCGCCGAACCCGACGCGCGGATTCGGCGGCTCGAAGACAGCGTCAGCCCGCGAGCTGACCGGGCAGGGTGCCGGTGATGATCTGCCGCGCTTCGGCGAGGATGGTGTCGACCACCTCCGCGCAGCTGCCGATATCGTGGATCAGGCCCTGAGCCCGGCTGGCCCACCACAGCCCGCCGTCGACATCGCCGTTGCCGTACACCTGCTCGCGGGCGCGTGCGCCGCTGGCCAGGTGGGCGATGTCGTCGAAGCTCGCGCCGGGTTCGCGGGAGATCGCGGCGATCTCCTCCGATACCGCATTGCGGGCAACGCGGGCCGAGTTGTGGAACTCGCGAAACACGATGACGGTGTCGCGTTCGCTGTTGTCGACGATCTGCCGTTTGACGTTGTCATGAATGGGCGCCTCGGTGGTCGCCATGAATCGCGTGCCCATATTGACCGCGCACGCGCCGAGCGCCAGGGCCGCGACAAGTCCTGCGCCGGTGGCGATGATCGGGATGGTCAGTGCCCGAGCGGCGGCGGGGATCAGCACGAGACCGGGAACGTCGTCCTCGCCGGGGTGTCCCGCGCATTCGAACCCATCGATGCTGACGGCGTCGACGCCGAGCTGCTGGGCCTTGAGCGCGTGCCGAACGGTGACCGCCTTGTGGATCACCTTCACGCCCGCGGCCGTGAAAGTGGGCAGGTGCGGCTGCGGATTACCGCCGGCGGTTTCGACGATGGTGATGCCGCTGTCGACGATGGCGTCGCGGTATTCGTCATACGGCACCGGCTTGATGGTCGGCAGGATGGTCAGGTTCACCCCGAACGGCTTGTCGGTGAGATCGCGGCAGCGGTTGATCTCCTTGACCAGCGCTTCGGGCGTGGGCTGGGTGAGCGCGGTGAGGAATCCGAGAGCACCGGCGTTGGCCACGGCGCCGATCAGATCCGCGGTGCCGACGGCGGTCATGCCGCCGCAGACAAGGGGGTGCTCGACACCGAACGTTTCGGTAAAGGTGTTGGTGAACATGTGGATCTCAACATTCTTGGTCGTTTGTCTAAGTCATTCGCCCGGCTCGTCGACCGGGTCCTGGTTCGATACCGAGAAGACCTCTGCGAGGACCTCCCCGCGCGCGCGTCGAGCCGGCCGTCGACGGCGAGCGGCTTCGACGGCCGGCGACAACAGGTGTGGCGACTACTTCCGCAGCGAGGACCAACGGTCGGTGGCGCGGTCGGCGAGCCAACCCGCATACAGCGCCGGATTGCTGACGAAGCTGGGCCAGAACCGCTTGCGGCCGTGCCAGATCGCCTCCAGGTCCTCGTGCCGGGGCGCGCCGGTGACGTGGTCGGCCAGCATATGACCCACGTACTGCGCCTGGGCGAAGCCGTGGCCGTTGCAGGCCGCGGAGTACAGCACGTTCGCGGAGGCCTCGCCGGCGACCGGCAGCCACGTGGAACTCATGCCGATCCAGCCGCCCCAGGCCTGCATCGGCTTGATGTCGCGCAGTCCGGGGAAGCGGTCACGGAAGCCGCGAACGAGATCGTCGACGACGTTCGTCGCCGGGGTGCGGTCGGGCAGCGGGTTGCGACCTGCCTGGATGCGGCGGGTTCCGAAGGCGATGGTGCCGCGCGGGGTGACGCGGTAGCTCTCCAGGATCATGTGCAGTGTCACCAGGGGCGCGCGGCTGGTCCAGCCGATCTCGTCGAGCCGTTCGGGCGCAATGGGTTCGGTTTCGACCAGCGACGTCCACACCGGCGTCGCCACGTGCTTCGGCGCGATGGACAGGCTGTTGCTCGCGGCGTTCGTGGTCAGCAGCGCCTTGCGGGCCCTGACTTTGCCGTGTGGGGTCTCCACGGTGACTCGCCCACCAGTGTCGACGACGTCGAGCGCGGGAGTCGACTCGTAGACGCGGACCCCGGCGGCGATCGTCGCGGCACGCAACCCGAGGGCGAACTTGCCCGGGTTCACCGTGCCACCGACACCTTCGCGGATGCCGCCGAGAAAACCCTCCGGCAGGCCCGCTTCGGGGCCTTCGATGAATTCGCCCGACGATCCGGCCTCGGCCAGCACCTTCGCGTTGCGGCGCGCGTGCCGCAGCTGCCCCTTCGAGATCGCACCCATGACGATGCCCTCTTGGCGGTAATCGCAGTCGATGCCGTGGTGCTTGATCGCGTCCTCGGCGAAATGCACCGCGTGCTCGGCGTAGCGGTACAGCTCGCGCAACCGCTCACGCTTCAGCAGGAATCCCAGCATCTCCGGATCGGCGGCGATCGAGTTCGTGATGTAGCCGGCGTTGCGGGAGGTGGCGCCCCAGCCCAGTGTCTTCGCCTCGAGCAGCACCACGTCGACGCCCTTGTCGGCGAGACGCAGGGCGGCCGACATGCCGCCACCACCGCCGCCGATCACGACGACGTCGCAGGTGATCTCGCCGGTCAGCGACGGTTCGGCCGTGTCGGGCTGTCCGGCCCATCCGGTGTCGTCGATCAACTTCATGACGCCTACCCCGTTCCGCCGGCGGGGATGACGGCGGTGCCGCGAGCGCGCACCGCGACCAAGGGCGGTTGCAGGACGTGCGCGCGGCCGGTGTCGTCGGAGCCCCGGCAGATCACCCGGAGCTCGAAATCGACTGTGCGGCTTCGGTTGCCCTTCTTCACCAGGGTCGCCTCGGCTTCGACGACATCACCGCCCCGGATCGGGGCCAGGAACTCCACCGACGAGTAGCCGGCGAACAAGCCTTCGTGGCCATCCAGCTCGATCGAGAGGTTGGTGCCGACGTCGCCGAACAGCTTCAAGGCGTAGGCACCGTCGACGAGGTTACCGGCGTAGTGCGCGTCGGAGAAGGCGACATACCGCCGGTGGACTGCGCTGCTCATGCGATCTCCTCGTGAATAGGGCCGACTGTGCGCGACGGCGTTTCACCGTCGATCTCGACGCCGGGGTAGCCGCGTTTGGCGATCTCGGTACACATGCGCCGATACTTGCCGACGCCACCCAGATAGCCCATGAAGGTGTTGGGCTTGCCCTCGACATTGGAACCCCGGTACCAGGAGTCGGTGGTCGCGTACAGCGTCTGGGATACGGTCCACTCGGTGATGTCCACCCACTCCTGCTGGGCTTCGGGAGTGGCCTCGATCAGGGTCGCGTCGGTGTCGCGGGCGTGTTCGATGAGGTCGGCGATCCAGTCGACGGCCTGCTCGATCGTCACCACCACGTTGCTTGCCAGCGCCGGGCTGAGCGGTCCACCGACCATGAAGAAGTTGGGGAAGTCGGCGGCCATGAACCCGAGGTAGGAGCGAATCCCGTCACTCCACGTGTCCTGCAGCTTCCTACCGGACGCGCCGGTGATGTTGAGCCCGAACAGCGGGCCGGTGAAGGCGTCGAACCCGATGGCGAGCACGATGGCGTCCACCTCGTAGGTGCCGTTCGAGGTGACGATCGCGTTCTCGGTCATCGTCTCGATCGACTCTTCGCGCAGTGACACCAGCGAGACGTTCGGCCGGTTGTAGGTCTCGTAGTAGTCGGTGCCGAAGACGCTGCGCTTGGCGCCGAGCGGGTGGTACTTGGGCACCAGCCGCTCCGCGGTGACCGGGTCTTTCACGATCTCGCGGATCTTGTCGTGGATGAACTCCGATGCCGTCCGGTTCGCCTCGGCGTCGAAGATCAGGTCGGCGAACTCGGCGCCGACGCCGAGGAAGCCGCTGCGTTCGTATGCCGCCTCGTAGCGTCGCCTACGCTCCTCGTCCGATACGTCGAACGCGCGGTCGGTGACGGGGCGATCGGGGATGCCGCCCGGCGAGTGCCTGCACTCCTCCCGGATGGCCGGGTAGTCGTCCTTGACGGCGGCGACCTGTTCCGGAGAGAGCACGCGGTTGCGGGCGGGCATCACGTAGTTCGGGGTGCGCTGGAAGACCGTGAGGTGCTCGGCGACCTCCGCAATGAGCGGAATGGCTTGTACGCCAGAGGATCCCGTGCCGATCACGGCCACGCGCTTGCCCGCGAGATCGTCGAGGGAGATGTTCCACCGGCTGGTCGACACCGTCAGGCCGGTGAAGTTCGACAGTCCGGGCACGTCGAAGTCCTTGGGTGTGGACAGGCCACCTGCACCCGAGACCAGGTAGCGGCTGCGCCGGACCTCGCCGTTGTCGAGTTGGACTTCCCAGAGCCGGTCGGCAGCGTTCCAGGTGCAGGCCACCACGCGGGTGTTGAAGGTGAAGTGCTTGCGCAGGTCGAAGCGGTCGGCGACGTGTTCGATGTAGCTGAGGATCTCGGCCTGCGGGGCGAACCGCTCGCTCCACGTCCACTCCTGCTGGAGTTGCTCGTCGAAGGAGTACGAGTAGTAGATGCTCTCGACGTCACATCGTGCGCCCGGATAGGTGTTCCAGAACCAGGTGCCACCGACGCTCGGCCCGGCCTCGAACCCGGCGAAGGTCCAGCCCGCTGTCGTCAGCCGGTGCGAGAGGTACATGCCGGTGAAGCCGGCGCCGACACCGATGACGTCGACAACCCCATGGTCGGAGGTGGAGGTGGAGTTCATGGCAACAGCCGCTTTCGTTGAGGGGTCGATTACAGGGGAAGGTCGGGGGAATCGACGCCGACCACGCGGTCGCCGCAGAACACCCGGACGGACTCACCGGGGGCGTGACCGCCGATTCCCGAAGTGCCCCAGAAGCTTTGGGCCGATCCATCGGCCAGGTCGGCGACCTTGGCGCCGTTCACCCGCACCTCGCCCGAGAGGATCCGCGAGCCGACCTCGATCGCGCGGTCGAGGTCGCCACCGAATACGTAGGCGTCCAGACCGGACGGGTTGGCGTTGGCCACGCGCAGGGCATCTTCGTCGGACTCCACGGCGTGCAGGCTGATGAGCGGGCCGAACAGTTCGGCGGTGGCCAGCGACGCGTCGACGCCCGTGGCGACGGTCGGCGACAGGAAGAAGCCGTCGAGGCCCGGCAGTTTCGCGGGCTGGTGGATGGTCGCGCCGTTGGCCCGCAGTTCGTCGATGCGACTGTGCAACGTCGCGAAGTGCGGGGCGTTCGAGATGGGGCCGAGTTCGGTGGTCTCGTCGAGCGAGTTCCCGATCTCGATGTGGGCGATACGATCCAGCAGCGCCTCGAGCAGCGGTTCGACCAGGCTCTTGTGTGCCAGCACCTTGCCGGGGCCCTCGCACCACTGACCGTTGAGCTTGGTCATCCCGTCGAGGATGCCGTCGGCGGCGACGTCGATGTCGGCGTCGTCCAGGACCAGGGCGGGATTGTTGCCGCCGAGTTCGAGCTGGAGCACCTTGAAATCCTCCGCGGCCGCGCGGGCGATGGCCCGGCCCGCATTCGGGCCGCCGGTGAAGGAGACGACCTTCACCCGGTGATCGCCGGTGATGGCCGCGCCGACGTCACCGGCGCCGTGCACGAGCTGCAACGCCCCGTCGGGCAGGCCGGCCTTGACGAAGCTCTCGACGATGATCTGGGCGCTGCTCGGTGCGTGCTCCGACGGTTTCAGAATGACGGGGCATCCGGCCGCCAGCGCACTCACCATCTTCGCGGCGGGAATGAAGCTCGGACCGTTCCACGGGGTGAGGATGGCGGCAGGACCCCACGGGACCTTGTACAGCCGCACGTCACGACCGCCGGCGTCGAGCGCGGTGCGACGTGGGAGGGTACGAAGATCCGCGGCCGCGGCCCGGATCCGATGCGGCAGGAACTGCGCGACCAGCCGAGCCTTGGCGATCGGGACGCCGCTGGTGAGGGCATCGGTGTAGGCGATGTCCTCGACCCGGGACTCGACGATGTCGGCCGCGCGCTCGATGACCTCCGCCCGTTCCTCACTCGCCGCGTCGTCCCAGCGCTCGAACCCGTAGGACCGCTCGGCATGGCGCAGCGCGCGTTCCACATCCGCGGGCGTGGTGGTGACGGCACGGTGCACGGGCCGGCCGGTGTTGGGGTCGAGGTTCCAGGCGCCGGGAATCGTCGCGCATTCGGACCAGTCGTCGGCGATGTAGTTGATCGGTTGGGGTAGTTGCGGATTCGTCATCAGGGGTTCCTTCGGTGCGCGAATGGGCGGGAGCTCACACGGTGAGGTCGGCGACGATGCGGGTGACTTCGCCGGACTTCATCGCCTCGAAGCCCTTGTCGATGTCGTGGAACGGGATGACGTCGCTGACCATCTCGTCGAGCAGCAGCCGCCCCTGCTGGTACAGGCGCGCGAACTGGGCAATGTCCTCCTGCGCCTGGCCCGAACCCATATAGGAGCCGATGAGACGCTTCTCGGAGAAGAAGAAGTTCCAGGCGGGAAGCTTCAGGTCGGTGCCGTCGGGTGCGATACCGACCAGACATGCGGTGCCGGTGGGTCGCAGCACCTCGAGCGCGGTGGCCGCGGTCCGGGCGCTGCCGACGGCCTCGAACGAGTAGTCCACACCGTCGCCGAGCAGATTCCGGATCTCGGCGGCCACATCCGCCGCACCGTTGACGACGTGGGTGGCGCCATAGGTCTCGGCAGCGGCGAGGCGGGCGTCGTCGAGGTCGACGGCGACGATCGCCGACGCTCCGGCCAGGCGCGCGCCCTGGATGATCGCGGAACCGACACCGCCGCAACCGATGACGGCGACGGTGGAGCCGGGACGCACTTCGGCGCCACGGAACACGGCACCGACACCGGTGATGATGCAGCACGAGAGCAGGCAGCCCACGTGCAGGCTCACCTCGTCGGCCACCTTGACCAGTGCGTTCTCCCGCATCAGCGTGTGGCGGGAGAACGCGCCGACATCGCCGAGCCGGTGGATGACCTGACCGTCGGGCGTCTGGAAGGCGGGCCGGGGCCGCTGCCGGATCTCGGTGATGCGCTGACACTGCGTCGAGTGTCCGACCTGGCAGTTGCGGCACAGCCCGCACGAGGGGGTGAGAGCGCCGACGACGCGGTCGCCGGGACGCAACGTGGTCACCGCCGAGCCGACCGCCTCGACCACACCCGCCACCTCGTGCCCGACCACTACGGGCAGGTCGGCGGCCACGGTTCCGGTCATGTAGTGCAGATCGCTGTGGCACAGTCCGACATTCGAGACCGCGAGCCGGACCTCGTTGGGTTCCGGGTCGTCGACCAAGATCTCGGTGAACTCCAGCGGTTGCTCGACCGCGGTGAGAACAGCTGCTTCGGTGGTGATCATGATCGACTCCGATCTCGGTTGTGCTGCGCGGACGCCGAGGACGCCGCGTTCTTCGATGTCCAGAAACCCTCGATGCCTTCGCTGAAGGCGCCGGACTCCCAGGCCTCGCGGGCGGCGTCGTCCTCGCGCGCGAACGCGGCTTCGATATCGGCGGGCTGCGGGCGCAACAGGCCCAGGTGCAAGGCGGTGATCCGGGGATCGGAGTTCCACTGCCGGACCACCTCGACGGCACGGCCGACCAGAGCCTCCGGCGCGACGATCTCGTCGAGCAGCCCGATCCGCAGCGCTTCCTCGGCGCCGATCCGCTGGGATCCCAGGATGATGCGCATCGCGTGGTTGCGGACCAGCCGGCCCATCAGAAAGCTGGAGGCGTTGGAAATGATGATTCCGCGATGGTTCTCGGGTTGGAAGTACTCGGCGGTCCGGCTGCCGATCCGGCCGTCACAGCACAGCGTGATCTCGGAGGCGCCGCCCACGGCGATCCCGTTCACGGCCGCGATGACAGGAATCTTCGTTTCGAGGATCGCGCGGGTGATGTCGTGGAAGGTGGCGAAAGCCTCGCGGATCTCGGCATAGGTGGATGGCACCGCCTGCAGGTCCTCACCCGCGGAAAAGGCCCGGCCGGTGCCGGTGAGCACGATCCCGCGCACCAGATCACCGGTCCCGAAATGGCGAATGGTCTGCGCGAGCAGCACCCGGGTGGCCACATCCAGCACGTTCAGCTTCGCCGGGCGGTTCAAGGTGAGCACCGCGACGTCGTCATCGATGCGTACATCCAGATAGTTGTCGGTCATGTCCGGCTCCTCAGTCGCGCGGCGGTCGCAGGTCGTAGGTGGTGCCGGGCTGCTCGGCGGCGCGCGCCTTCAGCGCGGGTTTGGACACGCGTTCGGAGGGGGTGCGCGGGAAGTCGGCGACGAACTCCACGTAGCGCGGAAGCTTGAAGCGCGCCAGCTGATGTCGGGCATTGTCGAGGATGCGCTGCGCGGTCTCGCGGCTCTGCGCCACACCGGGGGCCAGTTGCACGAAGGCCTTGACCTCCTCGCCGAACAGCTCGTCCGGCACACCGACGACAGCGGTCGCGACAACGCTGTCGTCGCGTTCGAGCGCGCGCTCGACCTCGGCGCTGGCGATGTTCTCCCCGCCCCGGCGCACCATGTCCTTGAGCCGGCCGACCAGGCGGTAGCTGTCCGCCTCGCGGACGGCGACATCGCCGGTGTGCAGCCAGCCGTCGCGCAGGACCTGCGCGGTGGCTTCGGGCCGGTTCCAGTAGCCGAGCATCATGGGCTTACCCGAGGTGACGAGTTCGCCGGACTCGCCTTCGCCGACTTCGCGGCCCTGCGGGTCGACCACCCGGACCTGTTTGGTCGGCACCGGCCGGCCCAGCCGCCCGCTGCCGACGTTGTCGGTGGCTTCGGGCAGGCTCACCAGATCGACGCCGGTCTCGGTCATTCCGAAGATCTCCCGCCACGGCGCGCCCCAGCGCTGTTCGAGTTCGGCGTGCAGCGCGGCGGGAATGGCCGAGCACAGCACGATGCGCAGGTCGTTGTCACGGTCCTGCGGGGTGGGCGGCTGCTTGAACAGCAGTGTCGGCATGGAACCGAGCACGTAGCAGAACGTGGCCCGGTGCTTGCGGACATCGGCCATGAAACCGGAGGCGGAGAACCGGGGCAGCACCACCAGCGGCGCCCCGATCGTCAGGCACAGCGCGGTGTTCCACTGCGGATCCATGTAGGAGAACGGCTGCGAGGTGAGCGCCACGTCCTCGGCGCCGAGGCCGGCGGCATTCGCGCACACCCAGCCGAGCCGGGTCCAGTAGTCGTGGGTGAGCATGCAGGCTTTCGGGAATCCTGTTGTCCCCGAGGTGTATTGGAGGTTCGCCAACGTCTCGCCTGCGATGTCCACCGCGGGCGGATCCGCGGGATATGCCGCGAGCTCGCCGGGTGTTCCGGCATGAACGATGCGGATGCCCGCCAGTTCGCTGCTGTCCGCGCGCACCCCCTCGACCAGCGGGGCGTGCTCGGCGTCGGTGACCACTACCCGGGCACCGGAATCTCGGAGTACGAATTCCAGGTCCGCACGCTGATAGGAGGAATTCACCGGAACCGTCACCGCACCCGCCTCGAGCACGGCCAGCCAGGCGACCGGCCACTGCACCACATTGGGAAGCATGATCGCGACCCGGTCGCCCGGACGGACGCCGTCCTCGGCGATCAGTCGCCGAGCCAGCCGCGTGGTCCACTCGTCGATCTCGGCGAAGGTCCACGACCGGTCCGCGAACCGGAGGAACTCGTGGCCGGGACGGCGGCGCGCCTGGTCGGCCAGCAGGCCGGTGAGCGTGCCGATCGGCGGGTCCTCGGCCAGACGCGCGAGCACGCTCGCGCGTTCGGACTGGATCGATGCGACGTTGGTCATGTCATCCTCTTCGCGGATAGCAGGTGGAAGGCCATCGATCGGCCTTGCAGCCGCCGGGCGGGTGGCCGGTTCTCGGGTGCGCCACCATGTGCGGTTTTCGATGGGGTCCCATACGCCAGGACCGGGATTTGCTGCCGTCAGGCGAGTCGATATGTGAGGCCCGCCATAACGGTAACCGAACTGGGTCATACGATCAAGGCATCTGACCCACTTTCCGTAACACTCCCGCGCCGGCGTACTCGGCGCATGCTGCGCGAGCTGGTAACCTCAGAGTTGACTTGATCAAACGTTCAGATCTTTTTCGACAGGAGAAGCCCATGGCTCGCGTCCCCGCAGCCGAACGCCGCGCCGAACTGGTGGCCGCGGCCGTGCGCGTGATCGCCGCTCGCGGGGTGGACGGAGCCACCACGCGCCGCATCGCCGAAGAAGCCAACGCTCCCCTGGCCACGCTGCACTATTGCTTCGCGACCAAGGAGCTACTGTTCGCCGCCGTCTTCGAGTATCTGGCCGGCGAGTACCGGGATGTGCTGAACCGCAGCGATGTCCACAGCGACGCGCAGAGCACCGCCCGGGGCCTGTTGCGCGGCGTATTGCACTGGTACCTGGAGAATCCGGACTTCGGCGCGACCATCCTCGAGCTGATCAGCTGGGGCCAGCGGGAGGGCGAGCAGGCCGAGGTCGTTTACACCGAGGCTTACGCCACCATGCGCACGATCCTGGAGGGCACCACGACCGCCTCGGGCCGACCGCTCGACCCGGACATGGTCGATCAGCTGATCTACGTCGTCTCCGCGCTGTCGGACGGATTCGCCCTGAACTGGCTGGTGTTCACTGATGCCGACGCGGCGCGTGCGCAGGTGGAGCTCACCCTCGGCGTGCTGGACGCGTGGATGGCGGCCAATCTCGGTGATGCCGCCGCACAGGCGACCACGCCGGCCGCCACCACACCCGAGCCGACGATGCGTTCACTGGTGTCCTGGGTACGCACGAGCTGATCGCGCCGCTGTGGCCATCACCGGAAAGGTCATGGCCACAGCGGTTGCGATGGGATCAGCGTCGCCCGGCGGCCGCGTCGACCAGCCAGCGCAGCGCGCCGTCGTCGGTAATCATCCACTCCGGATGCCACTGCACACCGAGTACGGGAGCACCCGGCAGTTCGACGGACTCGGCCACACCGTCGTCGGTGCGGCCGGTGATCACCAATCCGGCGCCACAGGTGTCGATCGCCTGATGGTGCCAGGAGTTGGTCACCAGGCGATCGCCGAACACCTTCTGGGCGATCGTGCCCGCGTCGAAGGTGACGACGTGCTCGGGTTCGCCATCCGACAGCGGCCCCGTCGTCATCAGATGACGTACCGGCCCGACGGGCAGATCGGGAATCAGCGTGCCGCCGAGGGTCACATTGAGCACCTGCATGCCGCGGCACACACCGAGCAGCGGGATCTCGCGCTCCAGCGCGACCCGCGTCAACGCGATCTCGAACTCGTCCCGATTGACGTCGTGGACCGAGGGGTCCAGCACCGGATCGACCTCGCCGACCACCGACTCGTCACCACCCCAGCAGCGCGGATGCACATCCTGACCGCCGGTGATCACGACACCACTGAGCCAATAGCCGAGAGCGGCCGGGTCGGCGTCGTAGGGCAGCATCACCGGTACCCCGCCCGCGCGCGTGATCGCGGCGGCGAAATCGGAGATGAAGCTGTCGGTGAGGCGGTGTCCGTATCCCGGGTGACCGCCCTTGATCAGCTCCATCCGGAAGCGCCGGCCGGTCAGCCCGATGAGCGGGCGCACCCGGTCCGCGTGGCCGGCGCTCACGGGAACTCGAAGTAGCGGCTGGACTCCCACTCCGACAGCTCGGCGAACGGGTCGCCGCCGGTGGTGTGGAATTGCATCCATTCCCACCGCCGGGTGCCCACCCAGTAGTCGACGAACTCGTCACCGAGCTGCTCACGCAGGATCAGATCCGATTCCAGCGCGGCAGCGGCTTTGGTGATGGTGTCGGGCAGCCGTTCGATGTCGGGCGCGCACCAGGCCATATCGGTGACCGGGTCGGCAGGCTCGAGCTTGCCGTCGATCCCGGCGATCACGCCCGCCAGAATCGTCGCGACCGCGAGGTAGAGGTTGGCGTCGGCACCCGGAACGCGGTACTCGAGCCGGGAGTACTTCGGGTGACCGCACACCGCGCGCACCGCGGTCGTCTTGTTGGCGATACCCCAGGTCACCGTGGTGGGCGGTCCGCTCAGATCGACCAGACGACGGTAGGAGGTGATCTGCGGGAGCATGACCGAGGTCGCGCCACGCATCGTCGCCAGCAGGCCGGCGACCGCGTGCCGCATGGTGTCCGACGGCCCGTCGGCGGCGTAGAACGCGTTGACGCCGTCGCGCTGCAGCGACAGGTTGACGTGCGAGGCCTGGCCGTAGCCGGCAGTCGGCTTGGCCATGAAGGTGACGGTGTGGCCGAGTTCGAAGGCCACCTCCCGCATCACCTGTCGAGCACGTGCCCAGTTGTCGCACACCGAGATCGGGTCGGCGGGCACGAGATTGAGCTCGACCTGACCGGCCGCGTCCTCGTCGCTCCACGCTTCCCACTCGATGCCGATCTCCTCGAGCCGCCGCGCGACCGCCGACATGTAGTCGACCCAGTCCTTCGACTTCGCCAGGTTGTAGGCGGTGCCCGCGGACCCGCCGAGCGGTGTCAGGTCGCGGTAACCCTTCTCCCGCGCCTCATGCACCGACTCCTGGAACAGAGTGGCTTCGATCTCGACCGCGACGGTAGCGGTGAAACCACGGGTGGCGAGCCGGTCCACCATTGCCCGCGCGAGGTTGCGCGGACAGGTGCCGATCGGGGAACCATTGGGCTGCCAATAGTCACCGATCACCGACTGCACACCGGGTGCCCACTGCACCAGCGTCGACATGTCGGGCCGGAACTCCAGATCGGCGAGATGACCACGCCAGTCGGGGTAGGCGAAACCGAGCGTCGGCGCGTTGCCGACGTCGAGACCGAACAGCAGGTCGGCCATCGCGAAACCCGATTCCGCACTCGCGGCGAACTTCGCCGGCGAGATGTTCTTGCCGTGGAAGGAGCCATCGTGGTTGGTCGACTCGATCCGGACCGTGTGCACACCGGGCGCGAGAGCCGTTGCGGTGGTTGCGATTTCAGACATCGTAACGAACCTTCCAGGAAGCGGCGACCAGCACCGACAGCTGCGAGAGGGTGCCACGCACACCCATGAGACCGGTGGACAGGGCGGCGAGCAGATCGACGGCGCCGGTGAAGACCGCGGCCAGCAGATCCGGCGGCCCCGCGATGACGTAGTGACTGTCCCCCTCGCCCACGACGACCTGATCCACCCCGTCGGGACCCTCGATGACGGCGACCAGCACGTCCGGGATCCCCGGCACCGACCGGGCCTTGTCCCAGAAGCTCCGCGCGGCGGTCTTCCAGTCCGGCAGCGGCGGCGACAGCAGCGCGAGCGCCACCGCCGCGAACTCCGGCGAGCCGACGGGCTCACCGACCGGGGCGAAGAACTGGTTCAGGTCGACGGTGACGTCGAGATCGGGCTCGACGAACACACCGCCCGACACCGCGATCGCACCGTCGGCGAGGGTGATCGTGGCCGCCTGCGGGGTGTCGTGGGAACGGATCGCGATCGCGCCGGTCAACCCGGCCGGCACCAGCGAACCGTCGGCACGGAGGGAGTCGCCAATGGTCCGGGCGATCAGCCGGACGATCGGACTGGCGTCGTCCTCGATCCGGATATCGACCCCGTCGACCGCGTCGGCCCCGCGCAGGGCGGGATCGATCGTCGTTTCGGTCATGTTGTTGTCCTTTCGATGCGACGAGATCGTGTGCGCGGAACACCGTCGACAGCGGATCCCAAATGAAACGTGAACTTATAGTCAAATGTCTGAGTCATGTGACTATGATGGTGAGGCACAGATCACTTCTTGTCAACGACCAGCGAGGTTTTCTCATGAACGACGACATTCCCGCGTGCTGGAAATTGCTCGATGACCGCGCTGCGGCCGTGGCGAGCATGATCAACAAAATCTTGGTGAAACCCCTCCACGAGCTGGGGCCCGAGCAGGCTCGCGCGCTGGTGAACTCGACCCCGTCGGCCGAGCCGCTCACCCCGCTCGGCCAGGTCGACCACCTGACCATCCCGACGCGAGCCGGCACCATAGCGGCACGGTTCTACCGCGCGCACCGGGCGGTGGACGCCGCGGGCCCCACCCTGGTCTACCTGCACGGCGGCGGTTTCGTCCTCGGCACCCTCGACGGCGCCGACGAGCTGTGCCGGGCGATCGCGCACGGATCCGGGTGGACGGTCGTATCCCTGGAGTACCGATTGGCACCGGAGAACCCGTACCCGGCAGCGCTGGAAGACTGCGTCGACGCCTACGCGTGGCTGCGCCGGTCGGCCGCCGGCCTGGGCATCGATCCGAATCGGATGGCCATCGGCGGCGACTCCGCCGGAGGCAATCTCGCTGTCGCCCTGTGCCTGTACCGCCGCGACGAGGGCAGCGACCTGCCCGTCGCGCAGGTGCTCGCCTATCCCGCCGTCGACGACACGTTCTCCAGCCCGTCGTGGTCGGAGTTCGCCGACGCTCCACTGCTCGGCGCCGCGGAGGGCCGCTGGCTCTGGGCGCAGTACGTCGGCGCCGGACACCCCGGCGGCGATCCACTCGCGGCGCCGCTGCGCGCGCAGTCGCTGCACGGTCTACCGCCCGCGCTGGTCATCACGGCCGAGGTCGATCCGATCCGCGACGATGCCGAAGCGTATGCGCAGCGGCTGCGGGACGCGGGCGTCGCGGTGTCGTCGACCAGGTATACCGGGGTCTTCCACGGCTTCTTCACCGAGGTCGGCGTGTTCACCCAGGCCGAGCAGGCGATCGACGAGGTGTGCTGGTATCTGCGTGATATCGCGGCCCCGTGACGAGGTGGCCGGCTCTTGACGGCCGCGCAGATCCGTCGATAATTTTCGATCATCTGACATAGTCAACTGATCATGATGAGCGCGTTCCGCTCCCAGCCCGATGCCCCTACACCCGGACACCGAAGGCAACTCCCATGCAACATCCCACCCCCCAACCGCTCGACGTCATCTGTGTCGGTGCGGGCTTCTCCGGTCTCTACGTCGCCTACCAGGCCGAGCAGCACGACTGGTCGTTCGCCGGATTCGAGACCGCGCCCGACGTCGGGGGCACCTGGTACTGGAACACCTACCCCGGCGCTCGCTGCGACGTCGAGAGCATCTACTACTCCTACTCGTTCAGCGAGGAGCTCCAGCAGGAGTGGACCTGGAGCGAGCGTTTCGCGCCGCAGCCGGAGATCCTGCGCTACCTCAACCATGTCGCCGATCGCTTCGATCTGCGCAAGTACTTCACGTTCAACACCAAGGTCACCTCAGGTCGATGGCTGCCCGGCGAACACCTGTGGGAGGTGACGCTCGACTCCGGCGAGGTGCACCGCTGCCGCTATCTGATCTCGGGGGCGGGCGGGCTGTCGACACCGAAGGACTTCGACGTCCCGGGGATCGAGAACTTCACCGGGATCACGGTCTCCACCAGCCGCTGGACCATTCCGCTCGACGATCTGGCCGGCAAGCGCGTCGCCGTGATCGGCACCGGTTCCTCCGCGGTGCAGGCGATTCCGCACATCGCTGCCGTCGCCGAACACCTCACCGTCTTCCAGCGCACACCGAACTATGTGTTCCCCGCGCGGAACGCACCACTGGCACCGGAGGACGTCGAGCGGGTCAAGCGCGACTACGCCGCGATCCGTGAGGAGTGTCGCCACTCCCCCGGCGGCATCCCCGATCGACCGGTCACCGACAAGGCGTTCGACGTGAGCGATGAGGAACGCCTGCGCCGCTACGAACAAGCCTACGAGCGCAGCGGATTCCAGGGTGTCGGCGCCGAATTCACCGATCTGCTCACCGATCCGGAGGCCAACAAAACCGCCACCGACTTCTTCTGCGGCAAGATCCGCGAGATCGTGCACGACCCGAAGACCGCAGCTCTGCTCGAACCACGCTTCCACCCCCTCGGCGCCAAGCGCAGCGTATTCGGCACCGACTATTACGAGACCTTCAACCGCCCGAACGTCTCGCTGGTCTCGCTGCGCGAGCAACCCATCGAAACGATGACCGGCGACAGCATCGTCACCAGCGCCGGCAACTACGAAGTCGACGCGATCGTGCTCGGCATCGGCTTCGACGCCTTCACCGGCCCGCTGTTCGGTCTCAACCTCTCCTCCCAGGACAGCGGCAGTCTGCAACGCGCGTGGAGCGACGGGGTGCGCACCTTCCTCGGCATCATGACCGCGGGCTTCCCGAATTTCTTCATGATCGGTGGTCCGCAGAGCCCGGCCATCGTCAGCAACGTGATCGTCACCATCGAGCAGGCCGTCGACTGGATCACCGACCTGATCGAGCACGCCCGCGCCGAGGGCGTCGAGGTCATCGAGGCGACTCCCGAAGCACAGGACGAATGGGTGACCATCTGCGAGGACGTGGTCGGCAAAACCCTCTACGCCACCACCGATTCCTGGTACCGCGGCTCCAACGTGGTCGGCAAGCCCTCGACCTTCCTCGGGTATGTCGGCGGTGTCGGCAAGTACCGCCGCATGTGCACCGAACTCGCCCACCGCGGCTACCCCGGTGTGCTGCTCGACGGTCAGACCGTCGATCGCAAGATCGGCCGGATCGACGAGGACATCGATTAACCGGACTCAGGAGGTGCAGGCGCGGACCACGTCGACGAGCTCCTCGATTGCTCGGGCGCAGTCGTCGCGGGTGTAGCCCAGTCGGCGCACCACGTCGGGACCCGGTTCGTAGGCCAGTGTGTTGCCGCGTCCTTGGACGATGGCGGTGTCCGGGAGCAGCGGATGCTGTTCATCCCGTTCGACGATGGTCCGCTTGCCGCCGGCGGCGTCGACCATCATCTGGAAGAACTGCCGGTAGGAGAGGTTCTCGTCGCCGACGAGGTACGCCGCCCCGGATTCGTCAGAGCGCAGGGCACCGCGGATCGCTTGTGCGAGCGAGGCAGCGGACATGAAGTTGGTGCCGCCCGCCGGAGCGAAATCAGGGATGCCGGGTTCGTTGCCTGCCGCCCACGCGACCATCCGCCGGTAGCGCCGGGCCGACGCACCGGGTACGGCGCCGATGATCGAGGGCGGATTGAGCGTGCACACGGTGAACAATCGGTCCGCGAGCGCGCGGGCGCCCTCGTCGGCCGCCTTCCTGGCCGCGATATAGGGGTTGTCGTCCGCCAGATCCGGTCGGAGCTGGTGGTAGTAGCTGCCGACCTGCACGAAGCGGCCGACCCCGGCCTGTTTCGCGAGTGCGGCGAAACGCGGCACACCCACGCTTTGGGTGTTCTCCCAGAAGGTGTGGAAGTCGTCGTCGACGGTCATGTGCCGGAAGTCCTGTCCGGCGGCGAAAACGATGGCGTCGAACCGTGACAGTTGCTCGGGGGTGAAGGTGGGAACCGTGTAGTCGCCGGTCAGCAGCGGAAAGCCCGCGACCGGCGAGGAGTCGGGAACCGGCCCGCGGGCGGCGACGGTGACTTCGTCGCCGTGCTCGCGCAGATGCAGCGCGGCGTGCGCGCCGATCATCCCGGTGCCGCCGATGACCAAGATCTTCATTTCGACATCGCTTTCGGTGTGTCGGTTCAGGGGTTTCGGGGACGGTTGGTCCAGCCGCCGGACAGGCGCGGCACCCAGCCGCCGGCGGCGTGGGTTCCGCCGTCGACGTGGATAGTGCCGCCGGTGACGAATCGGGACAGCTCGGAGGCCAGGAACAGCGCCACCCCGGCCACGTCTTCCGGACGACCGGGGCCACCGAGCGGTGACCAGGTGGGCCACAACTGCCGGTCGGCCTCGGGGACAAGCTTGTCGTAAGGCACCTGAGGCGACTCGATGAGATCGGGGGCGATCGCATTGACGCGGATACCGGCGGGGCCGACCTCCGCGGCCAGCGACCGCGTGAACGCCGTCAGTGCGGCCTTGTATCCCGAGTACACGGCGTGACCGGGCATCGCCCGATGCGCTTCGACCGTGGTGAGGTTGATGATCGAGCCCCGCCCGCGTTCGGTCATCCCTGGCAGCAGCGCGTGGGTCAGGCGCAGCACCTGCCCGAAGTTGATGTCGTGCAGTTCCTCCCACAGCGATGGCGCGTTGGTAGCGAAGGTGTGTGGCGGTTGCAGATAGTGACCGACATTGTTGACGAGCACGTCTGGCCGGTGCTCTGCCAGTTCGGGTGGGCATGGCGCAACCCGCACATCCCATTCGATGTGCGCGATCGAACCGCCGGCGGCGCGGTCGAATTCGGCCGAGCCGATCGGTTCGATATCCGCGACGAGGACCTCGGCCCCGTGCGAGGCAAACGCCCGCACCACGGCGGCGCCGATACCGGCGGCCCCGCCGGTGACCACGGCCCGCCGTCCGGTCAGCAGCGCACCCGGAGCGAACGAGGTGTGGTCGGTCATTCACCGATTACAGACCGTTCGGGGCGTCGGCCGATAGCCGACTTTCCGGCCAGTGGAACAGCCCCGGCAGCGCCTCAGGCCGGCCGATCGTGCGAGATGCGGCACGGACCGCTCTGCTATCAGCTGATTCGCCCAGGTGATTGCGTTGCCGGCGAGTAAGAAGCCGGCGGACCATCGAGTCGGTGGCGCGAGTATTTCCCTGGCGCCGATCGCCGAGTCGGCACGACAATAGTGTGGGTGAGGCCGGAAGTCGGTGCTGCCTTGGTGCGATGCGAAGAGTGCGGCGGTTATGAGTACGGCGGAGCACCCGAGTGCCTCCGGTGCCGGTTCCTCGTCGACGACCTCGTCGAGCAGGGGTGGCAGGGCTTCGTCGACCAGTGGCAAGGTGACAATGAGCTCGACCTTGCCCGGTTGATCGCTGCCGAACCCGACCAGCACGACTGGCGAATCGTCGACGGCGCGCTCGACCGGATCCTGTGCGAGGAATGCGGGAGCCGCCTCGGCGGCGGTCCGATGGACTGCTCCGCCTGCAACCTCGCACACGGTTTCCGTTACGCCGCACGAGAATCCGACCGGCCAGGCGTCCCACCGGGCAACGAACACGCGATCCGCGTCAACGTTTCGGTGATCCGCAGGCCCCAGGTGACATCGGCGCGGGAACTCTTGGCCCGCCGACTCCTTCTTCCCGTGCTCTTGGTCGGGTTCTTGCCGACAACCGCACAAGCCCAGCGCATCAGCGCCATGATCAAGAACGACCCGACGCCGGAAGCAGCCACCGGTCTCATAGACGACTGGCTCCGCGATCAGCGGACGTGAGGAAGCGCTTCGCGTTGGGCGTGGTCAGCGCCTCGACGACGGCCGCGGGCGGGCCGGTGCTTACGATCGTCGGCATGAGATCGACCCCGCTACCCACCGAGGCCAGAGCTCGCCGCAGTGCCGAGATGAAGGAGTTTCTGCGGTCGCGCCGAGCGCGGGTTTCGCCCGCCGATGCCGGCCTGGCGGTCGGTGATACTCGCGCGCGACGTACCCCGGGTTTGGCTACCACCAAGTCGGTATAAGCATCCTGAAATGCCGTTTACAGGACGCCCGCTGGTGTGGCCCTCCAACTTTCGCTGCGTTGGACGAGCCGGAGATTGGAGCGATCAGCCCGACTTCAGCGGCGGACGAAGTCGGCAGCGTGGTCACGGGCCCATTCCGCGAAAGATTGTGCGGGTCGGCCCGTGACATCCTCGACCGAGGTCGACACTGGGGGTGTGCTCTCGGTCGCGGCCCGCCACCCGTCCAGGATCGCCGTGGCGACAACCGGCGCCACAGTCCGCTCGAGTGCGGCCCGCGCCTGATCGACGGACGTCTCCACGACCGCGATGTCCCGGCCGACGGCCGCCGCGATGTGGCGCACCTGCTCTCGCATGGTGATCGCTTCGGGTCCGGTCACCGGGTAGGTGGCCTGGCGGTGGCCTGGTGTGGTCAATGCGGTTACCGCCATTGCGGCTATGTCCTTTTCGTGCACGGCGGCTATCCGAGCGTCCGGGTAGGGCAGGTGTACAAGGTCGTGTTCCCGAATGGACTTCTGCCACCACCAGATCAGGTTCGTGGCGGACATGCCGGGCCGCAGGAACGTCCACGCCAGTTTCGAGGCCCTCAGCGCGGACTCACACCGAAAGTGTGTCCAGGCGATCGGGTTGGATTCGGGTTCGGGATCCGAGGCCGCCGCCGAGGACAGGAGCACAACGTGCTGCACCCCGGCAGCTTCGGCCGCGGCGACGAATCCATCCAGCCCCGCGGGTCGCGCATACACGAAGACACTGTCTGCGCCTTCCAGCGCGGCGGGCAGTGTTTCGGACCGATCCAGATCGGCCACAACCACTTCGGCCCCCGCCGGAAGCCGAGCCGCGTCGGGGGCACGGCTGGTCAGGCGGACCTTCACGGCAACGGAATTCAGGCCGGCTACCACTTCGCGGCCGACGTTTCCACTGGCTCCGAAAACGACTATCGACATGTCAGGAGCGTAAGCATCCGAGCTCACCTATGGTGAGTACCTACCTAGAGGTAAGCTGCCGAAATGACAGTAGGCCCGCAGGTCTCGCAGACCGACGCCGATGGTCCCGGTGACGGATTTCACCCCGAGTGCTCGTGGCGCGAGACCATCGACCTCTCCGGCCGGTGGGTCAGCCCCGTGCTGCACATCTTGCGCGAGCGGCCGTTACGGTTCTTCGAGCTACAGAGCAAGATCGAGGGCATCAGCGACAAGATGCTCTCGAAGACGTTGCGCACACTGGTACGCGACGGTCTGGCCACCCGCACCGTGGAACCTGCTACGCCGCCACGGGTGAGTTACGAGCTCACTCCGCTGGGGCACGGCCTGGCCGAATCGCTGGAACCGTTCATGGCGTGGATTCGCCACCACGCCACCGATGTCGCGCGAGCTCGCGGGGAACACGATCGGGGCCGGTGCTTACGATCGTCGGCATGAGATCGACCCCGCTACCCACCGAGGCCAGAGCTCGCCGCAGTGCCGAGATGAAGGAGTTTCTGCGGTCGCGCCGAGCGCGGGTTTCGCCCGCCGATGCCGGCCTGGCGGTCGGTGATACTCGCGCGCGACGGACCCCGGGTTTGCGTCGTGAGGAGGTCGCGGTGCTCGCCGGGGTCGGGGTTTCTTGGTACACGTGGCTCGAGCAAGGGCGCGATATCAACGTGTCCGGTGATGTGCTGGATGCGATTGCCCGGGTGCTGCGGTTGGATGCGAGCGAACGTGCGCATCTCTACCTGTTGGCCGGGCTCAATCCGCCGCCGCCGGCTGCGATGTCCCGACCGGTTCCGGAGGAGTTGCGGCGCGTCATCGATTCGTGGCTGCCGCGCCCGGCCTACCTGCTGGATCGGCATTGGAATCTGGTGGCGGTGAACCGTGCGGCCGAGCTGGTGTTCGGATACGGCGAGGAGGACCACAATTGTCTGGTCACCTTCTTCACCAGCTCTCGCTACCGGTCGTCGCTGTGTCACCGGCACGATGCCGCTCGCGCCATCGTCGCCCAGTTCCGCGCCGACGCCGCGCGCTATCCGGATGATCCGGAGTTCGGTCGGCTCGCCGACGACATGTGTTCGGTGAGCGCCGAATTCGCCGAGATCTGGGCCGAACACGACGTTCGCGATACGACGACGGGCACGAAGGTGCTCGACCATCCGGAGGCCGGCGAACTCGTCTTCGACTACACCACGTTGCTGCTACCCGATCTGCCCGGCCATCGCCTGCTGCTGCACACCCCGTCGCCGGATACCCAGACCGAGCAACGCCTTGCCGGCCTGCTGAGGGCCACCGTCGGGTGACGCGCGCGGTCGTGGTTTCCGGCTAGCAGAGACCGGCCGACGCTGACGAAGGCCGTGGATCCACGCCCGAAGGTGGTGGTGTCAGACCCAGGTTCGCCGCGCACTGCCGCGACCCTCGCCCCGCCCGCAGGATCATTCGCATGAACCGATTCACCAACCGCACTGTTCTGATCACCGGCGGCACCTCCGGCATGGGCCTGGCGACGGCGCGTCGCCTGCTGGACGAGGGCGCCTACGTCGTCATCACCGGCCGCGACGACGCCCGTTTGCAGCGGGCCGCCGCCGAACTCGATGCCGGGCCCCGCGTGCTGACCGTCCGCGCCGACGTCGCGAACCTCAGCGACCTCGACGCCCTGATGCGGTCCATCCAGACCTGGCGCGGCCACCTCGACGCCATCTTCGCCAACGCCGGTACCGGAATCTTCCAACCGAGCACCGAGCTGACCGAAGCCGATGTCGACCAATCCATCGATGTGAACTTCAAGGGCGTGTTCTTCACCGTGCAGAAAGCCCTGCCGCTGCTGAAGGAGGGTGGCGCGATCGTCCTCAACGCATCGTGGACGCTGCACCGCGGCCTGCCGGTCGCCTCGATCTACTCGGCCACCAAGGCCGCGGTGCACAACCTGGCCCGCACTCTCGGCTCGGACCTCGCGCCGCGAGGTATCCGCGTCAACTCGGTCAGCCCCGGCTACATCGATACCGAGATGTACCGCGACGCCAACACCGACCCGGACGCCGACGCCCGCAACGCCGCCCAGGTACCGCTGGGCACCGTCGGCCATGCCGCGGAAGTCGCCGCCGCCGTCGCGTTCCTCGCCTCCGACGACGCCTCCTACATCACCGGTCAGGACCTCGTCGTCGACGGCGGCCTGGTGGGGTCGGTCCCGAACCCCGCACCGGCCGGTTAGCCGGCACACGGAGCCGGACGCGGGATCAGCGGGTGGCGATGATGGCCGACCCGTGGCCGAACAGGCCCTGATTCACCGCGATTCCCGCGCCGGCGCCGTCCACTTGCCTCCCGTCGGCCTGCCCGCGCAGCTGCCAGGTGAGTTCGCAGACCTGCGCGATGGCCTGGGCGGGGATGGCCTCGCCGAAGCAGGCCAGGCCGCCGCTCGGGTTCACCGGGATCCGTCCACCCAGGGTGGTTGCGCCGCTGCGTAACAGGTCTTCGGCGCCGCCCTTCTCGCAGAGGCCGATGTCTTCGTACCAGTCCAGCTCGAGTGCGGTCGACAGGTCGTAGACCTCGGCGAGGGACAGCTCGTCCGGGCCGAGGCCGGCTTCTTCATAGGCGGCGTGCGCGACCGCGGAACGGAATTCGCGGGGCGGTGGTTCGACGGCCACGGCGGAGTCGGTGGCGAAATCGGGCAGGTCGAGCACTGTTTTCGGGAAGGTCGGGGTGACCGTCGACAGGGCACGGATGCGGACGGGGTCGGTGACGCCGTGGCGGCGGGCGTATTCCATCGACGTCAGCACCAGCGCGGCGCCGCCGTCACTGGTCGCGCAGATGTCGAGCAGGCGCAGCGGATCCGAGACGATCGCCGAGGCGGCGACCTCCTCGGCCGAGACCTCCTTGCGGTAGCGGGCGTACGGGTTGTTCAGGCCGTGCCGGGCGTTCTTCACCTTGACCGCGGCGAAGTCGTCCAGCGTGGCGCCGTGCAGCGCCATCCGGCGGCGGGCGTACAACGCGAAATAGATGGGGTTGGTCGCACCCAGCAGGTGGAAGCGCAGCCAGTCCGGGTCGTCGCGGCGTTCACCGCCGACCGGTTGGAAGAAGCCCTTCGGTGCGGCGTCCGCGCCGACGACCAGCGCGACGTCGCACAGTCCGGCGAGGATCTGGGCGCGCGCGTTGGCGATGGCCTGGGCGCCGGAGGCGCAGGCGGCGTAGCTGCTCGAGATCCGCGCACCCGACCAGCCGAGGGCCTGGGCGAAGGTGGCGCCGGCGACGAAACCGGGGTAGCCGTTGCGGATCGTGTCGGCGCCGGCGATGTAGCCGACGTCGCGGTGGTCCACGCCGGCGTCGGCGAGCGCCGCACGCGCTGCGACCAGTCCGTATTCGACGAAGTTGCGCCCCCATTTGCCCCACTGGTGCATTCCCGCACCGAGAACGGCGATATCGCGGTCATTCGATTCAGGCATCGACCGGCCTCCACATCCACACCGTGTGCTCGGCTTCCTCGTCCTCGTACAGCACCCCGAGCGTCAGCTCGACGGGCATGCCGACGGCCAGGTCGTCGACCGTCAGACCACGCACCACCTGGCCGAGGATCACCATCTGCTCGACGTCGAGTTCCACCGCCGCCACCACGTAGGGCTCGAACGGATCGGGTGAAACGTAGGGCGCAGGCGGCTTGTACCGGGCGTCGGCGTACGACCAGATCCGGCCGCGGGTGGAGAACAGGTATTCGGTGAGTTCGGAGCCGTCCTTCGGGCCTGCGCACTGCGGATTCCGGCAGGCCAGGGTGTTGCGCGGGAAGTACGGCGTGCCGCAGGTCGTGCAGCGGCTTCCCTTCAGGCGCACCGTGCCGTCGTCGGCGGTGAACCAGTCGGCCACGGCGGGGCGTTGTTCTTTCTGCACGAACCCGACGTTATAGGAACACGTTCTATTTTGGGCCGGATTTCCGCTTCCGGAAATCACCGGCGCAGGTAACGTGAGGCCGGATCGGGTAGGCGATCGCCTCCTGGAGTCGATCTGGAGATCACCACACGATGGGCACCGAACTCATTGACCCGCAGGCGATTCGCAACGTCACCGTCGTCGGCGAACCCGACGATACGACCCGCGTCGTCCACCGCCTGCGCCGCGCCCTGACCACGACTGTGCCGCCGGCACGGACGACCGGCCACACGATCCGGTTCGCCGAGTTGTCGACGCACGCGCCGATCGACACCCTCGAACGGTCCATCCGCCTGGCCGACGGCGTGCTCGCCGTCATGAACGCCACCAGGAGCACCGCACGGCTCGAGGCGGCACTGCGCGTGGCCGACGATCACCAAGTCGCGCGCCTGTGCCTGGTGACCGGCCTCGACCAGCCCGGCGCCGATTTCGATCGCTGCGTCCACACCATCGCGGGCACCCATGGGGCGGTACCGCTGGTGCTGCACATTCCGCACGGGCTCGGCGCGCACTTCGACGGCGTGGTCGACCTGATTCCGATGTGGGCGATCGAGCCGGTGGCCGCCGCCTACTACGGTCGCCGGTGGGAACTCGCCGAGCAGTGGTATCGCCGGCTGCGGGAGACGATCATGCATTCCGACGCCGCCTCGACCGATGCCGGTGTGCCGGCGATTTCACCGGAAGTACTGCATGACCGCGTCCGCCGTCTCACCCAGATCGGTGACGCCGTGCCCGTGCTGTGTGATGCGACGCCGCGAGGCGAGGTCGCGCCGCTGGTGAACGCCATCGTGCGGTACCTGCCGTCGCCCCTGCAGGTCTGTCAGCCCGAACACGCCCTCGACTACTGACAGGCGCGGCAGGGCGTCCGAGGTCTCCGCGCGATCACGCGGCTGATACCGGCCCGCGCGGCGAACGATGCGCCTGGCGGCAGCACACTGCCAGTCGCGGACGTCACCCGGACTCGTCGGCAACCCGATATCTGAGGATCGTGACGGTGAGAACCGTTGTCGCGCAGGGCGACTGCTCAGCTCAGCGTTTTCAGCGCCGCGGCGTCGTACGGCTTCAGCTCGTCGAGGCGGCCTTCGAGCACCTTCGAGGCCCACTCCGGGTCCTGCAACAATGCCCGGCCGACCGCGACGAGGTCGAACTCGTCGCGCTCCATGCGATCGAGCAGGTTGTCGAGGCTGCCGAGTTCGGCACCCCGGCCCCGGAACGCGTGCAGGAAATCGCCGTCGAGCCCGACCGAGCCGACGGTGATGGCCGGCTTGCCGGTGAGTTTCTTGGTCCAGCCCGCCAGGTTCAGATCCGAACCGTCGAACTCCGGCAACCAGTAGCGGCGGGTGGAGGCATGGAAGGCGTCCACACCGGCCGCGACGAGCGGGGCCAGGATCGCCTCGAGCGCCTGCGGGGTCTCGGCCAGCCGCGCGTCGTAGGCGTCCTGCTTCCACTGCGAGTAGCGCAGGATCACCGGGAACTCCGGCGAGACGGCCGCACGCACCGCCGCCACGATCTCGGCCGCGAACTTCGTGCGGGCGACCGCGTCACCGCCGTAGCCATCGGCGCGGCGGTTGGTCCGCTCCCACAGGAACTGGTCGATGAGATAGCCGTGCGCACCGTGCAATTCGACGCCGTCGAAGCCGATGCGCTCGGCGGCCGCGGCCGCGTCGGCGAAGGCGCCGATGACATCGTCGAGGTCGGCCTGCGTCATGGCCTTGCCCGCACCCTCGGTGCCGTCGACCCGGATGCCGGACGGGCCCACGGCGGGAGCGTCGGGGTAGGGCTGTTCGCCCTGGCCGCGGACCATGCCGATATGCCACAGCTGCGGCACGATGGTGCCGCCCGCCGCGTGCACGCCCTCGGCGACCTTCGCCCACCCCGCCAGCTGCTCCTCGCCGTAAAAGCGCGGCACCCGGTCACTGTTGCCTGCCGATTCGTGGCCGACATAGGTTCCTTCGGTGACGATCAAGCCCACACCGGCAGCGGCGCGGCGGGCGTAATAGGACCGCACGTCGTCACCGGGGATCCCGTCGGGCGAGAACATGCGCGTCATCGGCGCCATCGCGATGCGGTTCGGGACGGTCAGGCCGTTGAGCTGGACGGGCCGTGACAGGACCTCGGCGGTGCGGGAGGCCGCGGACGCGGTGGTGGTCACTGGATACTCCTGGGGTTACTTGACAAAATCAATGGTTGAGTACTTCAAGCAATCGCCCACGCTAGAGGTAAGTATTTGAGATAGTCAAGTTTCTGCGGATAGGGTGGTGGCATGACACAAGCGCCCCCCGTCGAGACGGCCCGGCTCATGGAGCTGCTGTCGGTGTCGCTCGGCGCTTACTACGGGGACTTCACCATCGCGGCCGCGAGCGAGAACCTCACTGCGAGCCAAGGCAAGACGCTGACGGTGCTGCGCCGAGGGCCGGTCGCGATGCGCGCGCTGGCCGAGATCCTGGCCTGCGATGCGTCCAACGTGACGGGAATCATCAACCGGCTGGAGAAGCGCGGTCTGGTGCGGCGCGAGCCGAGCGCACTCGACCGGCGCGTCACCAATCTGGTGATCACGCCCGAGGGCGAGCAGGTCACCGATGCGATCCGCGCGAAAATGCGGGTCACCCGCGAGGGCCTGGACCGGCTCAGCGAGCAGGAACGCGAGCAGCTGGGCGTCCTCTTGCAGCGGGTCTTCTGCCACCGGCCGGACTGATCAGGACCGAACGCGGGCATCACGCCCGTCGATCCGGAACGCGCGGCCACCGGCCCCTACGGCACCGCCGTCGCGCACGGCGGTGCGAGCAAACCGGCCTGCGCGGCGGAAACACTCGTGCTCATCGTCGGCTGACCGCGGTCACGCGACGGCGAGGATCGCGCCGGCGCCCACTGCTTCCACCAGGCAGTAGAACCAGATCGGGTAGAACGCGGTCGGCGCATCCCGCAACCGCGATACCGCCCTCCCGACCGCCATACCGGCCAGCGCCATGCCGACGGCCATCGCCGCACCGGAATGCGTGCCGCCCTCCCCCACTACAGACCAGCCGAGCACGAGCGCCATCGCTACACCGAACCCGCCGTAGACCGCCCGGATTTCGTATCGGCTCTCCGGGGAATTCACTTCCAGCCGGAACGGGCGCGCGAGCAAGGCGGGAGCCGCGAACGCGTAAAGTCCCATGCCGCAGAAGAATACGGCCGCCAGGATCAGCACCACGGTCCTCATCTGAGCGCCTCCTGATTCCGCTGCCAGAACGCCGCCGCCGCGCCGGCGAGCAAGAGCAGTCCGAGCGCGTCCAGCTTCGCCACGCGCAGCAGAGCGGGCCCGACCGGCTGTTCGAGCGGGATCAGAGCGAGGAAGCCCGCCATACTCACGGCGTTCGCGGTGATGGCGACGGTCCGCAGCCGTGGCCGGAACACCGCCACCAGCAGCCCGGCGCCCAGGATCGCGAACAGTATGCCGCGGTGACGCATCAGTAGCCGAAGGTCGCCGTCGACGGAATCGAGCCCGTAGGCGCCGGCGGCACGGTCGACGGATACGACCGCTACGGCCGGTAGCAGGTTCAGAATTGCCGCGCCGGTCAACAAGAGCCGGCCGCAGGAATGTCGTGGCATCGTTCTCCTAGGTGTCGAGTCACCACAAGCCTGACCTGCGTCATCACCGGGCGCTTCCGAGAATCTGCTGTTGTCGCGCCATCCGGGCACGAGTGGCGTCATGGCTCCCCGAAAAGATGGCGGCCATCGCCGAAGACCGGAGGTGGCGACGGGCCGCGGCGGTGGTTTTCGGCCGAATCCAGGAGGCCGAGGGCGATGCCGCATCCGACGGGCTGCCCGGTCCGCCGACGGCGACCGCACACGACCGAAACCCGCTGCGTAAATAGTGCGCGGACAAAAGTTGGGCCGACCCCCTTCATGAGTTGTCCAATGTGCGCCGTGCGGCGCAGCCGCCGAGCTCCTCCGGCCTTACGTTCCAGCGACGGAGGCATGGTCGCCTCTCGAACTCGCCGACAGAGAGGCGCAAGGATGCCAAGCAACGGCCGGATATGGCAGCGGAGTGCGGCGGTGGTGCTCGCGACGACCGCGCTGACGGGATCCGCGGTCGGCGGTGGAAATGCCGCACCGGACGCGACATGCTCCGAGGTCCATGTGGTGGCGGCTCGCGGCACCAACGAGCCCGGTGGGGCGTGGAGCGAATACCGCCTGGGCACCGTCGTCGGTAATCCGGTGTACAAGGCCATCGACGCCGCACTCACCGTGACGACCACCGCGTATCGGGTGAACTATCCCGCCGACCTGAATCAGCCGACGTCGGTCCAGGCCGGTAACCGTGACCTCGTCGACCACGTGGTGGCTCAGGCGGCCGCCTGCCCCGATGAGAAGTTCGTGTTGGTCGGCTATTCGCAGGGCGCGAATGTCGTCGCCAATTCGATCGGGATCAGCAGTGCGGGCGCGAAGGTCGGCGGCCCGGTCGTCGCCACACTTCCGGTGAGCGTGGAGCCGAGGATCGCGGCATTGCTGTTGTTCGGCAACCCGATTCGCGAAATCGGCAAAGCCGTGACCGGCACCTACGCCGGCCGCACCTATGACGTGTGCAACGACGGCGATCCGGTGTGCGACCCCGGCGGCAGCAACTGGAATGTCCACCTCCAATACACCCGGTTCGCCGGCGAAGCCGCCGATTTCGCCGCCGGGCGACTCTGACCGACTGCGGCCAACCCCGGGCCGCCACCCGCCTCGTCGTCGTAGGATCGCCGTACCTCGAGAGGCTGCGCGCCTGGGCGCGGCGGTACATCCGGATACCTGTACCGCCGGCCGCGGCGCGGGTAGGGAGCGGACGGCCGATGGTGCACAGTGGCGACCACCTCACCGAGCTGAGCAGCTACGTCGGCCGCCACGATGAGTCGGCCGCCGTTGCGGATCTGCTGCGGGCCGCGCGCCTGGTGTCGTTGACCGGTCCGGGCGGTATCGGCAAGACCCGCCTGGCCCGTCGGGTAGTCGGGCAGCACTTCTCGACCGGTGCCGATGGGATGGTTTTCGTCGAACTCGGCGAGCTCGGTCTCGGGCATGATCCCGCCGTGGCGATCGCGGACCGGCTGGGTGTTCGGCTTCGATCCGATGAATCGGCGACCG
>NZ_BAFY01000328.1 GCF_000308555.1 Nocardia cyriacigeorgica NBRC 100375 | reverse complement strand
GCGGTTCGCCCGCCGCCACGCCGGCTCCGGCTCCCGCGCCGGCTCCTGAGCCCAAGCCCGAACCCAAGCCCGAGCCTGCGCCGGCCGCCGCTGCCCCGCAGCCCGCCCCGGCACCGGCTCCCGAGCCCAAGCCCGCACCGGCCCCGCAGCCCGCTCCGGCTCCGAAGCCCGCGCCCGCGCAGGCCCCGGCCGCGGCGGCACCTGCCCCGGCTGCCAACGGCGCCACGCCATATGTCACCCCGCTGGTGCGCAAGCTGGCCGAGGAGAACGGCGTCGACCTGTCCTCCCTCACCGGTTCCGGTGTCGGTGGCCGCATCCGCAAGCAGGACGTGCTCGCCGCCGCCGAGGCGAAGAAGGCCCCGGCGCCGGCCGCCGCCGCGCCCGCCAAGGCTGCCCCGGCCGCGAAGGCGCCGGCCGCCGCGAAACCGGAACTGGCCCACCTGCGTGGCACCACCCAGAAGGCCAACCGGATCCGCCAGATCACCGCGACCAAGACGCGGGAATCGTTGCAGACCACCGCGCAGCTGACCCAGGTCCACGAGGCCGACGTCACCAAGATCGCGGCCCTGCGGGCGCAGGCCAAGGCGGCGTTCAAGGAGCGCGAGGGCGTCAACCTGACGTTCCTGCCGTTCTTCGCCAAGGCCGTGGTCGAGGCGCTCGGTGTGCACCCGAATGTCAACGCCAGCTACGACGAAGGCTCCAAGGAGATCACCTACCACGCCGCGGTGCACCTGGGCATCGCCGTGGACACCGAGCAGGGCCTGCTCTCCCCGGTGATCCACAACGCCAGCGATCTGTCGCTGGCCGGGCTGGCGCGCGCCATCGCCGATATCGCCGATCGTGCCCGCAACGGTGGCCTCAAGCCCGACGAGCTGGCCGGTGGCACCTTCACCATCACCAACATCGGCAGCCAGGGCGCGCTGTTCGACACCCCGATCCTGGTTCCGCCGCAGGCGGCCATGCTCGGCACCGGCGCGATCGTCAAGCGCCCGGTCGTGGTCACCGATGAGACCGGCAACGAGTCGATCGGTGTCCGCTCGATGTGCTACCTGCCGCTGACCTACGATCACCGCCTCATCGACGGCGCCGACGCGGGTCGTTTCCTCACCACGATCCGGCACCGGCTCGAAGAGGCGGCGTTCGAGGCTGACCTCGGCCTGTAACCGGGAAGGTCACGCATGAAGGTCGTGATCGCCGGCTCGTCCGGATTGATCGGGACGGCGCTCGTCGCGGCATTGCGCCGCGACGGGCACCAGGTCGTCCGCTTGGTGCGCCGTCCGGCCGCCGCGGCGGACGAGTACGTCTGGGATCCCGCCCGTGCCGATCTGGACGAGCAGGCGTTGCGCGGCGCCGATGCCGTGGTGAATCTGTGCGGCGCGAGCATCGGCGGCCGCCGCTGGACCGGCAGCTACAAGCAGGAGCTGCGCGACAGCCGGATCACCCCGACCGACGTGCTGGCCGGCGCCATCGCCTCCGCCGGGGTGCCGGTGCTGATCAACGCCAGCGGCGTGCACATCTACGGCGGCGACACCGGCAACAAGGTGGTGGAGGAATCCACCCCGCCGGGAACCGGTTTCCTGGCCACCCTGTGCCGGGACTGGGAAGCCGCCACCCGGCCCGCCAGCGCCGCGGGCACCCGCACCGTGCTGTTGCGCAGCGCGGTGGTGCTGGCCCGCAACGGCGGCATGCTCGGCATGTTGAAGCCGCTCTACCAGCTCGGGCTGGGTGGGCGGCTCGGCAACGGCCGCCAATACACGCCGTGGATCTCGCTGGACGACGAGATCGGCGCGATCCTGTTCGCGCTGAACAACGACGCCGTCTCCGGGCCGATCAACTCCTGCGGTCCGGCGCCGGTCACCAATGCCGAGTTCAACCGCGCCCTCGGCCGTGCCGTGCACCGGCCGACCCCGATGGTCGTGCCCGCGTTCGCGCTGCGCGCGGTCCTCGGCGAATTCGCGCAGGAGGGAATCCTGCACGGCCCGCGTGCGATTCCCACCGTCCTGGAGGCGGCGGGCTATCAGTTCCAGCACCCCACCATCGGCGCGGCGCTCGCGGCCGCGGTGGGCGGTAATCATCGATGACGCTGGGCACCCGCTCCGACACTCTCATCCGGGACGCCACCGATGGTGATCTGCTGGCGATCCTCGACATCCACAACCGCGCCATCGCCGAAACCACCGCCATCTGGGACGAAGAACTCGTCGGCCTCGACGAACGACGAATCTGGCTGCGTGAACGCACCGGCGCCGGACGTCCGGTGCTGATCGCCGAAGTCGACGGCGAACTCGCCGGATACGCCAGCTACGGCAGCTGGCGGCCGAAGTCCGGATACCGGCACACCGTGGAGAATTCGGTGTACGTCGCCGACCGCTTCCACCGCCGCGGCATCGCCTCGGCGCTGCTGACCGAGCTGATCGCCCGGGCACGCGCCGCCGGTGACGTGCACGTCATGGTCGCGGCCATCGAAGCCGGCAACACCGGCTCGATCGCGCTGCACGAACGTTTCGGCTTCCGCACCGTCGGCGTGCTGCCCCAGGTCGGCATCAAGTTCGGCCGATGGCTCGACCTCACGCTGATGCAGCTGACGATCGGTCTGGGCGATCCCGCGTTGTGGCCGGCCGGCACCGACGACACGCCCGCGTCCGGCCCGCAGCGACTGGCGTAACGTCGTGATCGTGAACCACACGCGCTCCGTCACCCGGTCGGCTCGCTTCGACACCACACCCGTCGTCGTGGAGAACCTGGGGCTCATCGACTATCACCAGGCCTGGGATCGCCAACGCGAGCTGGCCGCTCAGCGCGCCGAGGGGCTCGGTGCCGACCATCTGCTGCTGCTGGAACACCCGTCGGTGTTCACCGCCGGCCGCCGCACCGAAGCCGAGGACCTGCCCATCGACGGCAGCCCGGTGGTCGAGGTGGATCGCGGCGGCAAGATCACCTGGCACGGGCCGGGCCAGCTGGTCGGCTACCCGATCATCCGGCTCGCCGAGCCCGTGGACGTCGTCGATTACGTGCGTCGCCTCGAAGAAGCATTGATCACCGTGTGCACCGGTCTCGGCGTCATCTGTGGCCGCGTCGAGGGCCGCTCCGGGGTCTGGCTGCCCGCCGCCGGCCCGCTCGCCGAACGCAAGATCGCCGCCATCGGCGTGCGCGTGCAGCGCGGGGTCGCCCTGCACGGCATCTCGCTCAACTGCAATTCCGGCATGGAAGGCTTCAGCGCGATCATTCCGTGCGGCATCCGCGACGCCGGTGTCACCACGCTCTCGCGTGAGCTGGGCCGCGACGTCACCGTCGACGAAGTACGCCCGCTGGTCGCCGAAGCGATTGTTGCCGCGTTGAACGGAGAAATTCCCGTTCAACCGCACGTTATCGAACATCTCACACCCGGGGATACGGCAGGCGCATCCGCCGATCCCACCGGCGTAAGGTCGAACTCGTGACCTCAGCACAAGCACCGGCAGGCCGAAAGCTGCTGCGCATCGAGGCGCGCAACGCGGAGACCCCGATCGAGCGCAAGCCCAAGTGGATCCGCACCCGCGCCACCATGGGCCCCGAATACTCCGAGCTCAAGGGCTTGGTGAAACGCGAAGGCCTGCACACCGTCTGCGAAGAAGCCGGTTGTCCGAACATCTTCGAATGCTGGGAAGACCGCGAAGCCACCTTCCTCATCGGCGGTGAACAGTGCACCCGCCGCTGCGATTTCTGCCAGATCGACACCGGCAAGCCCGCCGCGCTCGATCGGGACGAACCCCGCCGGGTCGCCGAGAGCGTGCAGGCCATGGGGCTGCGCTACTCCACCATCACCGGCGTCGCCCGCGACGACCTCGACGACGGCGGCGCCTGGCTCTACGCCGAAACCGTGCGCGCCATCAAGGCGCTCAACCCGAACACCGGCGTCGAACTACTGATCCCCGATTTCAACGCCAAGCCCGACCAGCTCGCCGAGGTCTTCTCCTCGCGCCCCGAGGTGCTGGCGCACAACCTGGAAACCGTGCCCCGCGTCTTCAAGCGCATCCGCCCGGCCTTCCGCTACGAGCGTTCGCTGGAAGTGCTCACCGCCGCCCGCGACGCCGGTCTGGTCACCAAGTCCAACCTGATCCTCGGCATGGGCGAGACCCCGGAAGAGGTCACCCAGGCCATGCGCGACTTGCACGAAGCCGGCTGCGACATCCTCACTATCACCCAATACCTGCGCCCCTCCCCCCGCCACCATCCGGTCGATCGCTGGGTGAAGCCGGAGGAGTTCGTGGAGCATTCGAAGGTGGCCGAGGAGATCGGTTTCGCCGGCGTCATGGCCGGGCCGCTGGTGCGTTCCTCGTACCGCGCCGGACGGCTGTACGCGCAGGCGATGGCGCACCACGGACGCGAGATCGCCCCGGCGATGGCACACCTCGCGGAGGAAGGTACGGCGTCGCAGGAAGCCAGCTCGGTGCTGGCCCGCTTCGGCAGCTGACCTCAGGCGCGCGTCGTCACCTATGGCCGTGGCAGTCAAGGCTTGTCGGCGGGCAGGCTCTCCGCCGCCACCTCCACCGGCACCCGCCCGGTCGCATTCCAGCGCCGGGCACACCGGATTCCACCCAGTACCCTCGAACTCGGAGTTCGTAGCGCCATCACCGGTCGACGAAGTGGGGATCCCAGATGCTGGAAGTCGCACACCTGGTGCGCAGATTCGGCGACAACACCGCCGTGGACGACGTCTCCTTCGCCGTCGCCCCGGGCACGATGTCCGGCTTCGTCGGCGCCAACGGCGCGGGCAAGACCACCACGATGCGCATGATCATGGGCGTCCTCGCCGCGCACGGCGGCGAGATCACCTGGAACGGCCGCCCGGTCACCGCAGATGACCGTCGTTCGTTCGGCTACATGCCGGAGGAACGCGGTCTCTACCCGAAACAACCGGTGCGCGATCAGCTCGTCTATCTCGCTCGCCTGCGCGGCCTTTCCGCATCGGAAGCCAGACAGCAAGCCGCTGATCTGCTGGAACGGTTCTCCCTCCAGGATCGCGGCACCGACAAACTCGAGTCGCTGTCCCTCGGCAATCAGCAGCGCGTCCAGATCGCGGCGGCCCTCATCGCCCATCCCACCGCGCTGATCCTCGACGAACCGTTCTCCGGCTTGGACCCGGTAGCCGTCGACTCCATGGCCGACCTGCTGGGACAGTACGCCGCCCGCGGCGTGCCGGTGCTGTTCTCTTCGCACCAACTCGACCTCGTGGAGCGGCTCTGCGACCACCTGGTGATCCTCGCGAAAGGCCGCGTCGTCGCGGATGGTTCGGCCGAGCAGCTGCGCGCCGCCGGCCCCGTCCGGCATCGGCTGCGGGTCAGCGGCGACACCGGCTGGCTGCATGAATTCGGCGGCGTGCGGGTCGTGGAGAGCAACGGTTCGACTGCCCTGCTGGAGCTGGACGGCATCACCACCGACGCGCTGCTCACCGAAGCCCTCACCCGCGGCTCGGTGCACGAATTGGCCGAGGTCCGACCGTCCGTTGCCGAGATCTTCCGCGAGGTGACCGCATGAGTACCGCTCCCCGACGCGCCTGGCGGATCGTCGCGCAGCGCGAGATCGCGGTGAAACTGCGTGACCGGAACTTCCTGATCTCGACCGTCATCACGATCGTGGCGATCGTGGCGTCGCTGGCCGTCAGCGGTTTCCTGACCAGCCGCACCGACAAGATCGAGGTGGCGATCCTCGATCCCGCCGCCGGTCAGGTCATCAGCACCGCCGACATCATCGCCGACCACGCCGACGCCGACGTCGACTTCACCGCACACCGCGTCGCCGACGAAGCCGCGCTCGAGCAGCAGGTGCGCGACGGCACGGTCGACGCCGGTTTGCTCGCCGTCCCCAGCGGCTGGCGACTGGTCGGCGACACCTCCGAGAACGACGACGTCAAGACCTACGTCACCGCCGCCGCGCAGCAGATCGCGTTGGAGCACAATGCCACCGCCGCCGGCGTCACCCTCGAACAACTCGCCCGCGGCAGCGCCGTCAGCTACGACCTGCTCGACGAAGCTGCCGTCGACGCCGGGCTCGCCACCATCGTCGCGTTCGTGTTCGCGTTCCTGTTCTACCTGTCGTCGATCCTGTTCGGCATGTCCATCGCGCAGAGCGTGGTGGAGGAGAAGCAGAACCGGATCGTCGAGATCCTGGCCAGCGCGATCCCGGTGCGCCAGTTGCTGATCGGCAAGGTCGCTGGCAATACCGTGCTGGCGTTCGCCCAGCTCACCCTGTTCGTCGTCGCCGGCCTGATCGGTTTGGCCGCCACCGGCCGGGCCGGGCAAGTCGGGCAGATCGCCGGTGCCGCCGGCTGGTTCGTCATCTTCTTCGTCGTCGGATTCCTGGCGCTGGCCGGGCTGTGGGCGGTCGCCGGATCGCTGGCCACCCGCAGCGAGGATCTCCAGTCCACGGCCACGCCGATGACCATGTTCGTCATGATCGTGTTGTTTGCTGGAATTTTCCTGTCTGGTACAGCGCGTGTCGTGGCGTCCTATGCGCCCATCGTGTCGATCGTTGCCATGCCCGCCCGGCTCGCCGAGGGAACCGCCGCCTGGTGGGAGCCGATCGTCGCGTTGGCCCTGATGGCGGTCGCCACCTACGGCATCGTGATCGTCGCGGAGAAGGTCTACCGCCGTTCCCTGATGCAGACCCAGCGCCGCCTCACCTTCCGCCAGGCCCTCGCCGTCGAGGACTGAATCCGCCGTCTGTGCCCCCAATTCATGGGGCGTGACCTGCTCTTCAGCTCGCTGAGCTGCCAGTACATCCCATGACCCGACAAAGTGTGAAACAACCCCTTGTCAACACAAACGGTCGCTTGCTATGTTGCCCACGTCACAGTAGAGACCTTTACGTGACCTACCTCTCGATTCGGTTCCGCATGCCCCGAGAGGTTTCGCACCAAGTCTCATAGAAGGAGATTCGCTATGGGTTCGCTCAGCGACCTGATCGGCGCAATGATTCCCGCGCTCGGCTCCGCCGTGGCCGGTGACGGCCTGCTCGACGTCTTCCTCGGCTCGCTCGAGGGCCTCAAGACCTTCATCGCCTGACCGCCAGGCATCTCACCCAACCGGGCCCACCGGGCTCGACCTGTACGAACGCTAGGAGAAGACCATGGGATCGCTCATCGACATTCTGGGCATGGGTACCGCGAGCCTCGGCGAGCACGGCACCAACATCGTGAACGCGCTGATCACCCTGAGCGGCGGCACGCCTGCCCCCGGCAAGTAATCCCCAGGCCACGATCCGGGGGCGCCCGCATACGCGGGTGTCCCCGATCTTCATGTGATCGGTAGTTGACGATGAACCTTGGCAGCATGCGCGGAATCACCTCGGCCGTATGCGCTTTCGCACTCATGTCGATGCCACTCGCCGTCGGCGGCACAACGGCGTCCGCCGCCCCGGGCGCGGTGGTTGTGAGCACCTCGGACGACGTCGGCCAGTTGGTCGAGATCAAAGTCTTCTCGCCGTCCATGCAACGCTCGATCGCGCTGAAAGTACTGCGCCCCAAAGACACGCACACTCCCGCGCCGACCCTGTACCTGCTCAACGGTGCCGGCGGCGGCGAGGACGCGGCCAACTGGTTCGGCCAGACCGATGCCGTCGAGTTCTTCGCCGACAAACACGTCAACGTCGTCATCCCGATGGAAGGCGCGTTCAGCTACTACACCGATTGGCTCGCACCCGACGAGGGCCTGGCCGAAACCCTGGAGAACAACGGCCGCAACATGTGGGCCACCTTCCTCACCAAAGAGCTTCCACCCGTAGTCGATTCGACTTTCGGCACCACCGGCGTCAACGCCCTCGCCGGCATCTCCATGGCAGGCACCTCCGTCCTCGACCTCACCATCCAGTCCCCCACCCTCTACCGCAGCGCCGCGGCCTACAGCGGCTGCGCGATGACCAGCGACCCCATCGGCCAGGCCTTCGTCAAAACCGTCATCGACATGGGCGGCGGCGAAGCCGAGAACATGTGGGGCCCCTTCGACAGCGACCAGTGGCGCGAACACGACCCCTACCTACAAGCCCACCGCCTGCCCGACATCCCCATGTACATCTCCAGCGGCAGCGGCTTCCCCGGCATCCACGACACCCTCGCCAACGCCCGCCTCGACAACGACACCCGCAAACTCCTCAACCAAACCCTCGTCGGCGGCACCATCGAGGCAGCCACCAACTTCTGCACCACCCGCCTGGCCCAGCGAACCGCCGAACTCGGCCGCACCAACATCACCTACAACATCCGCCCGATGGGCACCCACTCCTGGGGCTACTGGCAAGACGACCTGCACGACTCCTGGCCGATGATCGCCCAATCGATCGGGGCCTGATGAATCCCGTTCGCCCGCTCCGTTTCACCGCTGAACGGCTGCACCCCCGCGACGCGGTCTTCGTCTACGACGAAACCGACCGCCACCTGTCGAACATCGTCGCCGTCTACGCCTTCGACGCGTCCGACGCCGACCCTCTGACTACGGATCAGGTGCTCGATTGGGTCCAGGCCCGGCTGGGCCATGCCAAACTCTTCCACCGTCGGCTACAACGCCTCCCGCTGGATCTCGACCTCCCCTACTGGGTCCCCGATCCGATCCTCGACCTGCGCGACCATGTCACCCTCACTAATCCGGGCACGTGGTCCGATGTGCGCCATGCGATCGCCGAAATAACCTCCACCCGAATGGATCTCTCCCGTCCCCCGTGGGAAATCCACGTGATGGACCGAGTCCGCGAGGTTCCCGGCCTCGCTGGCGAAACCACCTTCGTAGTCCTGAAGTTCCACCACAGCGTCGGCGACGGCGTAGCCACCCGAGAACTCGAACTCAAACTCTTCGGCGACGCACCACTCCCACCACCCGCCCAACTAGACCCCCGCTGGCCCACCCCCACCACCGCCCTCAACACCGCCGACGCCCTCACCCTCGGCACCCTCCGCTTCGCGACCGGCCTGCACCGCACCCGCTCCACCGCCACCGAAACCCCCACCCACTCCATCGAACAACCCCTCCCCCACCGCCCCGCCACCGGCTTCAACCGCCCCATCCACCACCCCCTCACCTTCGACCTGGTCACCCTCCCCTTGGCGGAGGTCCTGAAAGCCAAAGCCAACAGCCCCACCCGCATCACCCTGAACGACCTGATGCTGGCGGCAATCTCCGGCGCCCTATCCACTTACCTGTCCGAAAAGGACGAACTCCCTACCGATTCCCTAGCCGCCATGGTCCCCATGTCCATGCGCCCCCTCACCACCTGGACCTCCGCCAACCAACTGGTCCAGATGTACGTCGACCTCCACACCGACATCCCCGACCCGGTCGAACGCCTTCAAGCAATCCGGGCATCCGCCACCGCGGAAAAGCACCGCAACTCCGCGCCGTCAACCCTCCGCACCGAATCACGAGTAGAAACCTCCCCCTCCTGGCTCCTCCGCCTCGCCGGCTGGGCCCGCGCGCAGCGCAGCTTCGAGGCCGCCGAAACCGTTCCGCTGGTCAACACCACCATCAGCAACGTCCCCCCGGTCGCCACCGCCCTCGAATTCTGCGGCCGGCCGGTCGTCCGAATCTTCGGCGTCCTTCCCACAATGGACGGTGACGGCCTACGCCACCTGATCACCTCACAGGGCGACGAGATCGTCATCTCCTTCAGCACGGACCCGACGACGATGCCCGACCCGGATCACTACGCTGCACTCCTGCTGGATTCGTTCCGCGCTCTCATCGCATCGTTCGCCGCTATCCAGCGGTAGTCCATCTCGCCCGATTTATGCGATCACGAAACAACCAGGCGAGTTCCACCGACATATCGAGCATGCTGCCGTGAGTGCGGCCCTCTCCCCAACACGCACAAATACTGGCAAATACTGGCATTTGCTGGAATCGCTGGATATAGTGCACCCGTGACCCTGTCAGCAGAACAGCTGGAGGCACAGATCGCGGCGTTGCGAGCCGAAGTCCGGCGCGCGGCAGCCACCGGCGATCGCGCCACGGCCCGACAACTGCGCGCCGAGCTACGGCGAGCCGAGGACTCTTGGGATGCAGTCGTTCTCGGCACCACGCCGGAGCCGCAACCTGTCGCCTCCACCGTGCCCGTGCGAGAACACGTGCACCGCGCGCTCACCCTGCTGTCGGTCCCGGCCGCGCCGAAGCTCGTCTTGGCCGTGCACGCGGGGTTCTTCTCGGGCGAGCTGGTGCCGGCCAGGTTGACCAGCCTGCGGCGCGACGAGGAACGCTCCTTCCGCACCGCGCCGTTCTCACGCCCGTACTACGTCTGCTCGGCACTCACAACCGATCTACTGGCCCCCGCACGGGGACTACTCGCGGTGAGCACCTGGCCGCTTGCCAAGCGGATGGTCGGGCCGCTGAGCCCGCGTGTCGATCTACTGACCGCCGCTATCCGCCTCGCCGAACACGTTGCTTCGCAACAGCACACCGCGGTGTCGGGCAAGCGTGTGCTCTGGCAGATTTCGACGTCGATACCCGGCATCAGCGGCGGGCCGGACCGTCTAGATCCCAGCGCCGTCATCGAGGCGGCTCGCGGTGAACTCGCAGTCCATCTCGATGAAGACTCCCGTCATCGTGCCGCGGCCGCCGAGCGCGCTGCCAGTCAGCTCGACGACGCGGCCGCGCAATTGTTCGGTGCGCGACTCGGCGTCGCCACCCGTCGTAGTGAGGCCGGATGACCACTCTCACAGCGAAACTCGACCAACTGCGCGGCACCGCACCGACTACCCGGCACAACGCCCGCACCATCGCGGCGTTGACGGCGAACCCTGGCTGCGCACGCCGCGCGCTGCTCGACGCCGCCGCCGTCGACAAGGCCGCGATCGCGCAGGCCCTCGGCCATCCACCGCGGTTCGGTCAGTCGCAGTTCGCCATCACTCGCGGCAATGCCTTCGAGGCGATGGTCAAGGCCAATGGTTGCGCCGAACTACTCGCCCTGCTGCGGGACAAGCTAGACCTCACACTTCCCGAGGTGGCCTACCACGATCTCGCGACCGTCGGCGACAACGCCGGCAACACGGTTCGCTACCAGCGCACTCGTCAGCTGCTGGCCGACGCCATCCGGTCCGGTCCGGGCACGTTGTTCGACCATCCGATGCTGCGCCTGGACATCGCGGGCGTCCCCGCCTACCTCGAGCCCGATGTGGTGGCGCTCCAGATCGAAGGCCAGTTCCACGTCGTGGAGATCAAATCCTTCCCGGTCGTGGACGGCCGCGCCGATCCCGTCCAGGTCGCCTCCGCGGCCCGGCAGTCCGCGGTCTACGTGCTGGCGCTGCGCGAGCTGATGACGGCGATCGGCGAGTCACCAGGTCTGGTCGCCGACACCGCGATCCTGGTGTGCACCAAAGACTTCAGCAACCGCCCCACGGCCGAGAAGGTGGATCTGCGCAAACAGCTCGCCGTCATCTCCCGCCAGCTTTCCCGGCTCACTGCCATCACCGCCCTCACCGACACGCTGCCACCGGATGCCACGTTCGAGCCCGGTGAGCACCTCGAGAGCACCCTGTCCGCCATTCCGGCCCGCTACGCGCCCGAATGCATGTCCACCTGCGACCTGGCGTTCGCGTGCCGCGCCGAAGCGCTGGCCGATGGCTCGGTCGATGTCCTCGGCCGTGGCGTCTGCGATGACGTCGGCGGCATCGACCAGATGGACACGGTTCTCGGCCTGGCCGCAGGAACTCTCACTCCGGGACCGGAGCACGCCGATATCGCCGAGAAACTGCGCATCGCGCACCGCCTGCGGTTGGAGATCGCCGGATGAGTGTGCTCACCGCCCTCGCCCGAATCGAGGCCGCGCAGGCGGGACGGGCCCAGCCCATCGCCGATGTCTGCCACGTCCACCTGTCCGACCGTCCACTGGTCATGGTTGCGTTGCGGCTGGCCGGGGAGGCTGCCGCACCGCTGGCCGTGCTCACCGGCACCGCACCTGATGACGTCGAATTCCTCATTGTTCCGCAGCCTCGCGACCGCGTGCTGCGCCTGCGTTTCATCGCGCAGCTCGCCGACCGTGTGCTGCCGTATATCTCGTCGTTCGCCGACGAATCCGACTCGTTCGAATTGGTGCCGATCAAGTCCCGCGGTGGAACCGAACAGCAGGCTGATGAGGACGCGCCCCAAGAGTGGAAGCGCTACAACGACGCCCCGCAACTGCTCGTACCCAACACCGGCGGCGTCGAATTCCTCCGCTTGCTCGGCCGCGCCGTCCGTTTCCAGCCCATCGAGGGCCCCAACGCCGTGCCCGAATCGGTGCCGCTGCTGGGCCGCTGGCTCACCTGGTTCGCCGACCGCGCCGAACATCCCGGTTCCAGCGCCCTACTGCCCCTGACGACCGTGCTCGCCATGCATTGGGCCACCGGCCAGTCCGCACTCGAAGACGCCAATCTCGCCGCCCTGCTCGGCTGGATCGCCCCACCCGACGGCCTCACCGGCCCACAGGCCGCCGCCCGCGCCGAGGACCCGCTGCGGTGCCCTCCCGCGGGTCCCGCCACCGACCCCGGCTTCGACAACGAGGAACTGGCCCCACTCATCGCCGCCTACGACAAGGCCGCTGGTGACGAAGCGAAAACCGTTGCCGTGCACCGGCTCGAAAGTGCGCTGCGGGCCCAACTCGAACCCACCTGGCAGCTCATGTGGCAGGGCATCGACTTACTCCGCGCGCTACGAGAAGGCGGGAGCGTCGCCCGTCGCTGGCTCAACGACCGCTCCGCCTTCTCCCGCTTCACCGCCGACATCCCCGAAGGGTTCCCGCAGGCCCGCCGCGATTCCGCCGTCCCGGCCGTGCGCCGCCTGCTCGACCGCGAACGCGCCCTCGACGTCTTCGAAGCCGAACGCGCCTTCGACGACCGGCGCGTCATGATCGAACGCCGCCTCGCCGGCGAAGCCTTCCGTGGCGAGGTGGTCGACAGCGAGCCAGACCGCATCGACACCAGCGGTTCCCGCCGCAAACTGCGCCCGCACATCCGGGTCCGAACCGACGACCCCTTCCGCGCTTCCCTTGACGAAACAGTGTTCAGCGTCGACCGGGTGAAACAGAAGGGCAAGGTCGTCGCCATCGAGGACGACAGCTTCGTACTCGAACTCGAAGGCGGCATGGGCCGAGCCCTCACCGCACCACCCGGTTCCGTCCCCGAAGTCGGCGAAGTCGTGAGTTTCGCCCGCTTCTCTCCCGCGAGCTTCAACGCACCGGCCAAACTGCCTGCGCGCGAAGAAACTCCGTGGACACACGGTGGGCCGCCGCCAGAGTACGTGCCGATTGCCGACGAGCCCGCCGAGGAGTGGTCATGAGGTGGTTCGCCGCGTTGCCGCTCGCCGCCGGCAACAAGCACTGTCCAGTGACGCCATTGTTCGGTGTCGGCTCTCCGATTCCCCGGCGCGGATCGTCGTCGCCCGCAGCTCACCGTCGGAGGCCCTAGCATGACCACCCCTGACCAGGTAGTCACCAACATCCTCGACGACCTGCGCGACCCACCTCACCGCGCCCTCGTCGTCGATTCCCCGCCCGGCGCGGGCAAATCCACCCTCGTCGTCCGCGCCGCCCGCCAACTCGCCGAAGACGACGCCCAAAAGATGATCGTCGCCCAAACCAACGAGCAGGTCGACGACCTCATCGACCGCCTCGCCACCGCCGACCCGGCCCTGCGCATCGGCCGCCTCTCCGCCGCCAATTACACCGAATCCGAACGCGTCCAACGCCCCAACGTCCGCATCGCCCAGAAGCACACCGACCTCACCGACCGCGCCATCGTCATCGGCACCGCCGCCAAATGGGCCACCGTCGACGACGGCACCTGGTCCTGGGCCATCGTCGACGAGGCCTACCAGATGCGCTCCGACATGCTGCTACGCATCGCCAACCGCTTCGACCGCGCACTGTTCGTAGGCGACCCCGGCCAACTCGACCCCTTCGCCACAGTCGACGTGGACCGCTGGGCCGGCCTGTCCTGGGACCCCACCATGAGCGCCGTCAGCGTCATGCTCGCCAACAACCCAGACCTCCCGGAACCCCACCGCCTCCCCGTCTCCTGGCGCCTGCCTGCCTCCGCGGCCTCCGTCGTCTCGGCCGCCTTCTACCCGTTCACCCCGTTCCGCGCCGGCACCGAGCCCGAGCAACGCCGCCTCGAATACGCGACCCGCGGCTCGACACGGCACTGGACGTGGCCGCCGAAACCGGCTGGGCCTGGTACGAACTCCCCGCCCGGCACACGCTGCGCACCGACCGCGAAGCGGTAGCCGCCATCACCGCCTTGGTCTGCCGTCTCCTGGAACGCGGCGCAACCGCCCACTCCGAACAGGGCACCCACGCGGTCACCTCCGAACGCATCGCCATCGGCACCGCCCACCGCGACCAAGCCGATGCCATCCGATCCGCCCTACGCGGCACGCCCGGCGAACCGATCACCGTCGACACCGCCAACCGACTCCAAGGCCGCGAGTACGACGTGACGATCGTCCTGCACCCCCTCTCCGGCCGCCGCGACGCCAGCGCCTTCCACCTCGAGGCCGGCCGGTTGTGCGTACTCACATCCCGGCACCGTCACGCGTGCATCGTCGTGGGCCGGGCCGGGATTCCCGAACTGCTGGATGCGCATCCGTCGGCGGAGCCGGTGCATCTCGGTGTGCCGGTGAAATTTCCGGATGGGTGGGAGGCGAATCAGTCGGTGTTGAGTCACCTTGCTGAGCATCGAATTTCCGTAGCACCTGTTCATTGATCGACTCACGTGTATTCATCGCTTTCGCCACATACAGAGGAACGCATGGACCTGGACACCGCCCTTGCCTCATTCGACCGCACCACGGTCGCCGAGCGAATTGCAGAGGGAGAGCAGCAACGCAAGCAGATTGTCGACCATTTCCCGCTGGAGCAATGGCCGACCATGCGCCTCGAACAGTACGCATTGGGCATCGACCGGACGGGAGAACCGACGTACTGCCGAATGCTCGAGTTCATCGCAACGGAATACGGCAGCCTGGGCGGCGGCAGCGCCGGAAAGCACATTATCTACCGACACAAGTCCGGCGAATGGCGATTGGCTGCGCAATTGGCCGGATTAGGCGTGAACGAGGCATGGGGACGCCTTCGCGGCGAGTTCGTCGCGGCCTTCGACGCTGCCGAACGGGAAGCCTTCGACGACATCGATGACCTCGATGTGCTCACCTCCGGCCAAGCCCTGGTGACCAAATCGCTGGCGGCCTATTACCCCCAGCATTTTCTTCCGATCTACTCCAGGCCACACCTGCGCGCTTTCATTTCCCTGTTGGGTGGCACGCCGGAACGGAACGCAACGGCGTGGCGGGCCAACAGGCATCTGTCTGTGCTCGTCAAGGACCATCCTGGGTTGAGCGAACTGACGTCCCGTGAAGTGGCACGGTTCCTCTACGCCTACTTCGACCCTCGCCCCAAGAGCCGAGTGGTATGGAAGATCGCGCCGGGCGAAAACGCCCGATACTGGCCGGATTGCTTGGCCGAAAACTACATCCGCGTCGGATGGGACGAGGTCGGGGATCTTGCCCAGTACACCAGCGACACTGAACTCAAGCAGGCGATCGACACTTACTGGCCTGATCGTCCCGGCGGCAACTTGGTCAAGGCCCGTAACCTCCTCGCTTTCCGCGACCTGGAGCCCGGTGATCGCATTGTGGCCAACCGCGGCAAGACCCACGTACTGGCCATCGGGACCGTTTCCGGCAGTTATTACTACAACGAGGACCTCCCCGAATATCGGCATATTGTCCCGGTCGACTGGGACACCTCGCTCAGCCAGGACCTTGCGGAACCGCAGAACGCTTGGGTGCCGACCTTCGCCAAGGTCCCCGAGAAGCTGTTTGCCCAGCTCACCGACCGTTTGGCTAATGGCGGTGGAGTACACGATCCGGTCCCAGCCGACCTACCGACCGAGATCATCCGCGTCCAGGAGGCATTGGCCAGGAAAGGCCAGGAAAGGCCAGGTCATCCTGTACGGCCCGCCCGGCACCGGCAAGACCCGGCTCGCGTTGCAGTCCGCGCTGGCCATGGACGGAGGAGCCGGATCCATCGGTACGGCCGCGCAGGAGTCCGCGATTGGAAACATGCTGCGTTCAGGTCGAGTGCAGCTGGTGACATTCCACCCCTCCTACGGCTACGAGGACTTCGTCGAAGGCTACAAACCAGTCGACGACCCCGCCGCCCACGGCCTGCGACTCGAACTCACCGACGGCCTGTTCCACAACCTCTGCACCGCCGCATCAGCGGCCCCTGACGAGGTGTTCCTGCTGATCATCGATGAGATCAATCGCGGTGACCTACCCCGCATCTTCGGCGAGCTCATCACCCTCCTCGAATCCGACAAACGCGGAATAGAGGTGCGCCTGCCGATCAGCAAACGCAGCTTCGCGGTGCCGAAGAATCTCCGCATCATCGGCACGATGAACACCGCCGACCGCAGCGTCAGCCACCTCGACGCCGCGATCCGCCGGCGCTTCGCCTTCGTCGATATCGGCCCAGACCCCGACATTCTCTCCGGTTCCGTCGGCCCGCTCGACCTCACCACGTTCTTGACGTCGCTGAACACCCGCGTCGCCGCCTGCCTCGACCCCGATCATCAGATCGGCCACGCCTACCTGCTCACCGACAGCGAGCCGGTCGCCACCGACGAAGAACTCGCCGCCGCCTTCTACCACGACATCGTTCCGCTGCTCGAGGACTACTGCGTCGGCCGAGTAGAGCTGCTGCGGGAACTGCTTGGCAACCTCGTAGACCGGAACACCGGCAGGCCCGCGCAGATCGCCGTAGCCGACCTGGCCGCGGAACTGGCCGCCGAGTTCACCGTGGCCACCAGCCGCAACGTCGATGCCTGACCGCACCGAAATCCGCGTCGCCGAATACGAATCGGTGTCGCTGGCTCTCGACCAACTCAGCGACATCGATCTCGACCGGCTCCGCACCCTGCACTCCCACCGCCGCTGCACTATCACCCCCGACCGCACCGGCTGGACCTTCACCGCAGGTGCCACAGTCGGTGTGCTCGCCCTCGACCGCATCCGCCTCATCATCACCCCGAAGGTGGCCTTCACCGGAGATTCCCTGCTGCGCTGGTTCTGCTACGCCACCGCCACCCCGGTACCCCACGACACCACCCTCCGCCGCTGGCAGCTCGACCGCCACGGCCTCCCCGACCTCGTCGCAGCAGCTCTGCTCGCCGAATGCCAAATCTTGCTCCGCGACGGCCTACGCCGCGACTACGTCCGCCACGACGTCATCGAACCGGTCCTGCGTGGCCGCCTCGACATCGTCGCCCAAGCCACCAAGCGCTACGGCATGCTCGACCAACTCCACAGCCGCACCTTCGACCGCGCCATCGACATCTGGGAAAACCAACTCTGCGGACTGGCCCTGCGAGCAGCCCGCACCGTGGTCTCCGACCCCCACCTGGCCCGCCAATTAGCCCAGACCGCAATCGAATTCCCGACCACCACCGCCGCGACTCGTGTCCTGCGAACCCTCGACCGCACCACCTACACCCGCCTGAACCGCCGCTACCGCACCGCCCACCTCTGGTCCGGCCTGATCCTGCGCGGCGGCGGCGTCACCGACCTCCTGGTGAACACCGGATCGAACGCCGAAACCCTGCTCTTGGACATGCCCGTCCTGTGGGAAGCGATAGTCCGCCGCCTGGTCAACGACGCCGCCCCCACCGGCGTGGACATCGTCCCCTCCACCGGCACCTCAGCGATCACCGTCCACGGCGACCTCTCCCCCCGCCCACCATTCCGCCCAGATGTCCTGCTGCAGCGCACCAACGGCATCCAAACACCCGAGCTGTACCCGATCGATGCAAAGTACAAGACCTACGCCGACCACACCGTGAGCACCGCCGACATCCACCAACTACTCACTTACACAGCCGGTTACGCCCCACCAGCCGCACCGGTGGCAGCCATCGTGCATCCCCATCCGACCGCGACATCTCAGCGCACAGTCCGCATCACCGGCAACCGACGCCATTTGGGCTCCGTGCACATACACGGCGTCGACACCGCCGCCTCCCCTGCCCGAGCTGCCGATGGAATCCGCGCGGCATTGTTCACGTGACCAGGTGGCTCATCCTGGCGCTCGTTCGCGGCCGTGAAGGCCCAAGCCGATACGACCGGGGATATCGCGACGCCCGGGAACTCTTCGCTCCCCCACCTCGTCTCAGGACTCACTGCGATCTTCAGCGGCGTCGACAACGGCTGGTTTCTTTGCGTCGGGATCGATCCACGCCACGATGCCGGCACCGCCGCGGGCAAGCTGGCGACGGCCCGAAGTCGCCAGCGCCGCCGCTTTTGCTTTCGCCGCGATCATTGCCTCGGCAATCGTCGCGTGGTCACGACCCTCCCAGGTGGCCAGCTGCAGGTTGCGGGCCTGAACGAACTGGTCGAGCATCGACTCCAGTTCCTGGCGGTGCTTGGTCAACGACCGGGAGACGAGCTTGTGATGTGCCTCGGAAGTCTTCAGCACCGCGTGGGTGGTCAGCAGCTCGCGCAGGCCGACTACCAGGTCGACGTCGGCACGATACTGCTCACGCAGAATATTCCGGGCGCTGGCGATGGTCTGCTCGAAGTGTTCCGGCTCGGTGACTCGCACCTGCTCGAGCCGCAGCCGCTGCCACAGGAACAACGATTTCTGTGCGACGACCAGCAGTTGCAGCGTTTCACCGAGCCGATTCTTACGGACCATCGCCTCGAGCTGCTCGGCACGCTTGCCGGGCCCGAGGCGACTGTCGAGGGTCTCGGCCTGCTTGATCGCATGCATCCGCAACCGCTCCACTCCGACTTCCAGATCCGGACCGAGGCCGGCCAGGGAGGACCAGTCGGTCGCCGTCAGCGCATCGCCGTCGGCCATCGCCCGAGCCTTCCGAGCCAGTACCCGATGATGGCCGTATATGTCGCCGAGCCGTTCGGCTGCTGCCAGCCGCAATACCTCGTCTACCTTGTCCTCTATCACGTCGAGGTGCTCGTGAATCTGGTCGAACTGCGCGGAGATCGCTGCTTCCACCGCCATCAGAGCCGCCATTTGCGGTGCGATGGCGGCAGCACCGGGTGCTGGGATCCTCGCATTCGAGCGGATCGTGCCGTTGCTATCACGCACCATCCGGTGATAGGTCACCGTAGTGCCCCGTGCACGACGGGCCGACTCGACCACGCTGGTCCCGACCAGGTATGCCGAACCAACCGCACGAGCGCCGAACAACCGCGGCGCGAGCGTCGTCACCGTCACGCCGGACTCAGCAGCCACCACCGGCAGCGAGAAACCCTCCTGCCGGGTGAACTCGGCAATCGCTTCCTCGGCCCCGACCAGTGCCGTACCGAATTCGTCCTCGATGACCACGAGATCCGCCGTTTGCCCCCCGGAGCCACCGTCGGTTGTCATCGGAGCCCGCTCTTCATCCATGCTCGGCCCTTCCTGAAGCCCACAGCCGACAGCTGGGGATCTCGATCGTCGTCTCGATCAGCATTGTGCCGCAAGCCTCCGACACCTGGGGCTATCGCAACCTGGCCGATTACCTGTGCACTCATACTTGTATCGACCTGACCATGCTGCAGCCCGCGTCCGGCAAGGGGATCCCCGACGTTTCCGGCGACGAACACAGCAAGTTCTCAGTACAAGACCTGCCGGGCGGAATACCATGAGCTACCACACAATCGAATCGAGGTGGGCACGTGGTAGATCCCGTTTCACTCGGCACCGCGGCAGCGATTCTGCTTGCCACCAAGTACGGCGAGGGACTGGCGCAGAGCGCCGCCGCCGGCTCCTGGTCCGCGATCGACCGGCTGCGTCAGCGAATAGCCGCCAAGTTCCGGGATGACGAACCGACCAGCGCAGCCATCGCACGACTGGCCAGCGAGCCGACCGACGCCGACAGGGAAATCGTCGCCGCACGGATCGAGGCCGCAAGCGTCGACGATGACGAATTCCGTTCGGAGGTCGACGAGCTCGTTGCGCTCGCTCGCGAGGACCGGAAGGTGGCCGACTTCATCTCGAACGCCTATGACAACGCGAAGGTCCTCAATATGCGGGACAATCGCGGCTCCATCTCGTTCTGACGAACGCCGTGTTCAGGTTCAAGGCTGTTGCGAGAGGCAACTCCAAGCAGATAAACATCTTCGGCGACAATCGAGGCGAGATCGACGCTACGACGATCAATCTGCTGTACGGATACGTCCAACCCAAGAATATTGCAATTATGGCGTTGGTCGCGGCCATCATTGCCGGCGGAATTATTTGGGGTATCACCAGGCCCTCGGGCAGCGTGGATTCACTGGCCGTAGCGCATGGGTCGGCGTCGACCGAGGGATGGGGACCTGACCGGATTACCTATAGCAATGGCGAGCGACCCGAATACAGTAAAGCACCGCAAACCCTCAACTCCGTCACCGATAACCCCATGCACGGGGACGAGCGCAACTTCTTCCAGATCCGGGAAGCCGGTGGCAATCACCATTGGGGCGATAGCGTCGAACTCCAGCCGGGCCGCGAATACGAGCTCTCGATTTTCTATGCGAACAACACCGCAGACAAAGCTATCGACTTCGTCCGCACCCGGGTGCAACATCCGAGGACGATCAAACACAAGGACGCGAAGGTTCACAAAGCCACCGCGTTTGTCACCGCCGCGCAGACTGTTCCGGCCGAGGTGTGGGACACCGTCGACCTGGTCAACAACACAAACGGCGACATCACGCTGTTGTACAAGGAAGGCTCAGCGCGGGTCACGGGCAATCGCGACCGGACACGTCCGGTCGAACCGTCGGAACTGTTCGGCGCGGGCACATTGGTGGGTGTAGCCGAGCAGCCGGGTACGATTCCGCCCGGCGGCGACGGTTTCGGCACAGTTGTCTTCACACTGAAATCTGTCGCACCTGGTTTCACATTCGAGTCTGCCGTACAACCCGGAACAACAGGAAATGACTTCCGTACGATCATCGAAGCACCACATGGAAGCCAGGTCCGGGTTCGGTTGACCTACTTCAACCACGGTACAACGGTGCAGCGGAAGGTCACACTGAAGGCGCTGTTCACCGAATCGGTCCAGTTCGTACCACACAGTGCGGTATTGATCAATGCCAACCATCGCAGCGGGGTACAGTTGAAGGACGGTATAGCGAACGGTGGTGTCCAAATCGGCGATTACAGCCCGAAGACCAACGCCGCACTGTACTTCACTGCCTTCGTGTACGGCCCACCATGCTCGCAGATAAGTCTGAAGTCGACCATCGCAACCCCAAATGGCGACAGCTACGACACCGTGCTGGTCAGAATCAGTGGCCAGAATTGTTGACCGATGCTCACGCATCGTTCGGCACGACCGAGCGGCGAACCGGTCTCGCAGAAACACCCTATCCGGTCTTCTGACCCCGCTATGCCGGCCAATTCCTGAACCGTTCGTCGCCCAAAAACGTTGCTGTTCAGGTACTCTGGCGTCACCCGGCAGAGGGCAAAATCCGGAGTATCGGCCGTTGTAACCCGTCCCAGAAAGGATGTGCGTGAGCAGCACCCCGCGTGGCGAGCACACCGACGTCCCCAGACAGGTGCGTCAAGTAGCCCGATTCCTTCGCAACACCTACATCGATCCCGGGCTGCTCGACCTCAGCGATCTCGATGACAAGCCGGAAGAAGAACGTTCACCCCGAGAGCTTTCCCGGGCATTGGCTGCGCAGGCTGTCCGCGTCGTCACGGGGTTCGGCCCTGAGCAGGCCGCGCAAACGGTGATCGACGGTGTGGCCGACCAGGGGATCGACGCACTTGCTGTCGTCGAAGGCCCCGACCCGCACATCTATCTCGTTCAGGCAAAGTGGAGCAAGACCGGACGTGCCCCGAGCGAACGGTCTGCCGTGCAGGAATTGCTACACGGGCTGCGTCTCATCGACGATGAGGACTACACGCCGTTCAATCCCCGTGGCCGGCACCTCGCCGAATACGCTGGGAAAGTAATGACCTCCGACGCGGTCTCGGTGACCCAGGTGATCGCGCTGATGCGAGCCGACGAGGTCACCCCGGGATTCCTGGATGCCATCGAACACGGGGAGAAGGAATTCAACCGGTATGGCGCGGTCCTGAACCACCGGATCATTCTGGCCCCCGAGATCTGGCAATCGGTGCGCGATGATCATTCGGCCGATCCGGTTGTCTTGTCGGTCGATCTCTTTCCGTGGTTCAGTATCGCGACGCCATACGAGTCCTATCAGGGAGTTGTCGACGCCGAGCAGGTTGCCCAATGGGTGGATGCCGGTTCGCACCTGTACAATCTGAACATTCGTAATCCGCTCGGTCGCACGTCGATCAACAACGGTTTGATCGAAACCCTCACCACCGAGCCGTCCGCCTTCTGGTATTTCAACAACGGCATCACGATCCTCTGCGATTCGGTGCAGAAGGCCCCTCAGTCGATGCGGAATCCGTACGGCCGTCCGCTTGCCCTCACCCTGCACAACGCCAGCGTCGTCAACGGAGCCCAAACCGTCCGGTCCATCGCGGAGGCGGTCGCCTGCGAACCTGATGCCGCCGCGGCACAAGTCGGTGTGCGCATCATCGTGACCGGCGAAGAGCAGGAATTCGCCAAGAAGACCACCCAGGCCACGAATCGCCAAAACCGGGTCGAGCAGCGTGATTTCATCGCACTGGAGTCGGTGCAGGCCGAAATCATGGCCGAGCTTCGCGCCGAACTCGGACTGGAATACGGTGTGCGGCGCGGGGAGCTCGACCCACCGCCGGAGACCGGCTGTTCGGTCGTGGAGGCGGCGTGCGCATTGGCCTGTGCCCATCCGGACAGCCAGTACGCGGCGCGCATCGCGACCGACCTCGATGTCCTGTGGGAACGCGGCCCGCAGGGCATCCATGACGCCCTGTTCCGCCCACGTCCGAGCGCCTACCTGCTGTGGAACGCGGTCAATGTGCTGCGGGAGGTACGCACCAGCCTGCACGCCTTGCGCTCTCGTTATGAGGGTCGTGCCATCGCACTCGCCGAGCATGGCGTCTACTTGCTCGCGCACCTCGTCTTCCGCAGTCTCGACACCGAGGCGATCAGCGAACCGGACCAGAACCTCACCTGGCTGGCAGGGGCTCGACAGCAAGTCCCGGAAATCGTCGGCCGCCTGCTGCCCGCCGTGGTGACGGCGATCGACGACCTGTACGGCGAACGCTCGCAAATACGCGCTGTCTGCGCCGATGTCGAGCGCAGTCGCGACGTGGTCGCGCGCGTCCTCGCGCCAAGCCCGGATCAGTCGGCGCCATCGGCGGGAAGCAAGTACAAGCGAACCCGCACGACCAAACGCCTGCGGCGCCCGACCGCGGTCTCGGTGTTGATCGACCGGAATGTCCTGCCCGAGGGCGAACCTCTGACGCTGGTCGCCGGCCATCCGTCCGAGGCCGAGGCGATGCGGGATTGGCTTGCCGAGGATCCTCAACGCGGGCGAGCGACGTGGGCTCTGCATCGGTTGAAGCCGATCCTGTGGGCCGTCGACGGCAAACAGTATTCGCCATCTGGCCTGGTCAGCCTGATGTGGGAGTGGGCAGGATGGGCGAATCGACCGGTCGCCAACCAGGGCACCCGGCGTTGGGTGACCTCGACCGGCGACACCTTGGCCGATCTGGCCTGGCGCGCGCTCGAGGAGCTCGAAGAGTCCGACTGATCGCGGCACGCGCCAGGGCTGCCAACCACCCGAAACCGCCGGACACTCAGAGTGCGGCCAGCAGCTCCCCCACCTCCACGGTGAAGGGATCTCGTGGTCCTTTGATCATCGTCAGATCCTCCAGCAGCGCTTGCAGCATCGCTCGGGCGGCCTCATGATCACCGATCTCGCGTTTCAGGTCGCCGATCTCGAAGCGCAGGTCCAGCGCGAGTTCACAGCCGCTGCCGTCGGCGGCGGTCACCTCGGCGAGCACCTCTTCGAGTTCGCCGAGACCGGCCTCGATCTCACCCAGCGCCATCCGCCCGCGGGCGGCGCCGGCGCGGCATTCCAGAGCAGAGCGGCTGAATCGGCCTTCGGCGCGCTGGTAAGCCGCGGCGAGCAGGTCGAATTCACGGCAGGCGCGGCGGTCTTCGCCGGCCAGTGCCCAAGCCGCCGCTACCTGCTTGCGCAGGGTGAGCACCTGGACGTTTTCCTTACCCAAGGCCGATGCGGCGCTATCGATCACAGCGTTCAGCGCGTCCGCAGCCTGGGCGTATCGCCCGCCCTCGAGTAGCGACCAGTAACGGCTCTCTGCATCGGATATCGCGGTCTGCAGGTGCTGCGCCGACATCGGAGCGGTGGGCGCCGAAGGCTGTGGGCGCAGCCGGGTGGGTTCGATCTGGCCAGTTTCCAGCGGGGCGTTCGGGCGCCGGAATATGCGTGTCGGATCGGGGAATCCGGGCAGGTAGAGCTCGGTGGGCGCCACAGGGGTACCTGGTCCGGGCAGGAACGGCAGGAGGCGCTCGTAGACGGTGAAGGCGTCGGCGGGGCGGCGCTGCGGGTCCTTCTGCACCAGATCGAGCACGAGCCGTTCGAACTCTGCCGGTACGTCAAGACCGAGTTGCCGAAGCGGCACCGGCGCCTGCTCGGTATGCGCCAGCATGATCGAGAACTCCGAGTCCGCCTCGAATAGCGGTCGTCCGCTGATCATTTCGTGAATCAGGCAGCCGAGGGCGTAGAGGTCGCTGAGCGGTGTGACTCGGCGGCCGTGGACCCGTTCGGGAGCCATGTAGCGCAGGGTGCCGATCTGCTGGCCGGTGACCGTCAGCTTCGGCGCCGAACTGTCGAGGATGGCGGCGATACCGAAGTCGATGACCTTCACCGCACCGTCGCGAGTGATCAGTACGTTCCCGGGTTTGAGATCGCGGTGGACGACCGGCAGCGCATGGGCGTACGAGAGCACGGTAGCGATCTGGGCCGCCACCGACGCCACCCAGGTCAGCGGTAGCGGGTGGTCCGGGTCGATGTAGTTCTGCAACGGAACACCGTCGATGAGCTCCATCACCAGGTACACCGTCTCGAACGACGCATCCAGCACGGCGTCGAACACCTGCGGCACACCGTGGTGCCGGATACGGGCGGTGACCCTGGCTTCACGGCGGAAGCGCTCGGTGAATTCCTCGGCTTGCTCCGCGGTGACCACCTGGTCCACGCGGATGGTTTTCACCGCGACTTCCCGGTCGAGCACGATGTCGTAGCCACGCCATACCGAGCCCATGCCGCCGGATGAGATCTGCTCGGTGAGCTCGTACCGGTTATCGATGCGCCGCACCCGCATGATCGTCCCCTGTTCCCCTACCCGACTATCGGCAGACTTCGCCGCGCCTGCGCCAGTTGCGACCCGGAAGGCAACCCCTCCGGACCACGGCACCCGGTCACGCTACGCCGTCCAGTCCGTGCTGTCGCCGGATCATCCGCCAGGCTGCCCGGCTCGCATGCCTGTTCAGCGTTTCCTTGAACGCCGGTTCGGAGCGGCTGAAGTACTTGTTCCCCAGGTCGGCGACAGTGTCGAAGTGTTCCATCATCTTGTCTTGGAACACCTCGACGAACTTGCCCTGGAATTCGTCTTCGCTCTGATTGGCAACGGCGGCGAGCTGGACTTCGGGATCTGCAAGCGCCTCCTGATACGGCTTGGCCAAGTCGCCCTCGTCGAATTCGGTGCCGAAGCGTTCGTTGAGCTGTTCGATCAGCTCGGACAGCAGTGACTTCTCCGGTTCCTTCGGCGCGGCAGCCGATTCACCGAATCCGGGCAGCGTGGCCGGGCCCTCCGAGGACAGGCCGAGATCGAGGTCCCCGATGTGCTGGACGCGGACGTGGCTCAGGTCCACCTGCCCGACGTCCACACCGCCGTCGCCACGCCGCGGCAGCACATTCAGCAGATGCTTGCCGTACAGGTGCAGCAGTTCGAGCTCGGCATCCCGGTACGGAACGATCTGGGCGAGGAATCCATACTTGCGCACGTAGTCACGCAGCTCAATGCGGAACTGTTCGGCGATGTCCGCATCCGCTTCTTCGTCGCTGTGCAGCAATCCAGCGAAGCGGTCGACCGCCGGATGCAGATGCCGGTACAGCTCGGCATGCAACTTTTGCCATTTCGCCTGCGATCCGGCGGCCTGTTGTTCAGCGGTCAGGTAGGCATCGGCGAATGCGCGCATCTCCGATTCGATGAGGATCGGTGCGGCCATGACCTTGGTCTGCGCGATATACAGCAGGTTCGGGTCGGTCGGCATCGTCTCGGCCAGTTCGTAATAGGGCCGGAACGATTCCTGGATGTCCTCGCCGTCATTGGCGAAGTCGAGGACGGCGAGATCGGACTGCGTCTTCAGTTCATGGGTGCGGTTGAGCCGCGACAAGGTCTGTACGGCAGCGATACCGTGCAGCTTCTTGTTCACGTACATGGTCGTGAGCAACGGCTGATCGAATCCGGTCTGATACTTCTCGGCGACCACCAGAATCCGGTACTCGCGTTGACCGGCACCACCGGACCGCGTCGCGAGATCGTCGGCGCGGGTGTAAGCGAATGCCTTCGGCAGCTGGGATTCGGGCAGGCCGCCGTTCTCCTTGGATTCGGTCGTCTCCTCGCCCTCGTAATCGAGAGGTCCCGAGAAGGCGACCAGCACACCGATATCCGGGTACTTCTTGTCGTACCCGATATCGGCCAGATGCCGCTTGATGGCCCGCGCCATCGCGACCGCGCTCTTGCGGGAATCGGTGACCACCATGGCTTTGGCGCGCCCACCAAGGAGATCGCGGGTGTGCTCGACGAAATGCTCCACGATCACCTGCGCCTGCTGCACGACCGTGGAGGGATGGGTGAGCGCGAACCGGGCCAGCATCGTCTTGGCCTTGGATTCGGGTACCTCACGGTCGGAGGGGTTCTCGTTGACCAGGCGATAGAACGTTTTGTAGGTGACGTAGTTGCGCAGCGGATCGAGGATGAACCCTTCCTCGATGGCCTGGCGCATCGAATAGGTGTGGAAGGGGCGGAAACGGTCGCCGTCGAGAGTTCCGAACGATTCGAGCGTCTTGGCTTTGGGCGTCGCGGTGAAGGCGAAATACGACAGGTTCGCTGCCTGAGCCCGTTCGGCGGCCTTGCGATCCAGAGGCTGTTCCAGCTTCAGCTCCGTCGCGCCGTCCTCTTCGTCGTCGGCATCGAGGCCGAGATCGCGCAGTGCGGCCCGCACAGCGGTCGCGGCGTCACCGGACTGTGAGGAATGTGCCTCGTCCACGATGATCGCGAACTTGCCGCCGCGCAGTTCGGTGGGATTGCGGCGCAGGAAATCCAGCAGCGCCGGGAACGTGTGGAGGGTGACGGTGATGATCTTGCCGGATTCTTGTGTGAGCGCCTTGGCCAGCTGTTCGGATTTCGCGCCCTGCTTGTCGTCGATCTTGACGACCAACCCGTGCACCCGCTCGAAACTACCGACCGTCTCGCTCAGCTGACTGTCCAGGTTGCGGCGGTCGGTGATGATGATGACCTTGTCGAACACAGGTGTCCCAGGCCTCAACCCGGCAGCGGGATCGAGGAGCGCCGGGTCTGCCGCGGTATGCAGATCAGTGAGCCGATGGGCGAGCCAGCCGATGGTATTCGACTTGCCCGATCCGGCCGACGCCATCACCAGATAGTTGTGCCCCGCCCCGTGCGTGGACGCATGCGCGGTGAGTTTCTTGACCACATCCCACTGGTGGTAGCGGGGGAAGATGATCGTGCGGCTACCTCGCCCGCCCGGCCCCTTCGATTCGTGGGTGTGCACGAACCGTTCCAGCAGATCCAGCCAGTTGTCCGGATGCCAGATCTGCTCCCACAGATACGCGGTCGCATGCTTGCCCTCGATGGTGGGCGCCGGGTTCCCCGCGCCGCCAGCCTTGCCCGGCCCCTCCGAACCGGTATTGAACGGCAGGAACCGCGTCTTCTTCCCCTTCAACTGGGTCGCCACGAAAACCAGATGCGGGTCGACCGCGAAATTCGCGATCACCCGCCGGGTGAAGATCAGCTCACTGGGATCGCGTTCACTGCGATACTGTTCCTTCGCGTGCTCCACCGTCTGCCCGGTCAGCGGATTCTTCAGCTCGGCCGTCGCCACCGGAATCCCATTGAGCAGCAAGGCCAGATCGAGCCGGTTCTTGGCGTCGGCTTGCTTCGTCGCGTACGGCAACTCGCGTACCACCGTCAGCCGATTGGCGCGGTAGTCCCGCAGATCATCCGGCGAGGTCACAAGATTCGGCTTGAAATACGCCAGCCGGATCCGCACCCCCCGATCCTTCACCCCCGACCGCAGGGTCTTGATCAACCCCTTGAGCCCGATCTGCTGATCCACCGCCCTGGCGAACCCCAGCTCGGCGGCACGCTGATCGCCGCCGTAGAAGGAGACCAGCTCATCCCACTCCTGCTGCTGGGTCGCACCGATGAAGGCGAGCAATTCGCCCAGATCCAAGCCGAGCTCGGGCTTGTACTCGTGCGGATTGCCTGCGAGCCAACCGTTGTCGAGCATGGCGGCGACGATGGAGTCGCCGAAGGTGAGTTCGTCATGGACCGGGCTCATTGCGGTTATACCCCCTGGGTTGTGTTTCGACCGCTGGCGGTTGATACGTCGAATTGGCCGGTTACGGCGGCGGTGATGAGGGCCTGGCGACGCTCGGATAGGATGTCCAGCATTCCAGCCAATAGTTCCCGCAGACTAGCGGACCTCGCGATCGAATCGCGTGTGATGCGAATAGCATCGTTACTATTTTCAGGCACAGGGATACGAAATCGACGAAGCTGCTCTCCAGTCAAGTGAGGTATAGTCGCCACGTTGCCTGTCGCTTCGAAAACACCGCAAGATTTTGCGTAGCGCAGCCAGTACATAAGCCATTCAACCGGCAAATTTGTTCGCGATCTCACACGATGCAACGACTTCTGAAAGTAGCATTCTTCTATCGATCCGTCCCACACTGCCGCCTCAGCAACGCCGGCGCCGCCCTCGCACACAAGAAGATCGCCAGATCGAAGTGAATAACGCAACACTTCTTCTGGCGAGAAATCCATGGTGGCGACATCGTTCAGGCTAATTCTGTACCATCCAACGTTGGCATTACGCAAATATGGCCGCTGATTGCGGCCGGCTGCGCGCTCCGCGTTGAGCATCTTCCCCAGCTCAGTGTCGTAATAGGCGTAAACGGGACCGATCGCCCAGCCCTCTGGTATCTCAGGTAGCCATTTCCAACCCGTTTTTCTCCTTCGACTCGCCTCGGTTCTTCCACCGAGCATCGCGCCAATTGTCGCGAGCTCGGACTCCTCGAGCAACGCCATCTGCCGTTTCCGAGCGGATTCAATTGTGCCGATGCGGGAGGTTTCGGCGTCGAGGAAGTCGGCGATGCGGCGCTGCTCGTCCAGTTCTGGAAGCTTGACAAGGATATCCCCAAGATCCTCTGCGTTGATCCTCGGAGTCCTCACGCCACCGTTATCCGAGCTACCGATGCCACGCAGCCGAGACGTCATCTCACCTACAAACCAGTGAGAACGGAATAGGTGGTGGGCAAACCGACTGTCCAGAGATTTTCCAGTTCTGATAACCAGGTAATCTGGGCTCACTAGTCCTGACTCAACGCTTTGGCCAACAGCACCGTGATACGCACTCATACGATTGAGGACGATGTCCCCTCTCGCACATACTTTGTAATTCCTCAGATCTTCAGCCCGCGACGGACCATCCACAATCGAGTCACGCCGCACCACTCCCAATCTCGACGAAACAGACAGCAATGGTAGCTCGCGGTCACCAGCTCGCTCGTCAACGGGCGTGTAGTGGAACTTTATGCGCGTAGGGATTGTCACCGCGTAACCTCCCCCAAAAGCTCCTGAATCTCCGCCTCCAACGCCTTCAACTCCGCATCGATTTCCTCCAGCGGCCGCGGCGGTGTGTATACGTAGAAATGCCGGGTGAACGGAATCTCGTACCCGATCTTCGTCCTGCTGTAATCGATCCAGGCATCGGGCACGTGCGGAAGCACCTCGCGGGCGAGGTATTCGTTGACGTCCTCGTCGAGCGGCACGTTCTCGTAGTCCCGCAGTTCGGCATCGGGCTCGGGCGAACCCTTGACGAGCTGCACCTCACCCTCAGGATCGCGCACGCCGAGGGCGTCGCGAAGGGCCTTGGCGAAGGGCGCGCCGGTGGGCCAGGGTTCGCCGGCGCCGGCCACGGCGTCCTTTAGCGCAGTGATGGCGTCGGTCTTGGTTTTCCAGGTGGAGCCGACGAGCGGGCGCAGCAGATTCGCGAAGACGGTGGTGTCGGTGTATTGCTTGCGAACCGGCGCCGAGGCGGCGAGCTGGTCGAGTGCTTCTTCGGTGAGTTCGAAGCGCAACCGCAACGGGCGTTCCACGGTGATGCGCTGGTATCCGAAATCGTTGTTGGCGAATACCTTTACCTTGCCATGCAGGGGATGGTCGGGGTCGGCAGCGATGTCGATGGCGTCGCGGTAGAGGCGGGTGACCTCGTCGATCTGCTCCTTGCCGACGTACTTGCGCTTGTCGCCAAGGGATTTGCGCATCTTCTGCCAATAGTCGCGCGCGTCGAGCAGCACCACTTTGCCCTCGTGCTCAGGGGACTTGCGGTTGCTGAGGATCCAGAAGTAGGTGGAGATACCGGTGTTGTAGAACAGCTGGTCCGGCAGGGCAACGATGGCTTCGAGCCAGTCGTTTTCGATGATCCAGCGGCGGATATTGGATTCGCCGGATTCGGCGGCGCCGGTGAACAGTGGGGAGCCATTGAAGACGATGGCGATGCGGCTGCCACCACCGTCGGGGCCGACGGGCTTCATCTTCGAGATCATGTGCTGCAGGAACAGCAGGGAGCCGTCATTGATGCGGGGCAACCCGGCGCCGAAACGGCCGGCGTCGCCGAGGTTTTTGTGCTCCCATTCGACGGCTTCCTTGACCTTCTTCCACTCCACCCCGAACGGCGGGTTGGCCAGCAGGTAGTCGGCGCGAAGATGCTTGTGGCCGTCGTCGCTGAAGGAGTTGCCGAAGACGATATTGTCCGGGTCCTGATCCTTGATCATCAGGTCCGAACGGCAGATGGCCCACGACTCAGGGTTCAACTCCTGACCGTAGACCTCGACGCGCGCATGCGGATTCAGGGCCTTGATGTGCTCCTCGGCCGCGCTGAGCATGCCGCCGGTGCCACAGGCGGGGTCGAGTACCTTGCGGGTGACGCCGGGCGTGCCGACCAGATCGGTATCGGGTGCGATCAGCAGGTTCACCATGAGCTCGATGACCTCACGCGGGGTGAAGTGCTCACCTGCGGTCTCATTGGACTGTTCCGCAAAACGCCGGATCAGTTCCTCGAACACGTAGCCCATGTTGTGGTTGGAGACGCGTTCGGGATGCAGATCCAGATCGGCGAACTTGCCGATCACCTGATACAGCAGGCCCGCGCCGTCGAGCCGCTTGATCTGCTGGGCGAATTCGTACTTCTCCAGCACCTCGCGGGCGTTATCGGAGAACCCGCCGACATAGTTGGTCATGTTCTTCGCCACCTGTCCCGGATCGGACAAGATGGACTTCAGTGTCAGCGGCGTGACGTTGTAGAAGCGCACACCGGAGGCCTTCTTCAGGAACGGATCCAGATCCAGGTCGCTGTCCTTACGTGCCTCTATCACCGCGCGCACCTTCTCCCGCGTCGGCTCCAGCACACACTCCAGCCTTCGCAGCACGGTGAACGGCAGGATCACCTTGCCGTAGTCGGACTGCTTGTAATCCCCACGCAGCAGATCGGCGACCGACCATGCGTGGTTGGCCAGCTCGGTGTGCTTATTGGTGTTCACTTCCTACCTTTCCGAGAGGTGGTTTCCGCGGTATCGGCGGAGTGTTGCTGCGGTTCGAGCGCGCCGACGGTGAGGCCGGCGGTGATCAATTCGGTCAGTCTGCCCGCGGTGGCGTCGGCGCGGCGGGCGGTTGTGCGTAATCGGTGCAACTGCCGGAAGGCCGCGCCATAGCGCTGTTGCTGGTCCATTGGCAGCAGTGGGATGCGCAGGCGGCCGGGAATGACCCGGATCGTGGTCGCGCCGACCATGGCGGCGGCATTGTCGGGTCCAGCGGCGAATCCGGCGAGGAACCAGGGATCGACGCGGGTCGGGTCCGGGCGCAGCAGGAAGACATTCGGCCCGAGCACCGCACCCGCATCGCCGGAGCCCGCGACCCGCGCGCCGAGCTGACCGTCGCGGGTGCCGCGCAACTGCGGGATCACCACATCACCGGCTTCGACCACGACCACCGAGCCCGACCACTCCGCATCGACGACCCCGGACGGCGGCGCGCCGGTAACGAGGTCGCGGCCAGTCAGCACCGGCCTGCCCAGATCGGATTCGGCCACCGGCCCGGCCTCCTCACGCGAACGGTGTGCGAGCACTCGCAGCGCGCCGCCCTTGTCGAGATCGGCGACCGTCGCGGTGCGCCACGCCCTCTCTTCGACGCCGGTCAGCTCCGGGAGCTCGTCGAACGCACCGCGCAGAGCCGCGATATCGCCCGCCAACTCGACCACCGTGGTCTCGACAGCGTCCACCGTCCGGGCAGCATCGACCGCCGCCCGGACATATCGTCCGGGCGTCAGGTCCACGTCCTCGTCGAGCACGTCCATCACCCGCACCACAGCCGCTACATCGGCGGTGGCGGCGGATTCGATATCACCGCGGTCGAATGCGCGCCAGGATTCGGTGATGGCCTCCGACAGCTCCTTCCACTCCCCCGCGTGATCGACCGCCGAATCGCGGGTGGTCGCGTCGATGAACAGCACGTCGGCGGCACCGCTGCCGTCGGGTCCGCGCAGCACCCATAGATGCAGGCCCAGGTGCCGCGGCGGGGCGGCACCCGCCGGTAGTCCGATGACCGCGCGCAGCGCACCCTGCCGCAACAACTCACCGCGGATCCGGCGGCCGGAGCCACGCGAGGCGACCGCCGGCGGTAGCAGCAGCACACCGGTTCCCCCTGGCCTCAGATGCGCCAGCGCATGCTGCACCCACGCCAGCTCCGACTCGCCCCGTGCGGGCACCCCGTATTTCCATCGGGGGTCGAGGGACAGTTCGTCGGTACCCCAATCACGCTGCTGGTACGGCGGATTGCTCAGGACCGCATCCACGTCCACGCCGGGGAACGCATCGGCGAGAAGGCTGTCGCCCGCGCGGACGGTGACCTCGGTGTCCGGGACATCGACCGATAACAGCATGGCGGCCCGCTGTGCCTGCACCGCGAGAACGTCCTGGCCGAAACACGCCTGAGCGCCGACCCGGGCGGCCGCGGCCAGCAGGCTCCCGCTACCGCACGCCGGATCCAGTACTCGACCGATGGCGCCATCCGCCCCGGGACGCGCCAGCTCCGCCATCAGATCCGCGACCGCATCCGGGGTGCGGTAGACGCCCGTCGTCGGACCTTCCTCCAGACCACGTTCGGCCAGCGCCTCCACCGTTTGCGCGATGCCCGCATCCGCCACCGCGGCCCGCATCGTCCGCAGGATCTCCGATTCGCCACGCGCGGACTTGCGCTCGCCCGCGGCGGCGAGCTCGTCCAGCAGCCTGGGAATGTCCTGCGGCGCCACCTGAGCACGGAGCAGGGTGCGCAATTCCCTCAGTGGCGAATCCGCCGATTCCACCCCGTGCTCACGCAACCAGCTGCGGACATCGCCGAGGTCGAACACCGGCCGCGACTCGCTGCCGCCCGCGGGAGGCGGGAAGTCGGGGTGGCGCCGGCGCCAGTTGCTCACGGTCGCTCGGGTGACACCGGCCAGCCGGGAAATCTCCGCGGCGGTGACCAGTGGGGCGGTGTCTGGCATACGCCTCCTCTCGTGTCCGGATAGCTTCGCCCGCCACGTCGTTAAAGTCAATCTTCGAAGTTTCGATTGACAATGTTTTCAGCGTCGTCCTACTGTTACATCGCACTCAGCGACGGCGGCCCGGTCGCCGCATCATCCATCCCGATCACGTTGTGTCACAGGAGGTTTGCCATGCGTCAGCACCGCAATCAGCTCGCCGACCGGGCACCGCACCGGGGCGCCAGGCGCCGGCTCGCCGCCCGCGGCCACCGGCCACTGCGCCTGCGGCACGGCAACGACCTGCGGGAACTGCCGCCGCTGCCACGCCGGTCCCGCTGCGAGGCGACCGGGAAGATCCGCTACTTCGACCCGGAGACCGCGGAGCTGGTGCTGGCGGGGATCGACCACACCGATCCCCGGCGGCGCGAACAGCGCACCTATCACTGCTCGCGCTGCGGTGGCTGGCACCTCACCAGCCAGCCACCGCGCAACGACCCCACCCCCGGCACCGGCCCGGCGCCGCTGCCCTGATCAGGGAGAACCATGTTCACTCGAACCCGACTCACCGCGACCGTCCTGACCGCCGCCGCCGCGGCAACCCTCGTCGGCGGCCTCGGCGCCGGCACCGCTGCGGCCGAAACCCACGTCCGCCACTACTCCGGCTACGACGCCGAATAGGCCTGCAATGCCGATAAGGCGGCCATGGGCAGCGTGCCCGGCGCGGTCGTGCTGTGCGACCGGCTCAACGGCGGCCGCTACCGGCTGTCGGTAGTCCCGCACGCCGAGATCCCGCTGCATCTGCTGACCCTGATGGCCACCGGCAGCTTCGACGGACTCTCCTGACCCGCTGACACTCGGCCTGCTCATCCCGCCCGGTCGGCCGTGATTGCCGCCGACCGGGCTCACCATTCAACCCACAGATTCGAGGTTCACCATTCGCAAGATCGCGCACTCCTTCGCCCTGCTGACCATCAGCGTCGCCCTCGTCGCGGGCGGCGCGCACACCGCCTCCGCCGCACCCGTCGACTCCGGATCCGCCAGCGGTAGCGCGGGCACCGGCAGCGCCGGACCGCAGCGCAGTGCCGCCGACCGCCAGTTCCTGCGCGACAGCTACTACGACGACGACAGCTACACCGTCCAGGACGCCGCCATCCGCCTGGCGCACAGCCAGTGCGGCTACCTCGACGCCTACGGCAACTCCGCGAGCAACCGCATCTATCTGGCCGAAAGCTCCAGCGACGCCGTCGATTACCCGTACACCTTCCTGCACGCCGCCATCGACGCGTACTGCCCGTGGCACCGCTACTGACCCGAATCCCGTCACCGCGCCCGGCACACCACCGGGCGCCCCAATCCGAGGAGTCACCGTGACCTACCCGTCCGGCCCCCAGCCCTACCCGCAACCGTTCCAGCCCCCGCAGCCGCCAAAACGCAAGATGCCCGTCTGGCCGTGGATCCTGATCGGCGCCGTCATCCTGCTGTGCGGCGGGTGCTTCGGAGTCCTCGGCGTCGCCGCCAACGATGCATCCGACAGCGACGCCACCTTCACCTCCGCCGCGAACCCGGAACCCGGAAAGCCCGGCGAACCCGGAAAACCTGCCGAAAAGGATTCCGACACCGCTCCCGCCGGCGCCTCAGTCCGCGACGGCAAGTTCGAATTCACCGTCACCGCGGTGGATCCCCCGATATCCACCATCGGCGACAACCCCTACATGCAGAAGACCGCGCAGGGCGAATACATCCTCGTGCACGTCACCGTCACCAACATCGGCGACCGCCCGCAGACCTACTTCAGCAGCAACCAGAAACTGTTCGACGACCAGGGCCGCCGATACGAAAACGACACCATGGCCGAAATCAACGTCAACGACCACCTCTCCACCCCGATCAACCCGGGCAACTCCGTCGACGTCACGATCGTCTTCGACGTCCCGGTCGGCACCGTGCCCGCCGCACTGGAACTTCACGATTCGATGTTCTCGGGCGGGGCGAAGGTCGCGCTGCGGTGAAGGCGAACAGACGGTTTTTCTTCGTCGGGCCCCGGTCGACCATGTTGTCCGCCGGGGCCGGCCTGCAGGCGCTCAGCCGGCCGAGCGCAGTGGCCGGTAACGAATCCACCTCGTACGGCGGTTCATTACGATGGACGGTCGGGCACGCGGGCGCACCGGGTACTTCTCCGCGGCGGCTCGGGGTGGCGCGGGATCTCAGGAGCGAAGGGGCGTAGCGATGACAAATGCGACGGTCGTATTGGCGGCCAACACCAAGTCGATGCCGAAGCTCGATGGCTCGATCAAGAACAAGGTCTACGACTTCTTCGAAAAGGTGCGGGCCGACCACACAGCACCCGGTCTGCATATCGAACCGATCAAAGGCGCCGTCGATACGCGGGTGCGCACCGGCCGCGTCGATCTGAACTTTCGCGCCATCATGTTCCGGATCGACGGCAAACTCGGTGACACCACCTATATCTACCTCGGCACCTGGAAGCACGACGTCGCCAACAAGCTGGCGCAGCAGTCGACACTGCGGGTCAACCCGGTCAACGGCGTACTCGAAGGAATCGTCGGTGAGTTGGACGGCCGCGACGATCGCAAGAAGCGGTCCAGGGTGCCCGACCCCACCGGCGCGCTGGCCGAGCTGGCTGTCCACTCCCCGGTCGGCTATCTGGCCCATGTCGGTTTCACAGCGGCGGAACTGACCGGACGGCTCGGTCTCGACCCGGACCTGGCCGAGCGGGCGCTGGCCGCCCCCGATCAGAACGGCGTCCTGGATGTCGCACAGTCGACCGATGTGATCTGGCAGCAGAACGCCCTGCTCGAGCTTTCGGTCGGACGCAGCATCGACGAGATCCGCGATACCCTCGGCTTCACCGAGCAGCCGGTCGACCAGAACCTCGACGACGACGAGCAGGTCCTCGCCGCCCTGGACCACCCGGCTACCAAGATGCAGTTCACCCTCGTCGACGACAACGACGAGCTACGCCGCGTCATCGAAGGCGGCGACTTCGCCGCGTGGCGTACGTTCCTGCATCCGAACCAGCGCAAGTTCGTCGAGAAAGATCAGCGTGGCGCGTTCCGCCTCTCCGGAGGCGCGGGGACCGGGAAGACCGTGGTCGCCCTGCATCGTGCCCGCCACCTCGCCCGGCTGAACCCCGGCGCGCGGATCGTACTCACCACCTTCAACAAGACGCTGGCACAGGATCTGCTCGCGAATCTGCGGTTGCTCGATCCGTCGATCACCATCGCGGACAAGCCGGGCGACCGGGGCGTCTATGTCGCCGGCCTGGACAAGCTGGCCGCCGCGGTCCTGCGGCAGGGCGGCGATCTGGGTCCGGCTCTGGAGTCGGTCTTCGGCGCGGGCGATACCACCCGGCGTCCTAGACGGGTTTACAACGACGACAATGCCTGGGCGGCAGCGGTCCGAGAGGCGAGCCCGTCGCTCGACCCGCGGTTGACTCACCCGTCGTTTCTGGCGGGCGAATATCTCGGTGTCGTGCTCGGCAACCGGATTACCACGCTCGAGCAGTACCTCAAGGTCCCGCGGGCGGGGCGGGGCGTGCGGCTGTCGCGGCCGCAGCGTTCGGCCATCTGGCAGGTGATCGAGCAGTATCGCAAGCAGAACCGCGCCAAGGGTGCGATGACGTTCCCGGAAGCGATGGCGGTCGCCGCCGCCCATCTGCGGTGCGGAATCGACACCGGCGCAGGGTATCTCGCCGATCATGTGATCGTCGACGAGGCCCAGGATCTGCACGCCACCCATTGGCAGCTGCTGCGGTCGCTGGTGGCGGATGGTCCGAACGACCTGTTCATCGCCGAGGATTCCCATCAGCGCATCTACGGCCAGCCGGTGGTGTTGCACCGGCTGGGCATCAATATCCGTGGCGGGCGGTCGAGCCGGCTCACCCTCAACTACCGGACCACCGCGCAGAACCTGCATTTCGCGGTGAGCATTCTCGAAGGCGCCGACTACCACGATTTGGAGGAAGGGGCGGAATCCACCGCCGGTTACACCTCCGCTCGGCTCGGTCCCCACCCGAGGCTGGTGGAATGCGATTCCAGTGCACAGGAATTGGATGCCGTGGTCGATCAGGTGGCCCGGTGGCTCGACAAGGATGAGATGAGCCCCGGCAGTATCGCGGTCCTGACTCGTGGTCACAAGGAACGCGACACTGTCGTCCGGACGCTCAATCAGCGCGGAATTGCCGCACAGGTGCTCGATGACGACCCGGCAACGCCCGATCATGTTCAGGTACTCACCATGCATCGCGCCAAAGGGATGGAATTCCGGTGCGTGATCCTGGCCGGTGTCGATCATGAGCATGTGCCGTTGCAAACGGTATTGCGCAACGTTCCCGAGGAGGAGCAGGCCGAGGCACATCAGCGGGAACGGTCCCTGCTGTATGTCGCGGCCAGTCGAGCCCGTGATCAGCTCGTCGTCACCTGGTCGGGTCAGCGCTCCACGCTCTTGCGCTGAACCGCTTACCTATCCGGTTGTACCGGCGCCCGCACATCGGTCCGGAACCCGTGCGGGCGCCGGTACGGCTCAGTGCCCGGCCAACAACGCGCCGAGCTGGTCGGCGTCGGCCCGCTCTACGGGCACCACGTGGTAGCCATCCGCCCCGAGTGCGGCGTCGCGCTCGGCGTCGAGGCCCTCCACCACCACTACCTTGGCGCCCGGCCAGGCGATCTCCACCGGCCAGTAGTACTTTCCAGCTTCGGTGCCGACCTCGGGTTCGGGCACGGGTCGTTTGGACAGCTCGGCGAGCAGGCGCCGTACCGCATCCGATACGAAGACCGCGTTATCGCCCCACTGTTCGGTGACCGGGGCGGCGGTGTCGACCAGCTCGAGCTGTTCGAAGACCTCCAGGGCACCGGTTCTCGTGAGCCGGTGATGGAAGCGTTCGTTGCGGAACGTCCGTAAGCAGCCGTAGCAGGAGGTTTCGATTCCGCATTCGCATCGATTCACCCGGTCGGCGGCAACCGGCAGGACGCGTTCGAGCTCCTGTGCGATCTGCTTGGCGGCACCGGCGCCCGCGGGGACCGTATCGAACAGCACGATGCTGCGCCGCCCGTCCGCACTCCACGACAATGTGCCATCGATATCGTCCCGGCTGATCTCCAACGCCTCGGAGGCGCCTTCGAGCAGGGCGTAGAGCATCGATAGCCACTTCGATTCCGAGTCCTTGTCGTAGCGGAAGAAATCGGAGAAGGTGAACTCGGCGACGTCGGTTTCGTAGCGATGCACCAGCGAGACGACCTGAAGTGGGCCGTCACAAGCCTTCCCGGTCGCCGGGCGGTGGTGCGGCTTCCCCCTCGTTCGTTCCTTGACAAACGGGTCCGCCCACCCGCACCAGTCGCAGAGCAAAAACCCTCCGCCCGTGCCCTCGCCGATGACGGCCAGCCGGGCCCGGGTGCCTGCCCGCGCGTACACCTCCACCCCGCCGGCCGATGACCACGGGAAGACATCGGAACTCTCACCGATGGATTCCACATAACTGGCGCCGAACCACGATCGCTGCGGTGGTTCCGAGCGCACGTCCTGCGGCACGCGGTCGGCGACGAAGCCGAATTCGGGCAGCACCGCCGTACGGATGGAACCGAAATCCTGCTGGCAATTCGGGCACACCGTCCCCGCCTCGAGGACGTGCCCGCATTCGAAGTGATTGCATTCCCGGCAGACCCGGTACTGCAATTGCTCGAGCTCACGTTTGGGCACCTTGTGCAGTCCTCGCGAGGTCCACAGCTTGCCGCCGGCCACCACTTGATTGCCCGGGGCATAGTCGTAGATGGCCTGGCTGAGGTCTCTGGACAGCTCGAGGCGGGCTCCGAGGTCACCTTCGCAGTGCGCGGTACGCAGCTCGACGGAATCGACCGGGAACCCATACTTGGGCAGGATGTTCTTGTTGGCGAGATAGCCCAGCAGCTCGCGGCCGCGAATGGTGTTGATCGTATTCTTCAGCTTCGAGCAGACCGAGTACTGCTGCGCCTCGGCCGCCTCGTCGAGCAACCGCTGAAAGGTCGCGATATCAGCGCGGATATCGCGTTCGGCGTCGGCGAGCGACGCACACAGCGCCTCCACCCATTCGTCAGCGTCGATGCCCAGCTCATGCGCTGTACGGGCGGGCAACACCGCACGCAGCGAGGCGCGAACCGCCGGTGGCACCGGGGTGAGGAACGCGCGCACCGCGGCTGCCGGGGAATCGCCCTCACCGTCGGTCGCAGCGAAAAACGATCCCGCATCTCGCCAGGTGCTGCCGTCGGTGTCGAAACGTTCACGCAGATAAGCCGCCAGGGCCACCGAATGCGCATGCCGGCGCCCGATACGGGAATTATCGATCGGGATCCGCGGGATGCGCATCCGGCCCGCGATCATCGACTCCGGCTTCTGGAACTTCGACAGATCATGGGAACTGCGTTTGGCATAGGTGACCACCAACGCTGCCGCGGCTGCGCGCCGACCGGCCCGCCCCGCCCGCTGGACATAATTCGCCGTCTTGGGCGGCATGTTCCGCAGCATGACCGATTGCAGTTCACCCACGTCGACGCCGAGCTCGAACGTCGTCGAGCACGACAGCACGTTGATCTGGCCGTCGACGAACTGGCGCTGCACCTCCGCTGCTTGATCGGCGACCCACTGCGCCGTGTGCTCGTGTGCCGACAGCGGCACCAGCTCCAAAGTGCGGTAGCTCGTTCGGTAGTGGTTGGTGTCGCGATCCAGATCGGGAATGGCGTATTCCTCCACCGTGCCGTCACAGGCACCGTGCGGACACAATTGCAGGATGTTGTGTGTGGTCAACCGACGGCAGGCCGAACAGCGGTACCACGTGCGCTCCGATCCGGGCAGAATGCGCAGGCAGGCCTGGTCGAGCCGATAGACGGTGCCCCCACCGGCACGATCGTTCTCCGCGGCGAAGAACGTATGGCAGGGACACGGTCGCAATAGGAATTCCCAGCACTTGTCGAGCACCGTCTCGGCTTCGACCGCGCTGCCCAGCGCCGCGAGCACCTTGCGCACCAGCAGGATTCGATTGTTGGTCGTTCCTGGCCGGTTTCCGGGACGCCAGCTGATAATCCTGCGCGCACGGTCGGAATTCATCGAGCGGATCCGAACGGTGATGTTGCGGGGCTCGAAGATCGTGTCTCGGATATCGACGCCGTCCAGCACGGTCATGGCACCCTGCAACCGGATCGTCTTCATCAATTCTTCGAGCAGACCCCAGAACTGATCGCCGGTCAATCCCAGCGCGGTGAACCCGCGCGGTACCTGCGCCTTGCGGCAGTGCACCAGCGTCACCGCCATCAGGCCGAGCCCCTCCAGTGACTGACGCTGATCCATCGACATGAGTTCGGCCATCACCCACGGATTCACTTCGCGCATCTTCGCGACGCGGGTTGCCTGCTCGTCGAAATGCCCTGCGGCCTGGGCGATTGCACGCGCGCCATCGGCCAGATCCTCGGCAGACAGTGGCTCACCGGCATTTCGGGGATCCTCGAGTGCCCGGAGCAGATACCGGCGGACCAGCATGCGGCCGTAGGTTGCGGCCAGATACGGCGCGGCGAACGCCGCCGACTGGCGTGAGTCCGAGAACATCAGCAGCTTCCGGCCGCCGCCGACGAAATCGGCGGATGCGTCATCGGCAGCCGGCAAATGCTGATACAACGCGGTGGTGATAACCGCAGGCGCGGCGTTGGTGTCGGTGCGCAACCTGCGGATCACCTGCGCGGAGCGAGCGCCGCATTCAGTGCAGGTGCTCATCACCCGCTGTGCGGCACGGTGCTCACGAACGTTCAATGCCGGTCCACCCGGACACCGCGGTGCGCAGCCCGACGCACCCCGACCGAGCGCACCGCACCCGGTGCACAGGATGCGCCGGCCGGTGCCGACATCAGTGCCCCGATCCGCCGCAAGGGTCGTTTCGTCCTCGTCTATGGTGTCGTCGGTGGCACCATCCGTCAGCACCAGCCATTTGACACTTGAATCCTGTTTGGCCGGCCGGAAGTAATGACGGCCTTCGACCGGGAAGAGCTCACCGGCCAGGTGCACGGCGCCACACCGTCCACAGGCACCGAACTCGAAGACCGCACGCCCGGTCTCCGGGTCGACCTCATGCCTGCTGAGCAATACTCGCGGTCCCTCGTCGGTGAAGCTGACGAACGCACCTTCGGTGGCGCGGACGAACAGGTGATAGCGCGCCGACAGTACGGGATTGTCGTCGCTGCCGAAGACCTTGGACCCGAGGGCTACCAACGCTTCCAACTTCGGCTTGGCCAACTGATCGCCGGGCCACAACTTGCCGGCCAGCGTAGCCACGTCCACCGGGCCCGCCAGTGCCGCGGCCTTGACATCGGCGATCCGGCGCTCCCGGTGCAATGCTTCGGCAAGGTCGGCACAACCGGATGCGGTGGTGATCCAGCCGAGGTCGGCCTCGGGGTCGGCGAGTTCGAGTAGCTTGTCGTCATCGATGGTCCAGGTCGGTGCGTCGCGGCGACGTAAGCGGGTGGCTGTCACCAAGTCCTGGCGACCGGGATCGTCGTCGACGAATTCGAAATCGGCATCGAAGAGCTTGCGAGCGAACGCGGTCGCCTCCCGGCCCTGATCCTGATCGGAAGTGCCCGACAGCGAAGCCGACGTGGCGATACATTGCACCGCACGATCGCGAGCGACGCGATCGCGCACTCGGCGCAGCAGCAAAGCCACCTCGCAGCCTTGCGCGCCGTCATAGACATGCGCCTCATCGAGCGCGATGAATCGCCAGTTGCCCGCATACTCGCCGTCGAAGAGTTCCATATCGTGCGGACGCAGGAGCAGATACTCGAGCATCGCGTAGTTGGTGAGCAAGATATGCGGTGGTGATTCGCGCATCTCCTCCCGGCTGAGCAGTTCGTTCGGCAGCCGTTCGGCACCCGGGTACGTGGTGTGAAAGGCTGATTCCGCGTCGGCCCGGCGTTCTTTGGTTTCGCCGGTGTATCGGCCGAAGGTGATGTCCGGGCTCGCCGACAGCAGATCGCGTAGTCGCTGGAGCTGGTCATTGGCCAACGCGTTCATCGGGTACAGCAGCAGTGCCCGCACGCCGGGGCCGAGCGTGCCTGCGGCACGCTGGGTGATGAGCTCGTTGAGGATCGGCAGCAGGAAGCTCTCGGTTTTGCCGGAACCGGTGCCGGTGCTGACGACCAGGTTGCGCCCGGCTACCGCTTTGCGTATCGCCACCTCCTGATGGCGATACAACGGCCGATCCAGCGACAGCGTGGCCTCGAACTCAACGAAGCCCGGATGCAGCACGCCCTCGGTCATGAGCTGGCGCAGCGAGGCTCCCGGCTCGTATGGCGGGGTGAGCTCGAGCAGCGGCCCCTTCGTCAGCAGAGACGTATCGTCGACCGCCTGGTCGAAGGCCGACGCCAGAGCCGGGTCGCGCGGCCCGATCAGCGTCTTCAGATACCGCCTGTAGGCTGCTTCGATATCGGCGGCGGCAGCCAAGGGATCGAGGCGGTCGGTCACGGCTGGACTCCGATCAGGTTGTCGTTCAGTTCAAAGCTTGCGAGCGCATCGGCGATGAGCACATCCGCGCCGACCATCGCTGGACAGAGTTCGGCCAGCCGCGCCCATGCCTCACGCGTCGAATCGGTCACAACCGAAGCGGGAAGCAGGCCGCGGGCGGTGAGCCGGGCCAGGGTTGCGAGCAGCAGCGATTGCAGCGACATCAGCAACCAGCGGTGCGTGGTGCAGTCGGCACCGTCGAGTACTTCGTTTCTGGCCCTGACGATGTCATGCACTCGCGGCGAAGCGCGCCATAACGGAGTGAACAGTCCGGCCGTGCCGCTGGCGAGCATCATGCAGCAGGGGTCGTTCTGCCAGACCATGCGTTGCGCGAATGCCTCGAACATGGCCGCCTGCCGAGTGCTGTCGTCCAGCAGCGCCTCCGGCACGATCTCGAGCTCTCGTTTCATCTCGTCGATCCGCTCTGGTTCGAGCGGATGCAGCACCACGCTCCCTGCCTCGAACACGCCTGTGCGCAGGCCTCTTCGGTTACCCATCAGCAGGTTCAGCAAAGTCTGGCCGCCCAGATTCCGCAGGCTGCCGACCAGCTCCCCGATCGCATCGGGAGACCGCATCTTCACCCAAGGCAGATCGGCAATATCCATGAGACACCCCAGCCACGGATTGGAATGTGCCGTGCCGAGCCGGATCGGTGAGCCGAAATCCTGTTCCACCAGGCCGGTTCGGATCAGCAATGCCGGAAAGGATTCCTGGGCGAGGGTGCTTCGTTCCAGCGCCTCCAGTGAGGACCGCGGATCCGCACGCAACACCCTGACCAGGCCTGCCTGGATTGCCCGCCCCGCATGATCGTCGTTCACCGGGCCGGCCAGCACCGTCCAGACATCGGTAAGTGCCGATGACCCGGCCGGCGGATCACCTCGCCCCGCCAGGAATCGCGACAGCTGTTCGCGCGCCGGATCTGGATCGGTCATCCATCCGGGCTGGTCGACATGAACAGCGGTGGAGTCCGGGTGTGCCGGCGTCGGCGTCACTGACCAGGGATCGTCGATGAAGACCTGAACTGTCAAAGGACCGGCGTCGATCAGATCCGCGGGCAGGTCGCCGTACCCATCAGGAGTAATCGGGACGAGCTCCGGTGGCCGCCAGGGCGCGGTATCGGCCCAGATGTAGGCGGCGAGATCGTCGGCGCCGCGCACCCCACAACATACGAGGCGGCCGCCGTCGACCGCGGCACCCGTGCACAGCAGCGGTGGCCGGATCACCGCAACGACGACGCGATGCGTTGTCGCATCGGCCGTATCGATCCGAGCCAGCAGCGCGGTGTGCTGCAACCGCCGGGCGGTATCGACGAATGCCCGGGTGGGCACGTGAAAGAGGTTTCCCCTGCTGACCTGCGGTTGCTCGATCTGGACGATCTCGCGGGCGTGGTCGGCCAGCACGATGTCCACCTCGACCTCACCCGGCACCCGTACCGCGACGACCGCGTGCTCGGCCAGGTCCTCCGGTGTCAGCACCGTCGCCGCGGTCTGCCAACGCGCCGGTGCACCGACCTTATCGACCCGCACAGCGATATGCGGCGGGCGCACCACCAGCCGCTCCTGCCTGGCACCGGATCGCACCCGGACCTCGGCTTCCCGGGTCGTTCTATCGAACTCGAGCACGTCCCGGTCCACCGTCAGGGGAGTCAGCGCGGCGAGCTCGGTTCGGCTCGGTGTGAGACCGTCACCGTCCGGCAGCCGGAATTCGACCCCATGGTCCACCGTCAGACCCTCGGCCAGGAACAAGGTGTGCCGCAGGTCCGCACCGAGCGGGCCACTGACAACCACGTCGAACAGTCCGAGCAACCCGGTATCGAGGCCCTCGAAAGGGTCGAGTTCGGTCGGCTCGTCCGATGACTCCCATTCATCATCGGCCAGCCAGTCACCGGTTTCGGACCTGCGTACCCGGGCCCGCCACACCGTAGGTCCGGCGCCGCTGCGGGGGAGCGCGACGGTCGGCCGTTCGCCGTACACCGGCAGGCCACTGCGCGTCATCACTCCGTCGACGGGCTCGGGGAGCTCCAGTTCCGCCGCGCCGGTCGGCCGGGTCTGCCGTGCCGGTCCAGGCTTGCCCCGCTCGGGCTTCAACCGCACTGCGTCGACATCGCGTAGGTCGCAGACCTGCGCCCGCCACTCTTCCCATCCGGATGGCGTGCATTCCTCCAGCACCGGTACCGGACGGCCCCTGCGCACATCCAGCAGCTCCGCCGCGCGCGGATAGACGACGATCACCTCATCGCGTGGCAGGAGCGAATGCGCGGAGATGTGGCGACCGGCGCTGTCGAACAGCAGCAGCGGGTTGTCCTTGTCGATCAGCGAGATCCGATGGTGAGCACCTGATTCGGGATGATCCAGCACGATCTGACGAACCCGGCGAAGCACATGTACCACCGTGGCAGGCTGGTCGTCCTCGTCGCCATATCCCCACTGACGTTCGGCATACACCTTCTGCGCATCACCATCGAAGGACACCAGCCACGGAGTTTCCGGACAATACGCCGGATATGGGATCCCGAGCACGATCGCATCGTCGATGCGTGAGTACGAAATCACCGGCCGCCGCTGCCGAGCCACCGCAGCCGGTTCGACCGTGGCGGATCCGAACGGACGCACCTTCAGCCGATCGATCAGTTCATCGAGCAGCAGATTCGGCAATCCGGTCGTCGACGTGTCCAGATCGAGGTCGTTGGCCGCCTCGGGATGGTCGAGCATATAGGCCGCGAAATCGATGATGCGGTCGATGATGTCCACCGCGACCTCGCCGACGTGCCGAAGAAAATTGCGCACCGGAACATCGAGCGGACCGAGCCGATATTCCATTCCCGGCTCGGTCAGCCACTCGAACACCGCGGCGCCGCTGGGATCGCGCCCGTGCGCAATATGATCTTCGATCACATCCACCAAATCGCCCAGACAATGCACCGGCACCCCGGCATGCACCGCCATCACCTGGACGTACTGCTGTTTCAGCTCCGGGAACTCCCGGAGACCGAACTTGCCGAGCAGGGGCTTGAGTTTGGCCCGTAACAGATTTTCGAACTCGGCATCGTGCTGGAGATCGAGTTCGGCCCAGAACGTGTCCCAGTATTTGTTCTGCTCGTAGGCGAGCGCCGCATGTCCGATGAGAGTGACCAATGTCAACGCCGGGAACCGATCGATGAGTCGCTCGACTCCGAATTGATGCCGGTATCGATGGATCAGCCGGCCGAACAGCTCCCTCGCCCGCTCGATATCTTCCGCGGGTAGATCGAGCTCGATGAACAGAGATACCCGGCGCAATGCGGTAGCGAGACGGAATTCCTCGTCTTCAGCCTGTTGCCACACGAACGACTCGGGCACCCACCGCCCCCTCACACCAATGCACCGATGCCACGGTGCCCACTCGACACGACAGCTCATCATCGCACCAGACCGGCACCGAGACAGCGAATCTCGGCGGCCGATCTGCCGCCCCCACCGTCATACCAGGGCGCTAGGCTCCAGAGCAGAACAGGCTGGGGATCAGGAGGTGCCGGAATGCAGGATCGACTGTTGCGTCGAATCGTCGAACTGCTCTCGGCACAGCCGTGGCTCACCGCATCCCAGCTCGCGGCAGCGATCGACGGTAAGACCGTGACCCGCAGCGACGTGAACAGCATCCTGCACCGCCACCGCGATGATCTGTTCGACAAAGACGACAGCCACACACCCCCGCGCTGGGCGCTGCGCAAGGGCGCGGCCCTCGGCCCGGTTGCGCAACCCGGCCCCGCTGTCCCGGCCGCACGGCCCGCTTCGATCGCAACGCCCGCATATGCCGGGCCACCGCTTCGTGATTGGCAACGTGCGGCCCTCGACGAATGGATCGCCGCCGGCCATCGCGCGATCATCGAGTCGGTGACCGGATCGGGCAAGACTCTGGTCGGTATCGCCGCGGCAGCACGCGCCGTCGACGCCGGGCACCGCGCAGTCGTCGTCGTATCCGGGACCGAGGAGCAACATCGCTGGTCACGGGCCTTACAGGCGGCCCTGCCCGGGCACCGGGTCGCGATAGCGGGCCTCGGCAAGGCGGCGGCAGCAGATGTCCTGGTAGGGACCGCGGCCTCGGTAGCCGCGGCACGGTTCGGCCAGGCCGGCGATACCCCGACCACCGTTATCGTCGATGACGTTCACAGTTACGGTCCCGGGACGTACGCCAAGGCACTCGCCGAGCACCATCTGTGGCGGCTGGGCCTGACCTCGGCACTCGAGCGCACCGACGATCTTGTCGACTCGGTGCTGATCCCCTACTTCGGCACGATCATCCCTGGCTGCGATTATTCGCGTGCGGTGGCCGACGGGTTCCTACCGAAGATCCGCCTGGTTCAGGTCGAGGTGCAGTTGACCGACAACGAGGCCGGCAGGCTGCACAAACTCGAGGCGGAGATCGAGCATGTCACCGACATGCTGGTCGGCAGTTACGGCGCACCCGACCCGCACGACAATGGTTTCGAGCCCTTCGTCCGGTCCCTGGCCGCCGGTCGCTACGCCGCGGCGCAATATGCCAAGAAGTATTTCAACGCCATGGCCGCGCATACGGCGCTGCTGGCTGAATGTCAGGCCAAGCTGGACCTGGTCCGTGCGATCCCCGGAGTACTACCGGCGAATTGCCAGGCGATCCTGTTCACCGATCGTGCCGCATCAGCCGGCCAGATTGCCCGGATACTCGAGGAGAGCGGGGTCCGTGCTGTCACCAGCGGTGCCGGTGCGGCAAGACCCGGCCGCGACGCTGTCGCCGTCGGTCTGCGCGAGGGCACGGTGCGCGCGCTGGTCGAATCACGGGCGCTGGACGAATCGCTCACCGTGCCCGCTGCACGACTGGGCGTGTTCTTGAGTTCGGCTCGCTCGACCAGGCAGATGGTTCAGCGCATGGGCCGGCTGATCAGACCGGACGCCGACCACCCGATCGTGTTCTTGGTTGCGGTTGTCCGAGGTACGCCGGAGGACCCCGGCCAAGGGTCCGCAGGGGCGCATCTGCGCCAGCTCTGGCACATTGCCGAGCGTGCGGCGAAGACCGATGAGACGCGAGCGATCGATGTCTTGCGCCGTATGCTTTGGCCGGATGAGCCTGCTGCGGCCACGCCGACACCGAGCACGGCGGCTGTGCCCAACTCCTCATCGACGGTTCCACCGGCACCGTCGGCCGCGCCTGTGCCCCTGGAGCCGCTACCGGTGGCAGCACCGGCGATGATCGCGGATTCTGTTGGTGTGCAGCAGGTTTCGCCCCCGCTGTCGGTGCCGACGACAGATTCTGCCTCAACGGCACCGCCCATCGGCGCCGCGTCCGCGCCGGATGCCGGCGATAGCGGCCTGTTCGACGATCTGGTCGGCGTGCTCCGCACTCAGGGAGGCATAGCCACTGCCGACGAGATCGGTGATCTCATCGGTCTCACCGATCCCGACGACATGCTCGCGGCCGTCAGCACCGCCGCCGACCGTGGTCACCTAGACTTCAGCCCAATCGAGGACGGGTCAGGCGAAGTGATTCTGTTGTCCGCCGATGTCGGCGGCACACAAGCGCAGCGTCGAGAAGCCGCCGCAGCGGTGGCTGAGTGGGCCGTACATGCCGACGATCCGATCAACGAATTCCACAACCTGATCGTGCGATTGGGCTCGCTCAGGGTCGCGCCGCACCGGTTGATCCAGATCGCGGCATTCCTACGTGGAACAACACCCGCCGCGCTGCTATGACCGTGCGGAGGCGAGTTCCGCGGATAGGTTTCGCGCCAACGGCCACACGAGCGCCAGTGCCGCGATAGCCCGATCAGTCAGTTGCGGATGACCAATATCCGCCGTGACGTTTTTCATCAGCGCCGCGCGGTCTTTCCAGCCGATGTGTTGTGCACAATGCGCCACCATCTCGGCCAGTTCCCTGGCCGGTATCTCCTCGATCGACCGCGCGCCCAGAGTTCGCCAGCGGGTCGCCGGTTGCTCGGGAAGCCGGTAGGCGAACCGGAGCGGATCATCGAAGCCGAGCGGGTCGTCGTGGCGGAGCTCGCCGGTTTCGACTGCCCGCCGCAACCCGTCGAGAACCGCCTTCTCCTGGGCGGCGACGTCGCCGTCGCGGTTCTCGCGCAGGTAGATCGCGACAATTCGGCCACCGGTGACAGGTCCTTCGACCCTTACCACGCTGGTCAGGTCGGCGATCAACCGGGAGTAGTCGTCCGCAACCGATGTCGTGGAGGCGAGCAATCCGGTGAAAGCCTGGTAATCGGTGATCGACGGTGTCGGTTCTTGCTCGAGTATCACTGTCACCGGACCATCGGCGACGTTCCCGTCCTGCACCGGCACCTCAGGTTCAACGATGACATCGCTGGTGCCGCCTACTGTGTGGATGACGCCCCCCATGGACGGCATCGCAGCATCGCTGACGGATGTGGCGCTTGCTGGTCGCGGCGGTGACTCCGGCAGATGCGAGAAGTCCGTGACTGGCGACGCGACCATTTCCGCTTCGACTGCGGCACGGTTGCTGCCTTCGCCGCCAGTCCCGTCGGCCGGCGATGCGGGACTGTCCTCCGACGATCCAGTATCTGCGCGTATCGGCTCATCGCCAGGCTCGGCGAATCGCCCCGCGGCCGCCGCCACGCTCCGGTCTTGGACGGGTTCCGCCGCCGGCTCCGGCTCCTCGGGCACCGGCGCGATGTTCAGCTCGTCGAGCAGCTGCCACAGCGATGCCAGACAAGTTTCGGGGTCGACGACGAACCTCGATTGACGGATCCGGAAGAAGGGCCATCCGCACCGTTCCAAGTCACGCTGTCGCGCGAGGTCCCGATGGAATTGTTCCGCGCCTTTCCACCAGTCGCCCTCGCATTCGATCGCGAGCTTGACATGATCACCGATAACAACCAGATCGACGTCGTATCCAGCCGCGTCGTAGTGTGCGCTCACTTGGTAACCCCGCTCGACCAGGCAGTTGTACACCTGCTGCTCGAACAGCGACTCGAACGGCGCGACCACCCGGTCCGCCGGCGCGGGCTGCGGCCGGCCCGACGCCACAACCCGATCGGACTGCTGAGTCTCGATGCAGTACTTCAACAGCTGGTACCGCATATCGTCGGGATTGGTCAACTGATCCAGCGTCACCGAGTGGAACAGCCAAAGTTGATCTCGCGCCCTGGACACCGCGACGTTGTACCGCTGCACGATCTGCTCCCGCGTCTGCGCGACGAGGCGGGTATCCGGGCCAGGCGCCTTCACCATCGACAGGAAAATGACATCGCGTTCGGCGCCCTGGAAATCGGCGGCGTCGCCGCAGCGCAGTTGCCGGCGCGCGATCTCCTCGGGTTGCAGTGCCTGCATCAGCCGGTCCCAGATCAGTTTCGCCTGCGCCTGGCCGAGCAGCGATATCACGCCGATGGACTTGCCCGCGTATTGCGGGTCTGCGACGCATTCGACTACTTGCTCGACAATGCGCTCGGCTTCGAGCACATTCACGTTGTTCTTGGTGCTGTCCGCGCCCGCCACGTAGACGGTCCGAATGGGGGGCAATCGGTCGGCGCCGTACAGGCGCACCGGTACCAGCCGGATACCCTGTGGTTCGTATGCGATCTTGTTGCAGAATTCGATGATCTCGGGGACGCATCGGCGATGCTCCACCAGTGGGAGACGGCCGGAAAACCGCATCACCGCCTCGTCGAACAGGCTGCGTTGGGGTATCTCGAACGACGCACGGTACCGATCGTTCGGCAGATATTGGGCCGCCAGGGCACGCAGCTGGTTCTCATCGACACCGACGGCGGCCGGCGATACCTGCCGATCGTCGCCGATGACGACGATCCGCGGCGCAAGATACTGCAGGAAGACAGCTTCCAGCCCGGCCTGCGACGCCTCGTCGACCACGACGACATCGAACATGTCCTGCTCGATATCGAGCTGTTCGACCACCCGGTAGATCGGCATGATCCAGGCCGGTACGGCCGGTCGGCACCGCGCCAGCGTCTGCTGGATAGCGGCCTTCCGCCGGACCGCGTGCTGGCCCTTGCCTTTACCCAGTTTGCGGACCAGCTGCACGTACTGGCGCAGATCTGATCGTGCGGTCAAGGTCAGTCGTCCGACCGCGCGCTCCCAGGACCGCGCGACAGCGAGCTCCGTGGCTTCGTCCCGCAGGGCGGACTCGACGCGGTCCAGGCGATGGAAGAGGTCGTTGATCTCCGTGTCGGCGTGATCAGTGAGCCAGGCAGCGACCCGCGCCCAATTCCAGGCCTGCGGCAGATCGGCGATCCGGCCGGCCCAGCGTTCGTCGCGTGGATCGGCCTCGATAGCATCCCGAAGTCGCGGCAGCGCACCCATCCGAGCATCGAGCTCGAGGCGCGCTCGGTACCGTTGCCGCAGGTCATCGAGTTCGGTCAGCCGGATGTAGGCAGCGCGATATCTGCTCAGATCGGAGTGCTCGATCGCGGAATAGAGCTCGCGAACGGTCGAGGTGCTGCGCGGATCGTGGTACGCCGCCCCCAGCTGCTGCTGTAGGCGGCGTATCGGTTCCTCGCTCGCCCGCTGCTCATCCATGGCGGCGACCGCATCGAAGGCGTCCACCAATGTGCGCACGGTCCGCGGTTCGGACCAGTCCGGCTCGTGCAGCCCGAACTGGTTGAGCTTGCGTCCGGCCTGCATGAGCTCAGCGCCGAATCGCAAGACCTGACCGAGCTGCGCCAGCCGGTCCCGGTGCCACGCCAGCCTCCCGCGTAACGGACCGCCCGTCGGTGGGGTCAGCCGTTCGAACCACACTGCGTCCAGCCGAGCGAGCAATCGAGATGCTTCGGCGTACTGCCAGAACATGTCGAGTTGTTCGGCCGAGGTGGGGATGCGCCCATCGACGCGCACGCGTTCGAACAACGGCGCGGCGTCCTTGACCACCCGCGGCGCTGTGAGCCCCATCTTCGGCGAGCCGTCGGCGTTCGTCTTGATCTCGCCGTGCGACCGGATGCGCGCCAGCAGCGCCTCCGCCAGCGAAACCAGCGGTCCCAGATCCTCCCCGGACACAACGACGTCGGTCATGCCGAGCTTTGCGACGCTTTGTTCCGCCGGGACCAGCAGCTGCCCGAGGTGTTCGGCCCGCGTGTGCCACTCGCCTGCACTGCCGGCGCGGATATCGGTGACGGCGGCGCGATACCAGGGGTCACGAGCCTGGGACAGGTCCGATCCCGTGTGATCCAGCCGGGCCACCAGCGCTCGGAGTTCGCTCCTGGTAGCAGGGGTGAGTTCGACGATTCGCCGCACCAGCTCCGTGCGGCCCACCTGGTCGTATTCCCGGCAGCGCTGCGTCGCGGCTCGATGCCGGGCGAACCATTGCTCGACATCTGCCGGTGGCACGATCTCGCCTACGGTGAGCAACGGCGGGGCGGCGACTTCCGGGTCCCGCAATGCATCGTCGGCCAGGAGCCGGCGCCATTGCTCGATGTCGGCGGGCGCGACCGGCAGCTGTTCGTCCGCACCCGGTGCCGCGAGCTCTGCCAGCCAGTCATACCGCGGCGCATCGTCGCGGTGCCGCAACACGATCTCGGTCAATGTCCCGGTGTAGCCGGCACACTCGTGATGGGCGACCTCACGTTCTCGCGACCGGAGCAAATGCTGCCTGATCTGCGCGCGCTCCTGGCGCAACGTGGCGATCCGCTGACCAGCCGCCTCGATCGTTCTCGCGGTCCGCGCCCGGTCCTGCTCGTGATCGCTCGCTGCGGTAGAGATCTTCTCCACCGCTGTCTCGAGATCGGTGAACGCATCGCGGGAGGTGCCGACCACCGCCACACACAGCGGTTTGATCTCTTCACGAAGCTTGCCGCGCACCTCCTCCAGCGCCCGGTCGGTCTGCGCGGTGACCAGGACCCGTTTACCCTGTGCCAGCAGATGAGTGATCAACGCGGCCGCGGTGTGGGTTTTCCCGGTACCCGGCGGGCCCTGCACGATCGTATGCGCGCTCGTATCGACATGCTCGAGGATGCTCAACTGCTTGGGGTTGAGCTGTATCGGCAGGAACGAGTCGGTGCCGTCCCGGACGATCGCGCCATCGTCGACAGTGGGCGTCCGCTCCGGAATGTAATCGGGATCGACCAGATTCCGGATGCCCTCGGGTACTTCGCGGCGTTGACGAATCTGCGCGCCAATGGTTTGCAGCACCCGTACGAGCCCGCGCCTGCCGCGCTGGCGCAGGATCAATGCGGGTGCGTAGGCAGCCAACGGCTGCGACGCCGGTGCCACGACCGCCATATCGTCCTGGTAGGTCGCCGCCGGATCGATACAGTGGATGACCCGGCGCACCAGGCTGGCAATTCCCGGCCGATCGAACGGGTCGATGCCGTCATCACGAGCGGAATCCTGGGCCGCACGCAGCAGGCCCGGCGCGGCGAGTTGAGTATTCTCCAGGAAATCCAACAGCTCGACAGCCAGACCGGAGGCACCGACCTCGGCGGATACGGTGATCGTGCCCGAATCGGTGTCGAAGTCGACCTTGACCGGCGCGGTGAGGACGTGCCGTCGCACTGCGCTGTGATTCCTCGGCTTCCAGCTGAGGCAACCCAGGCCGAGCACCGCCTCATGGGTCTCCGACGACCCACTCAGGGCCGTGTACATGTCGTAGAGGCTGTGGTAGAGCCTCGATGCCAGCAATTCACGGCGGGTCTGCGCCGCCCACAGCCGCCACGTTCGGATCCAGCTCTCGAACCGTTCCACCACGTCCGGGTGATCGACGATACTGAGCTCGCGCTCCCCGTCCACTCGTATTTCCCGCAGGTACGGCTCGTTCTCCGGATCATCGAGCCTGCCTGGCTGCAACCACCCCCGGATGGCCTGGTCAACCAGCTGAGGCGCTTGTTCCAGGCGGACCTTCTCGACAACCAGGAACGGTGCGCCAGCGGACTCCGGCTGATAACGAATGGCCTGGTGAATCGGGAGTTCCGACAACCAGATCACCGGACCGAGGCCGGCGACATCATGGGTTCGGGCAGTGCCGATATCTTGAACTCGGGTCAGGTACTCGAATAGGTTCGCCGCCCGATTCACCAAGCCCGGATCCCACGCCCCTATCGGCCCGTCACCCACGCCCCGCACCCACGCCTCCTCGCCAGCCGATAAGCACCGTCTCCGAAGCTATCGTGGCCGCGTTCGGTTCCGCTACACAGCAGCCTGCCCAGTAGACTTCCACGCGGCGGTACGAGACAGGACCTGTTCGCGGGCGACCGACATCCCGTGGACGCATTCAAGGGGTGGGAGGACAGGTTGTCCGAGTTCAAGAGCGAGATCCGCCGCAGCCAGATCGACGGTCTGGCGGCCAAGGTGACCAAACGAAGCTACCGCAAGTACCTCGAGCGGATAACGCTGCGGCGGGTGCGAGGATTCGTCGATTGCGAAGTGACCTTCGACTTCCCCGTGACAGCACTGGTCGGTCCCAACGGAGGCGGGAAGACAACCGTGCTCGGTGCGGCTGCCCTGGTCTATCGGAGCGTGCCACCGGGACGGTTCTTCGCCAAGAGCGGCAAATACGACTCGAGCATGCAGAATTGGTCGATCGAGTACGAGTTGATCGATCGCAGTCTCAACACTCGGTCTCCAGTCTCGCGCACCGCCAGCTTCAAACGGCTCAAGTGGAACCGCAATGCTGTCGAACGCGATGTCCGACTGTTCGGTGTGGACCGGACCCTGCCCGCTACCGAACGCCAGAACCTTCGAAAAGCAACAGCCGGATCGTTCCTCGCGGTCAAAGAAGAGCAGTTGCCCGTGGAAGTCACTGCGCATGCCGAGAAGATTCTCGGCAAACCGATCTCCGGGTACCAGCAGCTCTATCTCGATGCCGAGGACCGGGTCAGCATGTTCACCGGGCTGACACACCGCGGTGAGGCGTATTCGGAGTTTCACTTCGGAGCGGGTGAAGCGAGCATCATCCGGATGATCGCGGAGATCGAGGCTGCGCACGACAATGCGATCGTCTTCATCGAGGAGATCGAGAACGGCCTCCACCCCGTCGCGACCCAGCGAATCGTCGAGTACCTGATCGACGTCGCAGCACGAAAGTCGTGCCAAGTCATCTTCACGACGCACTCCAACGACGCGCTGGCACCTCTACCTCCGATCGCGATCTGGTCGGCACTGAGTGGCGAAGTGATCCAAGGCAAACCGGATGTGCGAGCGCTGCGTACCATCACCGGGCAGATCGACGCACAATTGGCGATCTTCGTCGAAGACTCTTTCGCCGAATCGATGGTCGCGACCGCGCTCCGCACCCATGGTGGTGTCGAAATGGACGCCGTCAAGATCCACGCGATGGGTGGTGCTTCACCGGCCGAGAAGATGACCGAGCATCACAATGCGAATCCGACGACCAACTTCCCCGCGATCTGTCTGCTCGACGGCGATCAAGCGGCCCGAGTCACCCCCGCCAAGCGCATTTATACACTTCCCGGCGTGGTGGCGCCGGAAGAGCATGTTTTCCATCGTGTTTTGCAACGTATTGACGAATTGGCGGCCAAACTCACTGTCGCGCTTCATCTCCCCGTTCACCGACAGGAGGAAGTGAAATCGGTGATCCAGCGGCGTGGACTGACCAACCGCGACCGGCACGTGATCTGGCAGCAAATCGGCGAAGATCTCGACTTCACCTCCAGCCACACCGTCTCCACCGCCTTCCTGGCAACCTGGGCGCAGGCCTATCCGGAGGAAGTGACTCAGATCGTCACGGCGCTCGGCGATCTGCTGCCCGTCCGGGGTGCAGGAACATAACCGGCGGTCGCGGACCGAGGGCGATCGCAGACCGCGTATCAGTGCCCGACGGTGGACCGGTTGCCCGATACGCGGACGGCAACCCGGCAGTTGACAATGTGTCGGGTGCGGCAGTAACGGTGGGAGGTGTGGTGACATGGCCGACATAGTCCTTGCCCGCATCACGGGCGCCCGGCAGCTCAGCACTGCCGCGAAATCCAAGATCTACGACTTTCTGGACCACATTCGCACCGCTAACGGCTCGGCTGCTTCCCAGGCCCTCGAGCAGGTCGACAACGCCCGCGACCACCGAGTCCGACTCGGCCGGATCGACAGCCACCACAGCGCCATCGTGTTCCGTATCGACCCGGCCGAAGGCAACACCACCTATATCTTCACCGGCGCGTGGAAGCACGAGGATGCACGAGCGGCCGCCCAGAACTCGATGCTTCGCGTCAACTCCGTGTCCGGTGTGCTCGAGTGTGTGATCGATGACAGCGGCGCCCGCGCGAGCACCGCCGCCCGCCTCGAGTACACCGGCCGCGACGTGGCTCCCGGGGCACAGCCACTCCCCTCGATCCTCGCCGGCTACGGACACACCGCCGGCGATCTCGTCGACAACCTCGGCCTCGATCGGGCGATCGCCGAGCGGGCGATCGCCGCCACCGACCACGCCACCCTCACCGATATCGCACACTCCGCCGGAATCGAAGCGGGCAGCTGGCAGCGGGAGGTTCTGCTGGAGCTGGCTGCAGGCGGATCGATCGACGAAATCCGCCGACGATACCACCTCGGTACCACAGGCGTAAACCACGCACTGGACGAAGAGCGCCGAATCGTGGCCGCGCTCGACCATCCGACCTCGAAGATGCACTTCGCCTACATCGGCGACGACACCCAGGAATTGCGCCGGGTCATCGAAGAGGGCGATTTCACAGCGTGGCGAACCTTTCTGCACCCTGTGCAGCGTCGCTACGCCGAACGGCACTACAACGGCGTTTTCAGACTGTACGGTGGTGCGGGCACGGGTAAGACCGTCGTGCTGATTCACCGCGCATACCGGCTCTGGAAGCGCAACCCGAACGCGCGAATCCTTCTGACAACGTTCAACACAGGGCTTGCGCAAGTGCTCGATCAGAACCTGCGAACACTCGATCCGGATGTCGCGCTTGCCTGCTCTGTCGGCGGTGCCGGAATCTATGTGCGCAGCATCGACAAGCTCGCCCACGATATCGTGAACCACGCTGACGACCTGGATACCTTGGTATCAGATGTGCTCGGGAGGCGTACCTCGGCGGCATTGCGCACCCGCGCTCGCGACCGCACGATCCACGATGCGTGGTCCAGGGCTTCGAAAGCCACCGGGCTCGACAAAGATCCAGATCAGCGAGTCGGGTCCGCCGAGTTCCTCGACAGCGAATACATCAATGTGTTTCTCGCTCGGCGAGTGCGTACAAAGGCCGACTATCTGCGAATACCGCGTCGCGGCCGGAAGGTTCGTTTGACTCGTGCGCAACGGGTCCGGATATGGCAGACCGTCGAGGAATTCCGCGAGATCTGCAGGCGTCGGCGCTTCGCCAGTTATCCAGAAGTCCTAGCGGTCGCAGCGGAGTGCCTGCGACTGCGTGCGGAGACAACTGCGGAAAGGATCGCTGATCACGTTCTGGTGGATGAAGGGCAAGATCTCGACGCCACACATTGGGCATTCCTCCGTGCTATGGCAGACGAGGGCCCGGACGACCTCTTCGTGGCGGAGGATCCACACCAACGGATCTTCACCGAGCCACTGTGCCTGAGCGATCTGGGTATCAACATCGTAGGACGATCGCGCAGGTTGACCTTGAACTACCGGACCACCGAGCAGACCTTGCGTTTCGCGGTGAACCTCCTGGCAGACGGGCCTTATCTCGACCTCGAAGGCGAGCTGGACTCGACCACCGGATACCGGTCGGCGCGCCTCGGACCGCCGCCGGTCATCCTGACGCTGCCTGCCTCCGAGGAGCTCGCGGCCATCGCGGCCCGGCTCCGGGAATGGCTGGCAGCAGGTCATGCACCGAATACGCTGGCGGTACTGACTCGTAGTCGTCAGCGCCGCAAGTTCGTGACACGGTATCTGTGCCGACACGGCATCGATGCTGCCGAATACGAAGAACACTCCATCGGTGCCGGATATGTCCCGGTGCTCACCATGCACCGCGCGAAGGGAATGGAGTTCTCGCGAGTCATCCTCACCGGAGTTGGGCCACAGTTCACCGCAACCATCGGGAAAGCCACCATCGAGCAGAGCGAGAACCCGAATGCGCTGTTGCGCGAAAGGTCGCTCCTCTACGTCTCCGCGAGCCGCGCCCGCGACGAGCTGGTGGTGATCCAGCGGACCGACACACCGTGAGCTGTGTTGTCTCCGGCTGCCGGAAATCAACCTCCAGCCGATCCCATCAGCACCAGGATCGGTGCGCCCTCCTGCAGGTATCCGGTGGCGTTCCCGCGCCACTCCGGTCCACTCCGCAGCGCCCGGTCGAGCTCGAGGCCGGACAGGTAGCGGCCCGGTGGGACTGCCTGCTGAATCTGCGATGTGAGCCTGGGGCTCGTCGGGGCCGGCGGCGGATCGTAGGTGTACCGAAGCCGGTCCGCATCGGCCGGGGTCAGCCTGATGACCGCTTCGATCCAATAGATCGTGGGGCCGGGTGCGCGCTCCGGCGCGTTACTCCACGTGACCCACTGTGCCGACTCGGGATTGCCGATGGCGGGGAAGTACTTCACCAACGGAGCAGTGTCGGTCCGAGTGTCGCCGTATCGGTTTGTCGCGGTTCCCTCCGACTGTGGATCCGTTCCCGGCATTGTGCAGGCGATCGGTGCGAACAGGACGCATGCCGCAACGGCACCGCGGACCAAGATTGTCGTCGCCCTCACTTGTGACCGCGCCGCTCTTCTTCGAATGCGATCCCGAGCCTGGCCGGCCCCCGACCAGGAGTCAGGCCGGCCCGAGTTCGCCGCGCCGGACAGCGGCGGTGAAACCACCCCAGGCCACCGGGGTGAAGACGAGGGCGGGGCCGGTGGGGTTCTTCGAGTCACGCACCCCGACACCCGCGTCCACATGAGCGACCTCGACGCACTCCTGGCTCCCCGAGCTGTGGCTGCTCTTGAACCAACGCGCTCCCGATAGATCAACGCTCACCGAACCCACTCCTCTGCTATTGCCTGGATGCACCGACGGCTCTCGGCCTCATCCAACGCGACACGCTGAATGTCAGCATACGCATCGCGGTACTGCTCGAACTCTGCACGCTTGTCCAGGTATAGCGCGCCGGTAAAGCCCTGGACGTAGATGACCGGTGGGTCGGTGAGGTTCGCCGTCGGGTGGTTCGGGAACTCCAGGATGACGAAGTGGCCGGTGACGACGCCCTTGTGCCGCCGGCCGTCAAGCGGCACGACGCGGATCGATACGTGGGGCAATTGGTCGGTCGCCAGCAGATGGTTCAGCTGGTCCGCCATGATCTGCGGCGACCCGATCCGGCGGCGAAGCACCGATTCGTCCAGCAACACGTTCAGCTCCAGTGGGTTCTCTCGGCTGTGCAGCCGCTCGAGCCGCCTCTTGTGCAGCTCCAGTCGAAGATCCACCTCCTCGGTTGTCATGCCGGGGAACTCTGCCCAGATCACCTCACGTCGGTAGTCCATGGTCTGCAGCAGGCCCGGCAGCAGCATCGTGTGGTACGAGCTGAAGCTCTTGGCGGCGTCTTCGAGGCCGACATACAGGTCGAAGTGTTTCGGGATCGCCTCCCCGAAGGCGTGCCACCAGCCCTTCGCGTGCGTCTCCTCAGTCAGGCCCAGCAGTACCTCGGTATCCCTGGCGTCCACCCGGTACATCTGCGCCAGATGGCTGATGAACAGCGGATTGATCTTCGTCGGCTGCCCGGTCTCCATCCTCCAGAACGTCTGCTTCGAGACGCCGATCGCTTGCCGGGCGGCCTCCACGGAGATCCCGGCGGCTATCCGCTTCTCACGGAGTAGTCCCGCGAGAATGCGACGGGGAAGCGTGGAGTTGGTCGTGGTCGAACTCGCGGTCATCGTGGTGCTCCGTAAGGGGTTGCGCGGACGATTCGGGTTCGTACTGGAACCAATTGTGACGGTGCTCGGGAACTTTCGCCGCCGGATCGCGAAAAATCCCTCAGGAATGTTCCCGACGGCTCTCGATGGTGGTCAACTGGATCTGCGCCCGGCAGGGAGACGCCCCGAAACCGTTCCGTAACTCCCGCTCTGGTGTGTCCGTCATCGCACCGGGCCGGGCGCTCCCATCAACCCCTCGAACTCCGAAGGTCCTTGCCATGGAGCATGTTCCATTCGGCGACACGCCACGCACTCGCTGCCAGTACTACCGCGACGTCTGCGGCCTGCCGGCATGGATTCACCCACCCGAACTCGGCCGCATTGTTCTACGAGCAGAGCAGGTTTGGGCGCTGATGATGCCAGCGGCCCTCGGGCTCGCCGTCAAATCCGACCTGGACCGCTGCCGCAACCACGACGCCGGCATCGGCGGCGGGCCGATCATCTCTCATGTCCGGTCGGGCCGTTGGAGTTTCCTCGTCGAGCCCGACATTCCCGACGAGACTGCCCTGTTCGCCGAGATGTTCCGCCTCAACGTATCCATCGTCCGAACCGGTGCCACCATCGCGCTCCCCTCCCCCAGCGACCGCGGCGAGCTCTTCCGCCGCTGGATCCACCTCCCGCCCTGCACCATCCGCCCATCCGGGCTGGCAGTCATCGACTCGATCCGCGCCTGTACCGCCCGCACCGGCTGGCGCAGCATCCCGACCTACGTGCCCGTCCGATGACGTCACCGGGCACGTTCGGGCTCTCCATCACCGAACACCGCCGCGTGCCGACGATGACCATCGAACTCGCCCACGCGGTCATGCAGCAGCACATCGAATGCCCGATCGCGGTCTGCCCGATCAAGCAACAAGCCAAAGCCCGCCTGGTAGCCGCGCACCGCATGGTGCCGGCCGACCGCCCGCATATGGGTTTCTAACCAGTACCCGGAGGTACACATGCTCGACGAACTGCCGCGACGTGAGCCCGGCCGAACCCGGATACCCGCACCGAGAGTCCGTCTGGGTTGCCAACCACCACCGAACCTCACCGAATTGACGCGCATTGCCGAGGCCTTGCGGAAGTGGCAGACCACAAACGGGAGGCCGCAGTGACCGACGATCACCGGGTCGCCCCGGACACCGCCCGCCTGTGCTTCCTGATGGCACGTGCCCGCCGCGCCGGGTACCAGCTGATTGCCGAGCCGAAACAACCCAACCGCTGGACTCTCGTGGACCTCGACGACGCTGAGCGGCTGTTCGAATCGGCTTCTCTCGGCGAGGTCGAGCGCTACCTGAGCGAATAGGCGTCCGATGCGTAGACGACATTGACGATCAGAACGCCTGAGGGCAAACGCTGAGCATCGGCGTCAGCGATCCTCGGGACTGGTCCTGCTCACTGAACAGCTTCTACCGCCCGGACATCCCGCGCAATCAGGTAGTCCGCGGGATCAAGTCCGAGCGCTTCTCGTCTCGGCGATGCCCAGTACCGCTTATTGGCTTCCTCGAACGTGTCATCACCCTCATAGGTGATCAGCCAGATGAACTGGCTACGTTCGTGATCGACCCAGGCACCACCGATCTCGAAGCCGAGTTCCAGGCGCAACGGAACCACCAGGTCTCGCCACTTGACCGCCCAATCGTCCAGGAGACCTTCGCGGATCGTGTATGTGCGCAACTGGGTTGTTCGTGGCATATCCGCTTCCTTCATCAGTGGCGTCGGGGCAGCTCGATGGCGTGGAAAACTTTTCAATAAGGAGAGTGAGTCTGTGTGCACCGCAGAGCAAATGCTCGTCCGCCAGCAGGAGGCCATCGCGTGGTTCGCCGATCGCAGACCGTTCCTGTGTGAGGACGCGATCGCCGAGGATACAAGCCGGTTCGCCACCGTTCGGGCTGATTCGCGAGATTTTCCGAAGGGCGCGCACCGGGTACGACGCAGGGCTCGCTAGGTGGCTTCCAGAACGAAAAACAGGAAGCTCAGGAACCTACCGGATGAGGACTTCGGCACAGTGTCGGGGAAGACGTCCCGAGCCTCCGGCGCCGGTGGTGGTTCGCTGACCACTGTTGTGCGGAAGCCGGCTGCGGTGAATGCGTCCGTCATCGCGTGCAGTGGCCGATGCCAGTAGGTGAGCACGGCTTTCTGACCGTCGAAGGTGTACTCCTCGGAGTGCTTGACGGTGGCGAAGTAGTCGGCGTCGGGATAGCCCAGCTTGAAGACGAAGGGATGGTTGACGGCCACGATCAGTCGACCGCCGGGCTTGAGTACGCGCCGCAATTCGGCCAGCGGCGCGGCCCAATCCTCCAGGTAGTGCAGCACCAGTGACGCGATGACGTCGTCGAAGGCGCCGTCGGGAAACGGAAGCGGGCCGGTGATATCGGCGACGTGTAGTGCGGCGTCCGCACCGAGGCGCCGCCGGGCCAACTCCACCATTTTGGCGCTGGAGTCGAAGCCGGTCACGATGGCGCCTCGGTCACGCAGCGCTGCGAATATCGGGCCGGAGCCGCAACCTGCGTCGAGGATCTGTCTACCGGCCACATCTCCGGCGAGCGTGATGATCGCAGGTCTCGCGTAATAGCCGTTGATGAGGTTGTTTTCGGTTTCGGCTGTGTAGCCCTCGGCGAAGCTGTCGTAGTCATTTTCCACGGGCACTTCGGGGGCCTTGACCGAACTCTCGGAAGCTGCGGGCATGCGCTCCATCCTGCCGACTAGCCGAAAAGCGTGCCATCTCTGCTGGTTACGGTATCTATCGGCGCTCGAAACCCATGCGTGGGCAGTCGCGGGCCGCCCACGTAGGGCCTGTGCCTGGGTACACTTACCCGTCGCTAACGTCGCCCAAGCGGGCCAACCAGGGCTTTATATCGAGCGGCTGCGAATTCGAACCCTCCCCGTCCTCCATCACCCGCGCCAACTCCACCGCTGTCACGAGCGACGACTGCGCCGTCGTCCTCGACATCAACTCATTCCACGAAGCCGCGCCGCTTGCGCCCCTTGACCTGGCGTCGCGCACCACGACCGCCGCCAGTCCAGCCGTCCTCAGCAGGACCGGCACGTTCACATGACGCACCGCCGCATACTTCTTGTCGCCGTCCAAGCTGAGAGCTCGGGCGACGGACTTGCCTATCGACGCGGCGCCCACCATCGAGTGAGCGGCGAGCAGGAGCTCGGCTCGGAGGGACTTCTGGGCTGGGTCCAGAGCTGTCGAGCCGGTGAGCTCGTAGGCGGCCGCGTGTGTGTGCAGCCGGATGATCACCTCGGTGCAGATCGCGGGTAATCCGGCGGACAGGATTCCGGAGCGCAGGTTGAGGCCGTTCCCGGTGGAGGTGCCCTGGTATGCCTGGTGGATGAGCTTTCTCAGCTCGCGGTCGTTCAGCTCGTAGAGCAGGGATGAGCCGGGCATGGGGAGGCCCATGGGGGTGACCATGTCGGCAGCCAGGTGTTTGAGCAGGACGATCAGGGCGTCGGCGACGTTGTCGAGGTCACCTCGGAAGCGACCGGAGACTCGGACGGTCGACTTTTTGCCGTCGGCCCAGCGGGTGCCGCGGAATTCGGCGTCCATGATCTGCCGGGTGGATTCGAAGATCCGGAACAGGTCGTGGCCGGCGGAGCGAACTCGATGAGCCTTGCCGCCGAAGCCCGGACCCATGTAATCGATGGGTAGCCGTTTGCCGGCCTTGTCCCATGTCCGGAGCAGTTTCGTTCGACCGAGCTTCTGGAGTTGCCCGAGAACGCCGGCGTCGACTCGGGTGTCGAACCACGTGGCGGTCATTCCGATCAGTCCGGCAACGCCGACCGCAGCGAGATCGGCTGTGCTCCATTCGCTTCGGGTGCTGCTTCGCCAGCGTTCGAACGCGGCTCGTTGTTCGGCGGTCAGCGCGGCGTCGAGGTCGATCTCGACCCAGCCGCGGTCGGCTCGGAGGCGGTCGTTTTCGTGGGTCAGTTGTTCGTAGCTTTGTGGGCAGGCGGTTTCCGGGACCGGGAGCGGGTCGACGTCGCGGCCGTCGAGCAGTGCGCGGAGGGTCGATTCGATGTCGTCGAGGCGACGGTTCTGGGTGTCGAAGTTGCGTTCGAGGTGCTCGTCCATCAAGCGTCGGCCTTGGCCGGGACGGCGTCGGGGTCATCGTCTTCGTCCGCGTCGGCGGGGAGATCGCTGGATTCGTCGGAGAGCCGGCCGACCACGATGTCGAGGGCAGTTTCGGCCAGTTGAGCTTCCTCGTACTGCTGGCGCAGGCGTTTGCGCAGTTCGCGGTTCTCGGCGGTGAGTCTGGCTTTGTCCTTGGACAATTCGCGGATTTCCTCGGCGAGCCGGTTGGTCAGGGTCGCGAGCTCGACGATGCGCTGCTGCAGGCTCTCGGCCACGCGGCGGGCCTTCTCGTCGTCTTCCTCGAAGATCATCCGGGTGACCAGGTCCAGTTTGATGGCGTCGGTGATGACCTGTCCTGCCGTCCGCTGCGACAGACGAGCGCCGGCCGCGCCGACGCTCGCGCCCGCTACTCCGCCCAATCCGGTCAGCAGCGCGGTGCCACCGGCGACACCGAAACCGCCGGCCGCGAGCGATCCGCCGCCGAGCGCCGCCAGGCCGGCGGAGGTCGCGGCGGCACCGGACAATCCCATGGCACCGCCGACGGCCGCCCCGATTGCGGGCGCAGCCCATCCCGCGGTGAGCAGTCCGGCACCGAGCCCGGCGACCGAGACGACCGCGACACGACCCCATTTGATGGAGGCCCGTCGCAGACGACGCATGATCGCTGCGGCTTCGCGCTCCATGACCGGCAGGTCGTCCTCACGCAGGCCCGGGAACATCGCCGAGGCGACCCGCAGCGACTGGCGACGCTCCTTCTCGACCCACTTGAGCTTGCCGTCTGCCCACGGCGAGAAGAGCAGCAATTCGATCATCAACAGGACGGCGCGCTTGCGGTCGGTGACGTGTCCGCAGAGCTCAGCGGGTGCGTTGAGCACTGCATCAACAGTGGTCGAACTTGCCTCCGCATAGGCACGGATCCACTGCGGCGCCGCATCGGTGAGCTGCCCGAGGAGCTCGACCGCTGACGACGCAGCCGCGTCGCGGGCCGCGATCTTGGCTTCGGGTACGCGCTTCTCCGCTGCGATGTCGCGGTCGAGCATCATGATTTGCAGGGCTGCGAGCAGGTAGGTTTCACCCTCATCGAGGTGCAGTTCGGCCGCGATGTCGTCGTCGTTGATCGTCGTCACAGTGGCACTGTCGGTTTCCGGGCTCGGTTCGTTAGGGGCCGACTTGCTGGAAACGATCGTGCCGCAACGTGCTCCGTCGATTGGCGTGGAGAGAGCGGCCGACAGGCAAGCTCGCGAGCGCCGTGACCGACACTCCGATCGCCGGGACGCGCACCTGCTCGACCATGATGAACACATGTCGGATTTGAAATGGGACGACGTCAAGAGTTTCTTCGATCCCGCTGTCATGGGTGCGCTACCGGACATCTACGTCCACGACACCAACATCGAGGACTGGCAGGCCGTGTTCGACCTGATCCGGTCGAGTGGCTGGGAGTGGGAGTTCCGGGTAGGCGATGAGGTGCGGCCGTTGCCGACGGCAGCCGAGGTGTTGGGGCGGGGTGGCGATGAGGAGGTCGTCAGCCTGCATGTTCGGGTGACCCCGGAGTTGCTGGCGATTTTTCGGCCGTGGTTCGAGTCGCAGGTCGAGTTCGATGTCGATCTACAGGAATTGCAGGGGCAGGGTGGGGTTGATGCGCTCGCCGGGTTTCTCGGCACAATCGGGCGCTTGCTGGGGAAGGAAGTGGTGATGCACGCCGAGGGGGACGTCGAGCATCCGGTGCTCGGGTACACGCCGGCGGAGGACCGGGTGGTGGTGATGGCTGATCCGGAGGACTGAGCGGTTTGGAGCACCGGCGCGGTGGGTGCGGATCTACACTGGTCGGGTGTTTGTTCGACGGCTGATCGCAGCGTCCATGTTCGCCACTCTGACCGCGTTCGGTGCGGGTGCCTGCACGATGCAGGGTGACGGGTACAAGAGTGAGTGCAAGGTCGAGGGCTGCGTTATCACATTCGAGCGCGGGGTCGACGCTGAGGCGAACGTCCTTGGGCTGAAGGTCAAGGTGGTCTCGGTGGAGGGGAATATGGTCACCCTCTCGGTGGGCGGGCAGGAAGTGTCTGTTCCGGTGGGTGAATCGGGGTCCGCCGAGGGGAACACGGTTACGGTGCGTGAGGTGACCGACTCGCAGGTGGTAGTTGAGATCTCTTCCGGGTTGCAGCCCGGAGGGTAACGGGCCGAGGCCTTAGGTCCGGACCTGCGGCCCGGACCCGGCCAGCCTGGAATCAGCTGTTCTCGCAGCCGATTCCGTTCCTGTCGCGGTCGAGGTCGTACTCATCCGGCCCGATCACCCGCACCCGCCCGGTGTACTCCGGTCCGTTCCCGCTCCCACCGGCACAGTCCACGTCGGAGGTGATCGGCACGCAAGGGTCATAGGACTCATGGCATCCCGGCCCCGGCTGAGCCGAAGCCTGCACCGGAACCGAAAGGACCAGCCCGACAGCAACAGCGGACGTCCCGAGAACAGCGGCGATTCTCATCTTGCTCCATTCACTTGTGAAACGTCGATGATTCTCTCATGGGATGGGTGGTGCCGGTGAGGCGGTCGATCACGGATGTAATTCGATTGCGCCGAGGTCCGGGGGGCTGTCACGATCGGGCCGTCATGGATACCTCAGCAATCGCCATCGGCGCCGGTCAGGCCGGTATCGCGGCCGCACTGGCGCTGCAGGACCGTGGGCTGCGCCCGCTGGTGCTGGAAGCCGGTGACGACACCGCGGGATCGTGGCCGCACTACTACGAAAGCCTTCGGCTGTTCACTCCGGCTCATCTCGATGGCCCGCCCGGACGGCCCTTCCCGGGCGACCCGAACCGTTACCCGACCCGCGACGAAGTCGCCGACTACGTGCGCCAGTGCGCGAAAGAGTTGACGGTACGCACCGGACAGCGGGTACACACGGTGACGCGCATCGACGGCGGATACCGCATACAGGCTACGGGGGCGCGGAATTCACTGCCTCGGTGGTGATCGCGGCATCCGGCATGTTCGGCAATCCGCACCGTCCGAACATTCCCGCACTGAATACCTACACCGGCAAGGTCATGCATAGTGCCGACTACCGGCCATCGGAAGCCTTTGCAGGACAGCGTGTTGTCGTGATCGGCTCAGGAAATTCGGCATTCCAGATCGCCGTGGAACTAGCATCACACGCGGAAGTCATCCTGGCGTCACGTACCTGCTGCGGTATGCGACCACCGAGCCGATTCCGGCTGATTCCCGGTTCTGGTGTCACGGCATCTCTGACCAACCGATGAGGGCGCCGGACTCGAGCATCGACACGAACAGTTCTGGCCGCGACAGCATTGTCGGGCGAGGGATGCTCCAGAATTCACCCCTCCGTCGCATTCCGGCCCACCGGATCTGGCACCGTCGGAACGCATGAGCGTCTGTCATCGCATCGTCGCCGTCTGCGCCGGACTGCTCAGTGTGAGCCTTCTTGCCGGTTGCGCCTCCGAGCCACCGGCTTCACCCGAGACGACCTCGCTGGTCTCGACGGACGATCTGCCTGAACCCGAGCCCGGCGAAGTGCACCTGTTCGGGTTCAACGATCTGCACGGGCACCTGCAACCGCCCGAAGGATCGAATGGGCAGATCGCGGGTCATGCCGCGGGCGGGGCCGCCTACCTGGCTACCCACCTCGCGAGGCTGCGGTCCGCCTACCCGGACAGTGCGGTGCTGCTGGCGGGTGACAATTTCGGGGCAAGTCCGCTGGTGTCGTCGCTGTTCCACGAGGAGCCGACGGTGACGTATCTCAACTCGTTGTGGCCTGCGGCGTCGGCGGTCGGGAACCACGAACTCGATGACGGCGTCATCGAACTGGCTCGGATGCAGCAGGGCGGATGCGCGCTCGACGGGTGCTCGCCCGGCGCGCCGTTCGCCGGGGCGGAGTTTCCGTATCTGGCGGCGAACATGACCAACAGTGAGGGCCGGCTGCCGCCTGGGCTTCGGCCGTGGACGATGGTCGAGGTCGGCGGGCACAAGATCGGTGTGGTGGGTGTCGTGACGCCCGAAACCGCGCAGATAGTTTTCCCGGAGGGCATTCGCGGCTACCGCTTCGGCGATCCGGCGGAGGCGATCAACCGTCATGTGCCGGACATGATCGGCGCGGGTGCCGAGGTCATCGTCGGGTTGGTGCACGACGGCGGGAAGCAGCAGGTGCCCGACGCCGATTACAACGGGTGCGCGAACATCACGCCGAACGTGCCCGAGTTGGCCAGGCGCACTGATCCTGCGGTGCGCGTGCTGTTCACCGCCCACAGTCACCAGTCTTACGTGTGCGAATTCGACGGGAAGGTCGTGACGCAGGCGGCGTCGTATGGGCGGCTGATCACCGATGTCACGCTGCGTTTCGGCGACGGTGGCGTCGACGTGCAGGCTGTCAACCGGGTGGTGACCCGGGATGTGGCGCCCGATCCGGCGACCGTCGAGCTGATCGACTTCTTCGCCGCCGAGGCCGCGCCGAGGGCCGAGCGGGTGGTGGGTACTGCCGCGCAGCCGCTGCCCAAATCGGCGGCGCCGAGCGGGGAATCGCCGTTGGGCAACCTGATCGCCGACGCCATGCTCACCGCCACCGCCGGGCCCGCGCAGGCCGTAGCGGCCGTCATGAACCCCGGCGGGGTGCGCGCCGACATCGGGGCGGGTCCGATCACATTCGGCGCCATCTACCAGTCGCAGCCGTTCGGCAATCAGGTGGTGACTGTCAGCCTGACCGGGCGGCAGATCGTGGACCTGCTGGAACAGCAGTGGAGCAAGCCGGACAAGCCGATCGTCCTGTCGGTGGCGGGCATCTCCTACGCCTACGACGATGCGGCGCCGGCCGGAAACAAGGTCGACAAAGGCAGTGTCCGCATCGGCGGCGAACCGTTGAACGAGGTTGCGGTGTATCGGGTGACGACGAACAACTTCCTCGCCTCCGGTGGTGATGGGTTCAGCGTGTTCACGCGTGGGACCGATCTGACCGTGGGACCCATGGATCTCGACGTATTGGAGGCCTACCTCAGCGGACGTGGTCCGGTCGCGCCACCGGCTGTCCGGGTCGAACAGCGTTGATCGGTCGGCAGCGGTGCTGACATACAACGCCTGAAGGTCACCGCGACATCGGTCGGGGTGATGGGTGCCATGGTCGTCGCGCCACGGCCATGCGTCTCGGCCGCACCGCACGACGCCGTCGGCCGGTTCACATCGTCTCCAAGCCGAAGATCAGGACCCGGATGGTCCAGGCGCCGATCGGACGCCTAGATCACCCGTTCGCCCCAGCGGATCAACTTCAGCCGTCCGCCATCCTGAATCCACTGGGAAACAGAGGCATTCGGGACCGGCGGCAGCTCGTCGGGCAATTCCGAACCCGGACCGGCGAAGATGCGGCGCAGCGCGGCGATGGTCGCGTCGTGGGCGACGATCAGGATCTGGGTTCGTGCGGCAAAGCCTTCGAGATCGTTGACGAGATCGCGTACGCGCAGGGTGACGTCGGCGAGCGACTCGCCGCCGGGTGGCCGGTAGAACCAATCCCCCAGTCGCGCTCGACGTTCGGCTTCTTCGGGCGCATCTCGCCGGATCGCTACGGGCGACCACAGCTCCAGCGCACCCATTTCGCGGTCGCGTAGGCGCTCGTCGACCACGACGACCGGATCATCGCCGGAACCGCGCGCGGCCTGCTCCATCGCCGCCCACGTCTGCCTCGTGCGCAGATACGGCGAGCACAGAACCAGCCGGGGACGGTCGCCGCCGAGCCGGGACCACCATTCGCCGAGTGTCGCCGCCTGCTGCCGGCCCAGCGGGGACAGCTCGATGGTCCAGTCCGGGACGCGTGGGCGGGTGTCGGCGTCCGGGTCGTCGGAGGCCGCGTTCACGGTGCTCTGGCCGTGCCTGACCGCCCAGACACCGCCGATTTCCGTCGGCCGGGCAAGCGGGTAGGCGGGCGCTTCGTGCACCGTGTCAGTCTGTCAGATACGCGACCCACAGGTAGTCGCGTGGACGGCTCACCGCCACCAATCGCTGACGGGCGAGCAGTTCCGCGCGGTCGCGGGCACCACCGGTGAGGTGGCCGGTGTCGAGGGGTTTGTCCGCGATATGGAAGACGGCGGCGAAATCCATGCCTTTGGCCCGGTAGACGGTGCCGACCTTGATGCAGTCGAGTTGGGTGCCGTCGTATTCCTCGAGCGAGAGCACCGCGAAGTTGGCCTGCTCCAGAACGTCTTGGAAGTGCTCGGCCTGCTTCCTGGTATTGACGATGACGGCGATATCGGTGGCCGGCAGGCCGGAGTCCTTGATGGCACGGACCAGCACGGTGTCGATTTCCGCGCGGCTGACGAATCGGTCTGTGGCCTCGCCGCCTGGCAGCACGGAGTCGCTGTCGCGCAGGACGAAGCCTTGGCCGCCGTCGAGATCGTCGACGCTGTTTCCCGCCTCGATCTGCTGGGTGTAGCGCAGGATCGCTTCTCGATTGCGGTAATTCCGGCGCAGGATGCGACCGCGGCCCTGCAGTGGGATTCCGGCATCGGAGATTCGCCAGCCACCGGCGTATACCTGCTGCTGCCCGTCGCCGACCATGAGCAGGTTCGCATCCGGGCCGCCGCCGGCGATCTGGTGCACCAGCCGCAGCTGCATCAGCGTGAAATCCTGGACCTCGTCGACGACGACCATGGCGTAATCTTCGGTGCTGTCCAATGGCCGGGCCCGCAGTTCATCGATGGCCTTGCGGATGATGTCGTTGAAATCGTCGGCGCCGCGGTTGGCCATACGTGCCTGGTACGGCCGATACAGGTGCTCCCACACATAATCCCGGCGGCTGCCGTGCAGTTGAATGCCGTCGCGGCCGGTGCGTTTGATCGCTTTGTACGCGTCGCGTGTCTCCAGTCCACGGCCTTTGATCGTGCGGTCCAGTTCGTCTTGCCAATACTGGTAGTCGGTGCCTTCGATCCGGCCGAGCACCTCGCGAGCCCGGCTCCAGGCGCGGGCGAAGGCGTCTTCACGAATGGTGGAGTCGAGGTAGTAGGGGACTTCGCGGCGTTTCAGGAAGTCGATCGTCCACGCGTGCAGGCCGATGAACTTCGCGCGGCCGCGCGCGTGCGGAGCCAGGTGGGCGAAGCTCTGCTCGTGATAGGCGGGCAAGGTTTTGACGAAGCTGGTGAACAGCAGCCGGCCGGGATTGTGTTTGGCGAAATGTGCCATTCGATGCAGCGCGACGACCGATTTCCCGGTGCCGGCCGGGCCGCTGAATCTGGCGGGGCCGTGGAAGTTCGCGTGCACCAGCGCGAGCTGCTCCGGGTCGAGGAACGTCATCCACTCGCGGAAAGGGCGCGCCAGTCCGTTCGCCCTCGCATCCTCTGCCAGTGACGTTTCGCCGAACAGGCCGTCGGCCGCCACCGCGTCGGCCGTGGGCGCGGACTCGGTGGAAATGCGCTGGTACCAGGTCAATCGGTCCGACACCGACAAGGCGATCTCGCGGGCACGACGCTTCGACAGTTTGGTCTCACCCGTGATGAGTGTTTCGCGGATGGTCGATTCGTCGACCGCGACGAACTGATCGTGCGCTTCCACCCTCGTTGCCGAGCTCATCAACAAGATGACGTCGAGCATGTGCGGGACGAACTGTTCACGGCCGAACAGCAAGTCCGCGAAGGCCTCCTCGGCATGTTTGCGGACTCGAGCCAGGTACGCGCGTGAGGGGACCACATCGGTGAACACCAGGGCGTATACACCTGTACGGCCTATCGCGAACCCTGACGCTCGTCCCTCGTTGTCGCCGGCGCGATCGACCAATAGGTGCCAATCGCGCTCGGACAACGGTACCGAGAGAAATCTCCGCTGGGCCGCCGTGAGCCGTGGCAGATCCGCGAGTTGGCGCTCGACCCACCGGCGTCTGCGCTCACGAGCAATGTCGGTCATGAGTGATCCCCTGCTTTCGGATGATGTTTGCATCCGAGGAGGAAGTTTACCGGAACCTTGCAGCTTCAACAGTGAAATCTGCTTCCGTTCAACATAATTGGTGAATGTTCTTGCAGATGTCGTTGCATTTGCTTCGCACGGTGTGATGCCCGGATCGGCGGGAACAGTCGACTGGGCCGGCGTCGAGCCACTGGCTCGAGGTCCTGCAATCCGCGCTGGGGTCGGCGCCGCGGCGGTGAGCACCGCGGGCGTGTTCGCGGAGACAGGTCTGGGGCCTGCCTGGCGGCACGCTCGTCGGCGGGTTCAGCACCTGATACTGCGCGGCCCAACCACGCCCCCGGCGTCGTTCACGGTGGCTACCCCGGTGGACCGACAGTGGCCGACGGGAAATTTCTTGGCCCCCTGTCGGCACGACACGCCGTCGGCGTCGAAAACGCCGTTACGACAGCGGGAATGCGAGGAATCCCGTGCTAAGCCTGGCGCACGGATTTCCTCGAATGCCATGCTGGTTTCAGCCGATCGCACTCCGGCGATCATCTGCGAGGGGGATACCGATGGATGAGTTCCGCATAGAACTGCTGCCTATTCCCATGTACGAACCTCCGGCGCGGCCATACGTGCCGGACGACTCGTGGGTACCGCTACCGGCGAGCCCGCAAGCGTTGCCGTGCCGGAGTCGCGTACGTCCTCGGACGGCGTCATCCACTCATCGAGAACCCGCAGGAATCCGCCGAGCGGCGTGCTCGGCGGCGAGGTCGAATCACGGCGGTGAGGCGTTGGAACAGGCTCGGCTGGCCGCCGAACGATCGCTGCGGGTGGCGCTGGAAGTTCTCGACCATCGGCGACCCGTCTCGCAACTGTCGGGGATTGCCGATGAACGCACGGTCGCGGCGGTCGGCACGTTGGTGCGGGCCGACCTCGTACCGAGCCGAGAGTTGGGCTCCGCCGTCCTGGCCGGACTACACGTGGAGATGATCGACGAGCAGACAGCGGAGATCTGCGCTCGATATCTGCGCGGCTCCCGTCGGCTGGCGCTCGCCGCCCGCATCGAACGTTCCGGTAGCCGAGACTGGCACCTGACCGCACTGCGGCTGAGCTGATCACACCGGGCACGGACCGGCCACACTGGCCGCCACGGCGATTGAACCCTGCGGCGCCTCAGCCGCAGCGGGCGAGGACGGACGTGGAGTTGACGGGCGTAGTGATCATAATGATCCCGGCCGATGCGGCGCGGGCGTGCGCTGTGCGGGAGACCGGTGCGACCTAACTAACCGCGACCACAGCCGCAGCGGATGGCGGCGGGCGGCTTCGACGGACGTGGCCCTCATCATGCCAGGGACGGTGCGGTGCGGGCGCCACGGATGGCGGCCTCCACGGGATGGTTACGTTCTGGTCTACGTTGTCGAATCACCCACGGCTGCAACAGATTAACCGTACCGTTGATTGCTGGAAGTCGAGCAGCAAGGGGGTTCTGCGATGACCAACAGCGATTCGAGGCGGACCAGGGTCTATCAGATACTTCGGCAGATCCCGGACCTCACCCCGCGGCATCGGAACTTTCTGAGCGTGCCGTTGAACGACGACGCTTGGCACGTCCTCGTGCATCGGGACCTACCCAACCATCCAGCGAGCGAGGCAGCCGCGATCCTGATCGGAAGCCGCGGAGTGCACCTGCTGGTCTTCGTCGAGCGCGGGCAGCGGTTCCTTCGCACCGACGAGATAGCCCGCAAGGCACGGCCGTTCGTCGCGGGCCTACACAATGACCGGCATTACCTCCTCGCTCACCGCATGCGCACGATCCTGCTGTTGCCCGACGACATCGAGGTCGCGGCATCCGGCCAGCACATATCGACCCGGCTGGCCGACTTCGCCGCGAACTTGTCGAGGCTGACACCGGATTTCAGTCCGGCACGAGCCAGGGCGATCGCGGACGAGGTCGAGTCGCGGGCGACGAACTATCGCCGGATACGCATGGACATCTCGCCGCCCGGCCCCACGGAGCCGGCATTGCTGGACCGGGCAGAGTTGGTGGCTCAACAGCGGGCGAAGGCTGTCGGCCGCCCACTCGACGATTGGACGACGTTTCGAGACCCGGAACTGATCGGTCTGATCAATCGGACCTTTCGCGGCCCGGCGCGGATCACTGGCCCTGCGGGCACCGGCAAGACGGTGGTCGCATTACACAGAATGGCCCGCCATCTCCGGCACAACAGCGGTTCGGCGCTGTACACGACCTTCGTGACAACCCTCGCGGCCAGTCAACGAACACACTTCCGACGCCTCGCCCGCGAGGTCAGCCATCGCGCCGAGTTCGTCGGACTACACGCATGGGCGAAACATCTCATAGAGAGTCGCCGGGGCCACATCAAGATCGAACCCAAGCGGACGGACCAAGCCTTCGAGCAGGCCTGGCGCCGCGCCGGAACGGCCCTCGCAGCCATCGATCCCCGCGCCGACTACTGGCGAACCGAAATCGATCGAGTCATCAAAGGGCGCGGTATCCCCGACCTTCCGCACTATTGGGAACACGATCGCACCGGCCGTAGCGGCGCCGATCTGGATCGAGACCAACGCGAACTCGTCTGGAACGAGCTCTACCTCCCCTACTGCGACATCCTCCGGGAACAGCGGATCTCCGACTTCAACGACCTGATTTCCCTCGCGCTCGACATGCTGAGTGAAAAGCCATATGAGAAGCCCTACGGCGTGGTCGTCGTCGACGAGGTTCAGGACATCACCCTCAATGGGCTGCGTCTGGCACATGCCATCGCCGGGGGCGGTGACGACGCACCGCTACTCCTGGTCGGCGACGGCCAGCAACAGGTGTACGAGGGCGGATGCCGACCAGCCGATGCCGGTATCGACGTGCGCGGGCGCACAGTGCTGCTTCGGGTGAACTATCGCAATCGAGAAGCGGTATTCCGCCGAGCGGCGACGGTCAACGCACTGAACACCCTCGGTCGGCTCGAAGGACTCCCCGGATGCGCGCTCAACGATGCGCGGTTCGTCTTACCGGACGGCGAAACCTTCGACTGGCAGGGCTCGGTCGACGAACTCGACGCCACGCTGGTCGCGGCCATCCGCGGATGCTCTGCCCCGTTAGCCGAACTCGCCGTCATCACCACGAGCCGTCAGCTAGCTGCCGCGGTCATCGACGGACTGCGGAAGGCCGGCATTCCCGCCACTCCCCTGGAGGACTACCGAGGCGAGCGCACCGGAGGCGTAAAAGTGGGCACCGTGCACCGGGCGAAGGGTCTCGAGTTCAGAGGAATCTTCTACGTCACCGAACCGCCCCGCCCCTTGACTCCAGGTTCCTCGGGAGCAGATCGGCAACGGTCCGAGCTCTGGGACCGGCAGACGATGGTCGCCATCACCAGGGCGCGCGACTTCGCCTGGGTCGGCTTCATCGCCCCTCGCGCGGCGGATCGACGCGATCACGGCCGCGATCTCGTCAACCGGGCGACAACGCTCGGACCGAGCGGATAGACCCGCCCATGACCTCGGCGAATTCGACTCCTGAACGGTTCGCCGGAACCGTGGACGCGAATACCTCGGCGGTGGGAAGCTCGATATAACCGCGTGTCGATTCCCGAGGACGGTGAGTCATGGTGGACAGAGCGAACGGGGTGGGGCGGCCGGAGGCCATCCGGAATGTGGTGCTGGTCGGGGGAAGCGGGTCGGGCAAGACGACGTTGGTGGAAGCGTTGGCGCTGGCCACCGGGTCGGTGAACCGGGCGGGGCGGGTGGAGGACGGGACGTCGCTGTCGGATTACGACGAAATCGAGCAACGTCAGCATCGGTCGGTGCAGTTGTCGGTGGTGCCGGTGCAGTGGGAGGGGGTGAAGATCAATCTGATCGATACGCCCGGATATGCGGATTTCGTTGGCGAGCTGCGGGCCGGGTTGCGGGCGGCGGATGCGGCGTTGTTCGTGGTGTCGGCGGCCGAAGGGGTCGAGGGGGTGGCCGGAGCAACGCGGGCGTTGTGGGAGGAATGCGCGAGTGTGGAGATGCCGCGGGCCATCGTGCTGACGCATCTGGATACCGCGCGCGCCGACTTCGACGAGATGACGCGGACCTGTCAGGCGCTGCTCGGCGGTGAATCGGCGGAGAACGTGCTGCCGCTGCACCTGCCGGTGTACGGGCCCGCCGCCGCGGATGGGCATCGACCGGCGACCGGGCTGATGGGGCTGCTGGAGCAGCGGATCGCCGACTACTCGACCGGGCGGCGCACCTGGAAGGAGCCCTCCGACGCGGAGCTGGAGATGATCGGGCCCGCCAGGGACCGGCTGATCGAGGGCATCATCGCCGAAAGCGAAGACGAAACGCTGATGGAGCGGTATCTGGGTGGCGAGACGATCGAGCTGAGCACCTTGATCGCCGACCTGGAGCGCGCGGTGGTGCGTGGCAGCTTCCATCCGGTGCTGTTCGCCGCACCGGCCGCCGAGGAAGGGTTGCAAGGGCTCGGCACCCTGGAGATGCTCGAGCTGATGACCGCCGGGTTCCCGACACCGGCCGAGCACGAGGTGTCGGCGGTGCATCTGGCGAACGGCTCGAAACCCACTCCCCTGCACTGTGATCCGTCCGGGGAGCTGGCGGCCGAGGTCATCCGGACGTCGTCGGATCCGTACGTGGGCCGGGTCTCGCTGGTGCGGGTGTTCTCCGGGACCCTGCACGCCGACGACACCGTGCACATCTGCGGGCACGGCTCGGGCACCGACCACGACGCCGACGAACGCGTCGGCGGGATCACCGCGCCGTTCGGTAAGCAGCAGCGGCCGCTGCGTGAAGCCGTCGCCGGCGATATCGCCTACGTCACCAAGCTCGGGCACGCCGAAACCGGCGATACCCTCTCCGGAACCGGCTCGCCGTTGCTGATCGAACCGTGGCAGATGCCGGAACCCTTACTGCCCATCGCGATTCGCGCGCACAGCAAGGCCGACGAGGACAAGCTGTCGCAGAGCCTGTCGCGGCTGGTGGCCGAGGATCCGGCGATCCGGGTGGAGAACAACGACCGCACCCATCAGCTGGTGCTGTGGTGTCTGGGCGAGGCGCATCGTGACGTCGCGCTGGAACGGCTGCGCACCCGGTTCGGCGTGCAGGTCGATACCGAGGAGCACAAGGTCGCGCTGCGGGAGACGTTCGGAGGCAAGGCGTCCGGGCGCGGCAGGCATGTGAAGCAGTCCGGCGGACACGGGCAGTACGCGGTGTGCGAGATCGAGGTGGAGCCACTGCCGGAGGGGTCGGGGATCGAGTTCGTCGACAAGGTGGTCGGCGGTGCGGTGCCGCGGCAGTTCATCAGCTCGGTGGAGAAGGGCGTGCGCGCGCAGGCCGCGCGTGGAGTGGCAACCGGATATCCACTGGTCGACGTCCGGGTCACGCTGCTCGACGGTAAGGCGCATTCGGTCGATTCCTCCGATGCCGCGTTCCAGACCGCCGGTGCGCTCGCCCTGCGCGAAGCCGCGGCCGCCGGCCGGATCGAGCTGCTGGAACCCATCGCGGAGGTGCGGGTCAAAGTGCCCGACGATTACCTCGGGGCCGCGCTCACCGACCTGTCGGTGCGCCGCGCCCGCATCCTCGGCACCGAACCGGCCGAGACCGGGAGAACCCTGATCCGAGCAGAGGTCCCGGAGCTGGAACTGTCCCGCTACGCCGTGGACCTGCGCTCGCTGACGCACGGTGTCGCGCACTTCAGCCGCGACTATCTGCGCCACGATCCGATGCCGGCCCAGCTGGCCGAACGGGTGCGGAAGGAGTCGGTGTCGGCCTGACGTCTCCCGAGCTCCTCGCGTGCTGGTAGCCCAGCTTCGCGAGCATCGGCGACCGTGGCGCTGGACCGTCCTGGTTCGAGCAGCTCGGCTGTTGTGACGGATGTCGCTGAACGGTTGCGATCGCAGTGCCCGAGGTGTTTACTACCCGACGCCAGGTGCCATCGTTCGCTGAGGCTCCTTCACGGAAACAGGCCGGCGACCCCGAACGTCGAGAGACGCCCCGGGTCAGGACAGGCCTCCCCGGCTTAAGGGGTGGTCCCGACCGGCTCCCGCCGCACGCAGGTGGGTCACGCCGTGGAGTGCCGAAGGTCTGACGAGGAGTGGTGCCCACCGGTGATCGACACCGGTCCACTCCCCCGGCGCAACGGAAGGGAGGTGGATGTCGTGCCCGACGGTAGTCATTTATGCCGCGTCACCATACAGCCACCACGCCGCCACCTGCGCCGTCCCGCGATCGGCTGAGCCTGCCGATCCGCCCTGCCGGCGCGAGGTGCGGCGCCGAGCGGAAGAGGTCTGTGATGACCACCATCGATATGCTGCTACGTCTCGGGACCGGAGTAGGGCTTGGTGCCCTGATCGGGATCGAACGCCAATACCGCGCCCGCATGGCCGGGCTACGCACCAACGCGCTGGTCGCCGGTGGTGCGACCTTGTTCGTGCTGTTGTCCGCCCATGGCTTCCACGGTGAGGTCGCCGACCCGACCCGGGTCGCGGCGCAAATCGTTTCCGGGATCGGCTTTCTCGGCGCGGGCGTCATCATCCGCGACGGGCTCAATGTGCGCGGGCTCAATACCGCCGCGACGCTGTGGTGCGCCGCCGCGGTCGGCGCACTCGCCGGGGCCGGCATGTACCTGACCGCCGCCGCGGGGACGCTGGCCGTGGTGGCCGTGAACATCGCATTGCGCGCCGCCGGCCGGGCCGTCGATCGTCGGCCCGAGGCGGGAGCCGAACGCCCAGCGCGGTACGTGTTCACCGCTGTCACCGACGACGCCAACGAACCGCATGTGCGTGCGCTACTCGTCCAGGCGTTGACCCGGACCGATTTCCGCCTGGTCGCGGTGTCGAGCGCCAATCGCGACACCACCGGGCAGGTAACGGTGCAGGCCGACTTGGTCGGCGATCAGCGCGACGACCGGGAAATGGAGTCGGCGGTGAGCCGGCTGAGCCTGGAACCAGCGGTTACCAGCGTCGGCTGGCGCATCGCCGGGATGGCCGAGGTACGCGCGTGAGGTGACGCCGCATCGGACGCGATGACCGGGAACACCGCGTTCTGGTCACTGATCGCCGGTGGCCGCGATGAGATCGAGCAGCCCGGGGAACCGTTCGTTCAGATCCTCGGTGCGGAGACGGCTGCGGCGTTCCAGTCCGTACTGCCGTTGATGGATCACGCCGGCCTCACGTAGGGCCTTGAAGTGGTGGGTGAGGCTCGACTTGGGGCGGTCGAAGCCGAACCAGCCGCACGGATGATCGAAGGCGTCGGACTCGAGCAGAAGCTTGCGGACGATGGTCATCCGCAGCGGCTCGGCCAGCGCCCCCATGACGCGTTCGAGGCGGATCTCTGCGATCGCGGGCTCCGGCAGCAGCGGGGGCAGTTCCTCTGACTCGTCGTGCATGCCGCCACTTTACCGGCTTGTACGAATTTTCTCGTACTGCTAGCTTCCAGTACGAGAAATTTCGTACAAGGAGGTTCCTGTGGTGGCGCTCGCGGCCGCGGCCGAAGACCGGGTCGGATCGAGATGGCAGCTCGCGCGGGCGGCCTGGGCAGTGACGGCAGTGTTCGCGCTGTCGAACTCCCCGACGCCGCTCTACGTGTTCTGGCAGCAGCAGATACGGTTCTCCTCGGCGACGCTCACCCTCGTGTTCGCCGCGTACATCGCGGGCCTGATCGGCGCACTGCTCGTCGCCGGGCGGGCCGCGGATACCTACGGCCGCAAGCGGGTGGTCGTCCCCGGAATCTTCATCGCCCTGGTGTCGGCGGCGCTCTTCATGGTCGCGAACACGGTCGCCGCGCTGATCGTGGCGCGGCTGCTGGTGGGCGTCGCGGTCGGCATTGTGGTCTCGGCGGGGATGGCCGCGATCGTCGACCTCGGTGGCGAAGGGCGGCGCGGCTCGACCTCGATGCTCGCGTCGGTCGCGATGGTGTTCGGCGCCGGGCTCGGGCCGCTCATGGGCGGTGCCGTCTATCAGGTGACCGACTCCCCTGTGCTGCCGGTGTTCACGGTGAACGTCACGCTGCTGATCGCGGCGCTGATCGGCTATGTGCGGCTCCCGCTGCCACGGCCGGCCCGGCAGCCGCATGCCGGCCCCGCCGGTTTTCCGTGGCCGCGCCTACCTTACGTCCCGAGCCGCAACCGTACCCATATCGCCAGCGGCGCAGCAGTTTTCGCGCCAGGCCTGACCGCCACGTCCTTCGTCCTGTCGCTCGGGCCGTCACTGCTGATCCTTGCGGTAGGCACTGCCTCGCCGCTGCTGGCCGGCGGTGCCGCGAGCCTGATGTTTCTCGCCGCGACCGGGTCGCAACTCGCCCTCACCGGACTCACCGTCGATCGTTTGTTCGCGCTCGGCGCCGCGAGCACCGTGTTCGCCATGGTGGGCGTCATCCTGACCGTCCTCACCGAAAGCCCGGTGCTATTCGTAGCCGCCGCCGTCCTCGCTGGCACCGGGCAGGGGCTGGGCCAACTGGGCGGGCTGCGTCTGATCGCCCAGCACGTCGAGACGCAGCGGCGAGCCGAAGCCAACGCGGCCCTCAACATCAGTGCCTACCTTCCGGCCGCGGTCCTCACCGTTGCCACCGGATACGCCGTCAGCGGATGGGGCATGCCCGCTGCGGCGACGGCGCTCGGGGGTGTCCTCGCCACGCTCGCGGTCGTGCTCGGAATCGCTGCGTATCAATGGAATTCGCAGCGTGTGTGACCGACGCGGTGCCAGGTAGCCGACATCGACCTGCTGTCGTCGGCGTTCGATCGGCAGCGGACGATGTCGGCGCGGCCTAGCGGCGGCGATCCCCCGCCCCAGTTCGGCGGCGGCTCGGATCGTTGTCACCGGCCAGCTCGCAGGGCGGCAGCGAATCCGATGACCAGGGCTCTCGACGTCACGCACGGGTCGGCCCCGCCCGGAGCATCCGGACGAGGCCGGTCCTTCTATCGCTACGCCGTCGCCCGGCGGATCGTGGCCCACGCACCGCCGATG